>PFEX01000161.1:189-4532 GCA_002783145.1 Rhodobacteraceae bacterium CG17_big_fil_post_rev_8_21_14_2_50_65_11 | reverse complement strand
GGGCGGGCGTCACCCAGGCGCGGCCGAACTCGGCGGTGGCCGCGCCGCCTGCCTCCACCGTGCCGCCGAGATCCTGCATCATCACCTGCTGGCCATAACAGATGCCGAGGATCGGCACGCCGAGGTCATAGACCGAGCGCGGCGGTCGCGGGCTGCCTGCGCGCGCCACGCTGTCGGGTCCGCCGGAAAAGATCACGGCCCTGGGCGCAAACGACGCAAGGAAGGCATCGGTCACTTTCTGGTAAGGGTGGATTTCGCAATAGACGTTCAACTCGCGCAGGCGGCGGGCGATAAGCTGCGTCACCTGGCTGCCGAAGTCGATGATCAGGAGGCGGTCGTGCATGTCTGTCGTCATGGCCTGCCAATAGGCGCGGGGGGCGCGCTGTGCAAGCGCGATTGGCATGGCGCGGCGCCTATTCGGGCAGAAGATCGGTCAGTCCGGCGGGCATCAGGCGGAGGCGGCCAGCGCGCGCCTTGGCCAGCGGGATCCACTTGGCTTCGTCCGCGTGGCCGTCTTGCGTGACCGCGAGCGCGTCGGCGGTGTAGATATCGGGGTTGGTAAAGCGGGCGCTGAAGGCGAAGACGATCTCGTGACCCGGTGCGCCTTCATGGGTGTAGAGGTTCTCCAGAACGCCAAGCAGGGCGATATCGGCGATGTCCTGTCCGGTGCTCTCGTGGATCGCGCGGGGCAGGGCGTCGGCGGCGTGTTCGCCAAAAGCGACGGGTCCACCCAAGGGGCACCAGCCGATGATCGGGCCGGCATCGCCGTAAACCGGAGCGCAGACGATCTGGCCGGCGCGCCGGAAGACGCCGAGCGCGACGGCGCGCACGACCCCCGCTGGCCGCCACGGGGGCGGCGCTGTGGCCACCGGTGGGCGGGGGCCTGTTTGCGGCCCGTGGTCATGGCCGCAGCCGCATGCGTCGGGACAGGTGTGATCGTGGGGCATCGCCACCTCCTTGCCCGGTCAGGCGCTAAAGACCGCCTGCCGCATGCGCAAGGGGCAGGCCCCGATTCCGGCCGCGACCCCGCCGAATTGGCGCAACACCGCGTGAGGGTGTCGCTTTTACCTCGTTTCCGCCGCATACAATCGGCGGCAGGCCGCGACAGCTTTGTATCACTCGTCCAACACCCCCCCTTGAGAGAGGACGACACGCAATGAATGACGCTTCAACCAGCCGGCGGCGGGGACGCGGTGGCGGCGGTGCGGCGCGGCGCGCCGAACGCAGCGCGATCAGCATCGAAACCGCGAAGTACATCGAGCGCAAGATCCCCAACCTCGACATCCTCAGCGAAGAAGCGCTGGAGATCATCGAGGCCAATGCCGAAACCGTGCTGGAAGAGATCGGCGTCAATTTCGTCGAGAACCCCGCCGCGCTGGACCGCTGGCGCGAGGCCGGCGCGATGGTCGAGGGCGAACGGGTGCGCCTGCCCAGGGGGCTGGCGCGCAAACTGTGCGCCACCGCACCGTCGCAATTCACCCAGCACGCCCGCAACCCGGACCGCTCGGTGGTGATCGGCGGGCGCAATCTTGTCTGCGCCCCGGTCTACGGGCCGCCCTTCGTGCATGACATGGAAGGCGGGCGGCGCTACGCGACGATGGAGGATTTCCGCAATTTCGTGAAGCTGGGCTACATGTCGAAATGGCTGCACCATTCCGGCGGAACGGTGTGCGAGCCGACCGACGTGCCGGTCAACAAGCGTCATCTCGACATGCTCTACGCGCACATGTCGCTGTCGGACAAGCCGTTCATGGGGTCGGTCACCGAACCCTCGCGCGCCGTCGATTCCATCGACATGGCCAAGATCCTCTTTGGCGAACAATTCGTCGAGGACAACACGGTGATGACCTCGCTGATCAACATCAACTCTCCGCTGACCTTCGACAGCGTCATGATGGGGGCGCTGGAACATTTCGCGGCCCATAACCAGGCGGCGATCATCTCGCCCTTCATCGTCGGCGGTGCGATGGCGCCGGTCTCGGTCGTGGGCACGCTGACACAGGTTCTGGCCGAGGTGCTGGCCGGCGTCGCCTACAGCCAGCTGGTCCGGCCCGGCGCGCCGGTGATCATGGGGGCCTTCGTGACCTCCATCGACATGAATTCCGGCGCCCCCACCTTCGGCACGCCGGAGGCGGCGCAGATCACCTATGGCGCCGGCCAACTGGCGCGGCGGTTGGGGCTGCCTTACCGCTCTGCGGGGTCGTTCAACGGCTCCAAGCTGCCCGATGCGCAGGCCGCCTACGAGACATCCAATTCGCTGAATGTCGGCCTGCTGGCCGGTGTCAACTTCATGCTGCATGCCTGCGGCTGGCTGGAGGGCGGGCTGGTCTCCAGTTTCGAGAAATTCGTGATGGATGCAGATCAGCTTGGCGCGCTGCATCATCTGGCCAGAGGGGTTCAGCACGACGAGAACGGGCAGGCGATGGGTGCGATGCGCGAGGTGGGGCCGGGCGGGCACTACCTTGGCTGCGAGCATACTCAAGCCAATTTCAAATCGGCCTTCTGGCGCTCGGACGTGCTGGATTACAAGCCCTATGAAACCTGGGCCGAGGAGGGCAGCCGCGATACCGCGACGCTGGCCAATGCGCGGGTGCGCAAGCTGCTGGCCGATTACCAGCAGCCGATGCTGGACCCGGCCATCGACGAGGCGCTGAAAGCCTATATCGCCAAGCGCAAGGAAGGCATGCCAGACGCGTTTTCGTGACCGGCTGCGCTCAGACCCCCTGTGCGGTCTGGGCCACGACAATCAACGCGATCAGCAGATCGACATGGCGGCGGGGCGAGTAACCGGCCTCGCCGTCCTTGCGTTTGCGTTCTTCCTCGGATTCTTCAGATAGCAAGCGGTCCAGCGCGCGGCGCGGGCCGGGCTTTCCCTTTTGAAGAAGGGCGTCGGCGCCGAAACGTGCGGCCTGCACCAACAGGCGCGGGCGGGTCAGCGTGGCGAGGTCATCGTGGCGGTCGGTCATGTCGCAGTATCCTGGTCAGAGTGAGTCGTCGTGCCATGTTGCGCCGGTTTCGCGGGGTGTTGCGCCGATCGGGCAGGGCGCGCGCGCACCCCGGCCATCTGTTTACAGATTAGAAACAATTTAGGCTAAAAATTGGCAATTTTAACCAATCAGTAATCAATCCTCTCAAAGGCTTACGGGGCTTATCCACAGGACAAGCGCCCGGAGGCGAAGGATGACGACAGATTTGACCCGCAGCGGCACGAGGTCGGGATTTCCCGGCTGGCTGCCCGAAAACGCAAGAAACTACCTCGATCACGTCGGTCGGGGGCAATCCTTGCGCGATATCGCCCGCAACCGGGGCTGTGCCCCGTCGACCATCGCGCGCCGGGTGCGCGCGGTGGAAGCCCGCCGCGACGACCCGTTGATCGACGAGGCGCTGACCGCGCTGCAAGGGTATCTCGTGTCCGGACCAGAAACAGTTAACCAAATCAAGGAGCACTCTCCCATGACAGCACCCATCAGGCCGCCCCTTGTGTCGGACGAGACCACCGTCAACCGGGAAGCCCGCCGCATCCTGCGCCGCCTTTGTGAAAAGGCGGCAACGCTGGTGCTGGCGCAGGACATGGACAAGGCCATCGTGCTGCGCGTTGGCAGCGATGGCAGCCAGACCCGCACCGCCGTGCTCGACCGCAAGGTGGCGCAGGCCTTCGCACTGAAGGACTGGATCCGCACCGCCAGCCAGGGCCGGGTCAGCACCTATGAGATCACCGAGGCGGGCAAATCGGCGCTGAAGCGCCTGATCGAGGAGGATCGAAAGCGGCGGCAGGCGCCGATGGAACTGGCCGAGGCCGCTACGCCGTTTCTTGCTCAGCACCAGCTCTGGGGCGAACGCGCCGTCGAACAGGACGATGGCAAGATCCGCAAGATGCGGGTCAACCTGGCGGAGTCGCCGCTGGCGGCGCTGGCGCGGCGCAAGGGCAGCGATGGCAAGCCCTTCCTGACCATGGACCTCGTACAGGCCGCCGAAAAGCTGCGCGAGGATTTCGAGCGCGCGCAGATGGGTCCGCGTGTGGCGCAGAACTGGGAAAGGTTCCTGACCGGCGGCGACCGCGGATCGGGCTTTGCCGATGGCGGCATGGCGCAAGGCCCGCGTGCGGCGCGCGACCGGGTGACCCGCGCGCTCGACGACCTCGGGCCGGGGCTGTCGGACGTGGTGCTGCGGGTGTGCTGTTTCCTCGAGGGGCTGGAATCGGCGGAAAAGCGATTGGGCTGGTCGGCGCGGTCGGGCAAGATCGTGCTGAAGATCGGGCTGCAACGGCTGTTGAAACACTACCGGGAGGCCTGTGGTTTCGTGCCCGTATCCTGCGACTGACCCGGCCGGATCGCGGCGCCGCG
>PFEX01000161.1:0-147 GCA_002783145.1 Rhodobacteraceae bacterium CG17_big_fil_post_rev_8_21_14_2_50_65_11 | reverse complement strand
GCCACTCAGGGCACCATGGGAACCGGATTGCTTGATATCGACCTTGACGCGCTCGCCGCGAACTGGGCGGCGCTGGACGCGAAGACCGGCGTCGAAACGGCGGCGGTCGTCAAGGCCGACGGCTATGGGCTGGGGGTCGACAAGGTG
>PFEX01000017.1:5437-15673 GCA_002783145.1 Rhodobacteraceae bacterium CG17_big_fil_post_rev_8_21_14_2_50_65_11 | reverse complement strand
GGTCAATCGCACACTCGGAAATCTCGCCCATGTGACAGTCGAGGCCTCCGATGCCGATCTGCCGCTGCTTGCCCCCTACGCGGGAGAAACGGCTTTGGTCGCGCGGCAGCGGTCCACCCGTCGTGATACCGGCATGCTCGATGCCGGTCCCTTGCGTGACCTGATCGAAACGATGCCGGGCGTCGCCAGGGCGGCGCTTGAAGTGACAGAGGGCGGCGTGCTCATTCGGGGCGGGCGGGTCCAGCGCGTGTCGGTCACGGGGCTGGAACCGGACCGGCTGAACGCGATCATCCGATTCGACCGCGCCATGCAGGCCGGGACGGCGCGTCTGACCGGCGAGACCTTGATGATCGGGGCGACGCTGGCCGACGATTTGGGCCTGTCGGTGGGGCGAACCGTCATGCTTCGGGGCGACACCGGCAACAGCGTCACGCTGACCGTCGGCGGCGTGTTCCGGATCGGGGCGGGTCAGATCGACGCGGCGGCGGCCTTCATCGCCCTCACCACCGCACGCACGCTATTCGACAGTCCCAACAGGGTCTCGCGCATTGCAATCCGGCTGGAGGATTTCAACACGGCAGAGCGCACCGCGGCGCGCATCGAGGCCACGACCGGGTTGACTGCGACTCCTTGGACCGAGACCTCGGAGCAACTTTTCGACGCGCTGGTCGCACAGGCCCGCACCGGGCTGGTGCTCAAGAGTTTCGCAATGTTGACCATCGTGATCGGCATCGCCTCATCGCTGATGCTGACAACCTACCGGCGTCGCCCCGAGATCGGGATCATGCGCGCCATGGGCGCGACGCAGGGGTTCATCGTTGTCGTCTTCGTGATCCAGGGCATGCTCATCGGCGTGATCGGCGGGGTCGCGGGCGGCGTGCTTGGCCTTGTCAGCCTCGTTCCGTTCCCCGCGATCGAGGATGTTCAGTCCGGCCAATTGCCGATCGACGTGGCACAAGGCTCGATCGGGTTGGGGATTGCGCTGACCACGCTCGCCGCGACACTGGCCGCGATCCTGCCCGCCCGTGCGGCCTCGCGGATCGACCCGGTCGAGGCCATCGGTCAATGACAGCCTTGCAGCCAGCCGATGCCTTGTTGCAACTCCGCAATCTTACCAAGACCTTCGGGTCAGGCGAGACCGCGACACACGTTCTCAGAAGCCTCGACCTCAGCCTTCAATCGGGGGAGATGACCGCACTGGTCGGGGCATCCGGGTCTGGAAAGAGCACGCTCCTGAACATCCTTGGCACGCTTCTGCGCCCCAGTTCCGGGCAGTTCCGAATGCTCGGCGAAGATCTGTTCACGGCCGACGACGCGACGCTGACCGCGTTTCGCAACCGCCATATCGGCTTCGTGTTCCAGTTTCACAATCTGCTGCCGGATTTTACCGCGCTTGAGAATGTCATGTTCCCCAGCGCGGTTCGGGATGGACACGAACGCCCCGCCGCGCGGCGCCGCGCCAGCGAATTGCTAGATCGGGTAGGGCTGGCCGACAGAGTCGGCTACAGAACCACCAAGCTTTCCGGCGGCCAGAAACAGCGCGTGGCGGTCGCGCGCGCCCTGATGAACGATCCCGCACTCATCCTCGCCGACGAGCCGACAGGAAACCTTGATCGCGCCTCCGCCAGGCAGGTCATGGACCTGCTGGCGGAAATCAATCGCGCTGCGGGCACGACGTTCCTGATCTCGACCCATGACGACAAGATCGCCGCCGCCTGTTCCCGGCGGATCGAGATCTCGGACGGTCGTATCGTTTCCGATTGGTCCTGATTGGGCCCGCGACCTCGGGATTGAGGACAGTGCAAGAGATTGATCTCACGCCTTTTTCGGGCAAGGCCACAAGCCCGGAAGGTTCCCGGCCTGCGCGCCGAGCGGACGCGCCGTGCGCGCGGCATCGGTCTGGTCGGAAAGCTGCGCCCGCACCAACTCGCAGACCGTCTGACGATCCTGGCTGCTGTCGATCAGGCTGCGTTTACCCGGCACCCTGACGTGTTCGACGATCGGCCTCTATCGCTGTAGAAACCGGCAAGATGGGCGCGAATGCTGCGCAAGTCGACAAACCGATCAATGGGTCGAAGCAGGTGATCCTGTGGGATGCGGTCCTCCGGTGAAAACTCGTAGACCAACGCTGGCAACGTTTCGTGACCCGGTCGCCCGGATCATCGCCCATCCGCCCGCTCAATGTCGGACTCGAATCAGCGGGACACGCGTCAATCAAGCGTGGGTTTTTTGACAGAAGATCCGCAGAACAGACCTTCGTGACCGCTGCCGTTCGGGGCACGCAAGGCCCCTTCGCCAGGGGTCGCACCCTCAGCGCAGCATCGGCACCGCCTGCTTGCCTTCAGCCGCCAGCGTCCAGTGCCGACGGTCGCGGCCCGCCGGTCGCCCAGTCGATCAGTTCCACCGTGTGCACGACCGGCACCTCGGTGCCGCCACCGATCTGCATCATGCAGCCGATATTGCCGGCCGCGATGACATCGGGGGTCTTCGCCTCCAGCGTGCGCACCTTGCGATCCTTCAGCTTCGCGGAAATCTCGGGTTGCAACAGGTTGTATGTGCCAGCCGAGCCACAGCACAGGTGGCTGTCGGCGGGCTCTACCACCTTGAACCCCGCCCGTTTCAGCAAGTCCTTGGGATAGGTCTTGATCTTCTGGCCGTGTTGCAGCGAACAGGCGGCGTGATAGGCTACCGTCAGGTGCTTGTCGTCCCCCTCCGGCAGGTCGAGCTGCATCAGCAATTCCGAGACATCCATCGCCAGGCCGGACACCGCTGCCGCCTCCCCGGCGAGCGGCTCGTTTCGGAACATGTGTCCGTAGTCCTTCACCGTCGTGCCGCACCCGCTGGTGTTGATAACGATGGCATCGAGCCCGTCGCCGTCCATCTCGGCTTTCCACGCGCGGATGTTGCGCGCCGCCGAGGCATGGCTTTCATCGACCTTGCCCATGTGATGCGTGAGCGCCCCACAGCAGCCCTGTCCCCTGGCCACGACAACCTCGCACCCCAACCGCCGCAACAGCCGGATCGTCGCATCGTTGATATCGGTGTTGAGCGCCTTCTGCGCGCAGCCCGTCATCAGCGCCACCCGCTTCTTTCGTTCGCCGATCGCCGGGAACACCTGCGGATCGTCATTGCGGCTGACCGGCGGGATCGTCTTTGGCGCCATCGCCAGCATCGCCTTCAGCCGCGCGTCGGGCATCAGGACCGCAAGGGGCCGCCCGATCTTGGCACCCAGAAGCGCCAGCCGGAAGCGCCCCGGATAGGGGATGATCTTCGACAGCGTCCAGCGCAGCAGCCGGTCCATCAGCGGCCGGCGGTAGGTTTGCTCGATGTATTCGCGCGCATGGTCCACCAGATGCATGTAATGGACGCCCGAGGGGCAGGTCGTCATGCAAGCGAGGCAGGACAGGCATCGGTCGATATGCTTGACGGTCTTTTCATCCGCCGGCCGGTCGTTTTCCAGCATGTCCTTGATCAGGTAAATCCGCCCCCGCGGGCTGTCCAACTCGTCGCCCAGAACCTGGTAGGTCGGGCAGGTCGCGGTGCAAAAGCCGCAATGCACGCAATTGCGCAGAATTTCGTTCGACCGCGCAAGGCCCGGGTCCTGCAATTGCTCGTCGGTAAAAAACGTCTGCATCAGCCCATGACCCCCGGATTGAGAATGCCCTTCGGATCGAATTGCCGGCGCAATCCGGCACAGAGCGCCGCCACCGGCGCCGGTTCGGGCTGAAACACCGAAAACCGCGCCTTGTTCTCCACGCTCGACCGGATCAGCGTCGCATGGCCAGCGAAATCGCCCAGCCGTGCGCGCAAATCCGTGCCCTCCGGCAGCAGCACCCAGATCAGCCCGCCGCCCCAGTCATAAAACAGCTCCCCCCCCGTGCGCGCCGCGATCCCCGGCCCGTCAGACGGCTTCACCGAGACGCGCCAGACATCGCCCGCGCGCCCGTGGAACGGGGCCACATCGCGCAGCTCCTGCCACATCGCCCGCACCCGCTCCGGGTCGGTCTCGACCGAGATCTCACCGGCCCCGGAAAGCAGCTCCGTCAGCTTGCCCGCCCGGTAGGCGACGCTGTCGGCAAAGCCCTCCAGCCGCAGCATCGTGAGCGGCAGACCGACCTCGCCAATCGGCAAATGCGCCGCGCCCGACACTTCGAAAGGCGACCCGAGCGCCTGAGACATCGCCGCCACGGCCTGCGCATCGGTCAAGCCGCTGATCAACACACTGGCCCGCGTCTCGACCCCCGGCAGCACCTTGAAGGCGACTTCGGTCAGCACGCCCAACGTGCCGTAGCTGCCCGCCATCAGCTTCACCAGGTCGTAGCCGGTGACGTTCTTCATCACCCGACCACCATTCTTGATCACGGTGCCGCGCCCGTCCACGAACCGCACGCCGATCAGCGAATCGCGGCACGCCCCCGCCTGGATGCGCCGCGGGCCGGAGACGTTGGCCGCCACCACGCCCCCGATCGTCGGATCACCGGATGTCCCAAGCAGCCCGCGCATATCAGACGGCTCGAACGGCAGCCGCTGGTTTTCCGCAGCCAGCACCGCCTCTATCTCGGCCAGCGGCGTCCCCGCACTGGCCACGATGGTCAGCGCGCCGGGTTCGTATAGCTCGATCCCCGCCAGCCCGGCGGTGCAAAGCCCCTCGCCGACCACCGTGTTGCCAATCTGCCGGGTCGCGCCACCGAAGATCCTCAAAGGTCCTTCGGCAGCCGCCACCGCCGCGCTCACATCGCGTTCATCCCTTGGGCTCAGCATGGCAAGCGCCCTTTCTTCATCCTGGTAAAAATACCTCGGGGGTGCGGGGGCTGGCCCCCGCCGGATCGCCGCCGTCAGGCGGCGACTTCGCTTTGCGCAGCCCTGTGCGACTCCGAAGCCGACAGCGGAAACACCTTGGCCGGGTTCAGCAACCAATCGGGGTCGAAAACGTCCTTCACCCGCATCTGCACGACCATGTCTTCATCGGAAAACTGCGTGCCCATCAGGTCGCGTTTCTCGATTCCGACGCCATGCTCGCCGGTCAGGCAGCCGCCCACCTCGACGCAGAGCTTGAGGATATCGGCGCCGAACGCCTCGCATTTCTCAAGGTCGCCCGGGGTGTTGGCGTTGAACAGGATCAGCGGGTGCATGTTGCCGTCCCCGGCATGGAACACGTTGCCCACATCGAGGCCATAGTCCTTCGACATCTCGCCGATCCGGCGCAGGACGCGCGGCAGCGCGCTGACCGGGATGGTGCCGTCGAGGCACATGTAATCGTTGATCTGCCCCATCGCACCGAAAGCCGATTTGCGGCCCAGCCAGATCCGCGCGCTTTCCTCGGCCGAGCGGCTTTCGCGCAGCTCGACCGGGTTGTGCTTGCGCGCGATCTGGCTGATCACGCCAAGCTGCGCGTCGATCTCGGCATCCGAGCCTTCCACCTCCACGATCAGCAGCGCCTCGCAATCGGGGTAGCCCGCATGGGCAAACGCCTCGGTCGCGCGGATGCAGGGGCGGTCCATGAACTCGATCGCCACCGGCAGCACACCGGCCTTGATGATGTCCGACACGCACTGCCCCGCAACCTCGTTGCTGTCATAGCCGATCAGCACCGGCCGCGCACCCTCGGGCTTTCGCAGGATGCGCAGCGTCGCCTCGGTCACGACGCCAAGCTGGCCTTCCGATCCGCAGATCAGCCCCAGAAGGTCGTAGCCCGCGTTGTCCAGATGGGCGCCACCGATCTCGACCACCGTGCCATCCATCAGAACCATGGTGACGCCCAGCAGGTTGTTCGTCGTGACGCCATATTTGAGGCAATGCGCGCCGCCCGAATTCATTGCGATGTTGCCCGCGATGGCGCAGGCCAGTTGCGACGACGGGTCGGGCGCGTAGAAGAACCCGTCCTCCTCCACCGCGCCGGTGACGGAGATGTTGGTGCGCCCCGTCTGCACCCGGATGATGCGGTTGTCGTAATCGGTGTCCAGCACCTCGGTCATCCGCGCCACGCCGAGAATCACGCTGTCGGCGGTCGGCAGCCCCCCCGGCGAGCGACGTGCCCGCGCCGCGCGGCACCACCGGAACGCTTTCCTCGCGGCAGATCCGCAGCACCGCCGCAACCTCCTCGGTCGAGGTGGGCAGCACTACGGCCAACGGCGAGCAGCGATAGGCGGTCAGCGCGTCGCATTCATAGGCGCGGGTTTCTTCCGGCGCGTCGATCACCGCCCCCTCCGGCAGCACATCGCGCAGGCGCGCCACGATTCGGGCCTTGCCCAACAGCACGTTCCTGTTCGTTTCTGGCATTTGCATGGCACGTCCTCCTCTATCTGGTAAATAAATATAACCAATTTTGCCACTATAGCAAGGAAAACACCTCAGCTATAGGCTTGTCTTATGCATATTCTCCTCGACCAGATGGCCCTGTTTACCATGCTCGACGTGCTCGCGGTCGCCCTGACCTTCGCGTCCTGGGCGCTGCTTGGCTGGCTGATCGAGGCCGAGGCGCTGTCGCGCCCGTCCGTCACCATACTGATGAAAGACTACCGCCGCGACTGGATGCGCGAGATGATCACGCGCCAGCCGCGCATCTTCGACGCCACGATTCTCGGCAGCTTGCAGCAGGGCACCACGTTCCTCGCCTCCGCCTCGATGATCGCGCTTGGCGGGCTGCTGGCGCTGATCGGCAACATCGAGCGACTGATCGGCGTCGCCGGGGATTTCACCCGCGGCGATCCGCTGGCCGCCGTGATCGAGGTCAAGCTGATCGTGACCGGCATCTTCCTTCTCTACGCCTTCCTGAAATTCATCTGGTCGAGCCGGCTCTTCGGCTATTGCGCCGTTTTGATGGCCGCCGTCCCCAACGATCCGGAAGACCCGAGCGCCCTGCCCCGCGCGATGCAGGCGGCGGAGGTCAACATCCGCGCCGCGATGAACTTCAACCGTGGGCTGCGGGCGCTTTACTTCGCGCTTGGCTCGCTGGCGTGGCTGCTCGGGGCCGAAGCGCTGATCGTCGCTGCGGTTGCCGTGGCGTGGATGGTCTGGTCGCGCGACTTCGCCTCGCAGTCGCGCCGGGTTCTGGTGGGTTCGCCACGGGTATGATCGCTCACGCGAGTGTCAGGTGACATGCCGCCCGCCCCGTGCGAGCCTCGCAGCATGAAACATCTTGCGATCCTTCTGACCCGTCCCCACCTGACCCGTCCCGGCCTAACCCGTCCCCACCTGACCCGTCCCGGCCTGACTCTTCTCGGCCTGACCCGTCCCGGCCTGGGTCTTCTCGGTCTGACTCTTCTCGGCCTGGGTCTTCTCGGCGTCGCCGCCCGTGCCGATCCCGCCCGCATCCTCGCCGCAGAGGCGACTGAAGCCGGCACCGGCTGGCGCGTCTCGGTGACGCTGGAACATGGCGATACCGGCTGGGAGGATTACGCCGACGGATGGCGGGTGGAACGGGCCGACGGCACCGTGATCGGAACCCGCATCCTTGCCCATCCGCATGTGAACGAGCAACCGTTCACCAGGTCGTTGTCGGGCGTGACCCTGCCCGAAGCCACAGATCAGATGTTCATCCGCGCGCGCACCAGCACCACCGGGTGGGGCGACGCGCGCCACCCGCTGCCCCTGAACTGATCCGGCCCAGACAATGCGACGCGCGGTCAGGCTTGACCGCGCGCGGCGAGGCGTCTTCCCTTGCGGTCATCCGCCAAAGGAGGCCCCATGTCCGACCCTGTCGAGATCCGCACCCAAGAGGGCCCGGTCGCCGAACTGCGCCTGAACCGCCCCGAAAAGAAGAACGCCGTGACGCTGGACATGCTCGACGCGCTGCTGGCGGCGTGCGCTCGGCTGGCGCAGGAGCCGGGGCTGCGCGCCGTGGTGCTGTCGGGCGCAGGCGGCGATTTCAGCGCCGGTATGGATACCGCGGTGCTGATGGGGTTTGCCGGCAACCTCGACGCGGTGAAAGCCGAGATGCTGGCGTCAAGGAACGGCGCAAACCGCTTTCAGGCCCCGGCCAAGGCGCTCGCTGACCTGCCCGTTCCGGTGATCGCGGCCATCGACGGGGTCTGTTTCGGGGCCGGGATGCAACTGGCGCTGGCCGCCGATTTCCGTATTGCCGCGCCGGCGGCGCGACTGTCGATCATGGAGGCAAAGTGGGGCCTGATCCCGGATATGGGGATCTCGCTGAGCTTGCCCCGGCTGATGCCCGCCGACCGGGCCAAGGCGCTGATCATGACAGCGCGGGTCATGACCGGCGAGGAGGCGCTGGACGAGCGGCTGGTGACGCGGCTGGCAGACGATCCCCACGCGGCGGCGACGGCGTTCGCGCAGGAGCTTGCCGGCCAATCCCCGGACGCTGTGCGCGCGGCCAAACGGCTGGTCGATACGCTCTGGTCGAACCGCAGCGACGAGGGGCTGCGGCTGGAGGCGGAATTGCAGGCGGCGCTGTTGGGCGCAGCCGATCAGGTGGAAACGGTAATGGCGCGGATGCAAGGCCGGGCACCGGATTACGGGTAGGGCGGGGTGCTCTGCGCGGCATGGTAGGCGCGCGGATTGCGACCGCAACGGGCGGTTGCAACCCTGCCCCGCGCGGGATCAAGGCCGCAACGCCGCCGCGATGCCCAAACGGCCAATCCGCGAGCGCTTACCCCTCCAGTTCCGCCACGGGGATGATCGGGAAGAACGTGCCCGAGGACCAGACGCCGAACGTGTCGATGCCCTCGACCTCGTGCGCCTCGCCAAGCTCGATCATCCGGTAGAAGGTCTTGCGGTCGATCAGCGCCTCAAGCCCGGCGCGAACATGGACGTAAGGCGAGGGCTCGCCGGTCTCATCGCGGACCACGCGGATCGGGTTTTCGGCCCCCGCGATCACCACGTCCTCGACGTTGGTGGTGAAGGTGATCACCTGATCACGGCCATCGCCCGCGGCGTCCATGTCCACCGCCACGAAGGGCGCGTCCTCCACCCTGATGCCGACTTTCTCGACCGGGGTGACAAGGTAGTGCTTGCCGTCCTCGGCCTTCAGGATCGACGCGAACAGCTTGACCAGCGGAAACCGGCCGATCGGGGTGCCCATGTAGAACCACGTTCCGTCGCGCTTGATCTCCATGTCCAGATCGCCGCAGAATTCGGGGGTCCAGAGGTGAACCGGCGGGTGCTTGCCCTCTTTCTGGGCGGCTTTCGCGGCCTCGATCAGGCTTTCGGGGGTGGCTGTCACGTCGTTTTGTCCGGTCATGCCTTTTGCCGTTTGTGGTTGCTGCAATACTTGTCTTTATTGCAGGAACATAACCATTCACCGGAGCTTTGCCATGTCTGACCCAGAATCCCTCGTCGAAGAGATCGAAGCCCTGGGGGGCAAAGTGGCCGAGGCACGGGGCGAGATCGCCACCCGCATCATCGGGCAGGAGGATGTTGTAAGCCTCGCGCTCGCCGCCATGCTGTCGGGCGGCCACGCTCTGCTTATGGGCTTGCCGGGGATGGGCAAGACGCTGCTGGTCGAGACGCTGTCGACCGTCATGGGCCTGTCGGAATCGCGCATCCAGTTCACGCCTGACCTGATGCCGGCCGATATCCTTGGCTCCGAGGTGCTGGAAACCGGCGATGGCGGGGCGCGGTCGTTTCGCTTCATCTCCGGGCCGGTGTTCTGCCAGCTTCTGATGGCCGACGAGATCAACCGCGCCAGCCCTCGCACGCAATCGGCGCTGTTGCAGGCGATGCAGGAACGCGAGGTGACGGTCGCGGGCGTGCATCACGCGCTGCCGCAACCCTTTCACGTTCTGGCAACGCAAAACCCGATCGAGCAGGAAGGCACCTACCCCCTGCCCGAAGCGCAGCTTGACCGGTTTCTTGTCAAGATCGACGTCGATTACCCCGACCGCGAGACCGAGCGCGGCATCCTTCTGGCCACGACCGGGGTCGAGGAGGCCACCGCACGGCAGGTCTTCGACGGCGCGACGCTGATCGCGGCGCAGAAAGTGGTGCGCCGGATGCCGGTGGGCGAAACGGTGGTGGAAACGATCCTCGACCTCGTGCGCGCCTGCCGGCCGGAGGACGCGGGCGCTCCGGCGCTGGTCCGCGATCACGTCGCATGGGGGCCGGGGCCGCGCGCGGCGCAGGCGCTGATGCTGACGGTCCGGGCGCGGGCGCTGCTCGATGGACGCCTTGCGCCGTCGGTCGAGGATGTGGCAGCACTCGCCAGACCCGTCCTGTCGCACCGAATGGCGCTGGGCTTTGCCGCGCGGGCCGAGGGAATTTCGCTGGAGCAGGTCATCG
>PFEX01000017.1:1631-5398 GCA_002783145.1 Rhodobacteraceae bacterium CG17_big_fil_post_rev_8_21_14_2_50_65_11 | reverse complement strand
CGTGACCGACCCGTCCCGCCATAGCCCGGACACGCTGCGATCCCGGTCGGAGGCCGTCGCAGGCAACCTGCCCGCCCTGCTGGCCGATGCGCAGCACCTTGCGGCGACGATCCAACTGGGCGAGCATGGCCGCAAGCGGCACGGCACCGGCGAGGAGTTCTGGCAGTATCGCGGCGCCGAGGCCGGCGACCCGCTGCGCAGTATCGACTGGCGGCGGTCTGCGCGGTCCGATGCGCTGTTCGTGCGCCAGACCGAATGGAAGGCGGCGCAATCGGTGATGATCGGCGTCGATAACGGGCAGAGCATGGCCTACGCGGGCGACAAATCGCGCACCAGCAAGCTGCGCCGGGCGCAGACGCTGGCGATGGCCCTTGCGATCCTTTCGCTGCGCGGCGGCGAGCGTGTCGGCCTCACCCGGCTGCCGGACCCACCGCGCGGCGGCGAGGCGCAGGTGATGCGGCTGGCCTCGGCCCTGTTGGAGGACGCCACGAACGAGGATTACGCCGCCCCCGCCCCGCAGGCGCTGCCGATGGGTAGCCGGGCGGTGTTCGTTTCGGATTTCCTCGGCGCTCTCGCTCCGGTGGAAAAGGCGCTGGGCCAGGCCGCCGACCGGGGCGTGAGGGGCGCGCTGGTGCAGGTGCTGGACCCTGACGAGGAACGCTTTCCTTTCGACGGGCGCACCGTGTTTGAAAGCATGTCCGGCGCGATCCGCTTCGAGACGCTGAAGGCGGGCGGCCTGCGCACGGCCTATCTGCAACGGCTGGCGGCGCGCAAGGATCGCCTGCGCCAGATGGCAGCGCGCAGCGGCTGGCGCTACCACCTGCACCACACCAATGATCCGGCGGAGCCGGCGCTGCTGTGGCTCTACCGGGCGCTGGAAAAGGGGGCGATGGCATGAGCCAGCGCACCGACCGAACTCCCTGCAAAGCCGCCCGGAATGATGCGCAAGGGGGCGGCTATCGGCGTTTCCATGGCCGTGCGATGGCGCGCACCGGCCTGCCCTGCCAAACTTTCCGGCACCTTGACGCGATCGGCCCGCACCAACCCGGGACACCCGCCCGATGATCGGCCCCCTCGCCTTCACCGCGCCGCTTCTGCTGCTGGCGCTGCTGGCGCTGCCGATCCTGTGGTGGCTATTGCGCGCGGTGCCGCCGGCGCCGATCCGGCGGCGTTTCCCCGGCGTGGCGCTGCTTATTGGTCTGCGCGACGAGGACAGCCAGTCCGACAAGACGCCGTGGTGGCTGCTCTTGCTGCGCATTCTTGCCGTCGCCGCCGCGATCATCGGCTTTGCCGGGCCGGTGCTGAACCCGCAGGAAGACCGCGCTTCGACCGGGCCGGTGCTGGTGGTGATGGATGCCTCGTGGGCCTCGGCCCGCGATTGGCCGGCGCGGGTCGAGCGCGCCCGCGTGCTCCTGGAAGAGGCGGGGCGCGACGGGCGCCGCGTTGCCGTTGTGCCGCTGACCGACCTGCCGCCCGAGGGCGAGATACCGTTCCAATCCGCCAATGCCTGGATCGCGCGGTTGGAGGGGCTGACGCCTGCCCCCTACGGCCCCGACATGGGCGCGGCGGCGGCGCGGCTTGTCGGCACAGGGTTCGAAACGGTCTGGTTTTCCGATGGCCTCGCCCATGTCGGGCGCGACGCCCTGTTGGCCCGCTTGCAAGCCGCCGGGCCGGTCACCGTCTATCAAGGAGGGCGCGACGTTCTGGCGCTCGGCCCGTCGCGTTTCGAAGACGGGGTGATCCATCTGCCGGCTCAGCGCACGGACGCGACCGCCGCGCGCGGCGTGACCGTGCGCGCCTTTGGCCTCGACCCGGCAGGGACCGAACGCGAACTGGCACGCGGCGAGATGACCTTCGCGGCAGGCGACATGGCGACAGGGCTGGACCTCGACCTGCCTCCGGAACTGCGCAACCGCATCCGCCGCTTCGAGATCGCCGGTGAGCGCCACGCCGGCGCGGTCAGCCTGACCGACGACGCGCTGCAACGCCGACAGGTCGGCCTGATTTCCGGCGCGGCGGAAGAGGAGGGGCAGGACCTGTTGTCGCCACTGCATTACCTGCGCCAGGCGCTTGCACCCAGCGCCGAGCTGATCGAGGCGCGCCTCGCCGATACGTTGCTGGCCAGCCCCGACGTGATCATCCTCGCCGACGTGGCGCAGCTTTCGCCCGACGAGGACGCAGGCCTGCAAGACTGGGTCGAACGCGGCGGCATGCTGGTGCGCTTCGCCGGGCCGCGTCTGGCCGGATCGGACCTTGCCCGCGACAGGACCCATCCACTGATGCCGGTGCGCCTGCGGATCGGGGGCCGCACCGTGGGCGGCGCGATGAGTTGGGGCGAACCCAAGGCACTGCGCGGGTTCGACGAGGAGTCGCCCTTCTACGGCCTGCCGGTTCCAGATGACGTGCGCGTCACCGCGCAGGTGCTGGCGCAGCCAGACCCGGACCTATCCGAGCGTACGATCGCCGCGCTGGCCGATGGCACGCCGCTGGTCACGCGCGCGCGGCTGGGTCACGGGCAGGTGGTGCTGTTCCACGTGACCGCCAATGCCGAATGGTCGACGCTGCCGCTGTCGGGCCTCTTCGTGCAGATGCTGGAACGGCTGGCGATTTCCACCCGCCCCGTCGCGCCCGACGCCGCCGACCTCGAAGGCACCACATGGGTGCCGGACGTCGTGCTTGACGCCTATGGGCAGCGCCGCGAGGCGGGCAGCCTGCCGGGCGTCACCGGCGCTGCGCTGGCCGGGGCGCCGCTCTCGGCCGCGTTGCCGCCGGGGCTTTATGCCGGGGCGGAGCGGCGCGTGGCGCGCAACGTGATTGACACCGAAACGCAGCTTGCCGCTGCGACATGGCCCGCCGATGTGCCGGTCGAGGGGATGCGCAGCGTCGAGGCGACGACCCTCGCGCCGTATTTCCTGACCACTGCCCTTCTGGCGCTGCTCATCGACTCGCTCGCCGCGCTTTGGCTGACGGGCCGTCTGGGCGGCATCGCGCGGGGCGCGGCACTCGTTCTGGCCGCGACGCTTGCACACCCCGCCGAGGCGCAGGACCTGTCGGAGGCCGACACCCTTGCCCTGTTGGCAAGCTCTGAAATCACCTTCGGCTACGTGCTGACCGGCGACGAGCAGCTTGACGAGACCTCTCGCGCCGGGCTTTGGGGGCTGGGCCTGACGCTGGCGCGGCGCACCTCCGTCGAGCCGGCCGCGCCCATCGGTGTTGACCTCGAAACCGATGAGCTTGTCTTCTTCCCGTTCCTCTACTGGCCGGTCAGTGCCGATCAGCCGATCCCGTCCGATGCCGCCTATACGCGGCTCAACGCCTACCTGCGCGGTGGCGGCATGATCCTGTTCGACACCCGCGACGCCGACATCGGCGGCTTTGGCACTGCCACCCCGAACGGCCGTCGCTTGCGCCAGCTGGCCCGCCCGCTCGACATTCCGCCGCTGGAACCGATCCCGGAGGATCACGTGCTGACCCGCGCTTTTTATCTGTTGCAGGATTTCCCTGGCCGCCACGCGGGCCGCGATGTCTGGGTCGAGGCCGCGCCGCCGGATGCCGAGCAGGTGGAAGGCATGCCATTCCGCAACCTTAACGATGGCGTCACGCCGGTGGTGATCGGCGGCAATGACTGGGCCGCGGCCTGGGCGACGACGCCCTCGGGCCAGCCCATGTTCCCGGTCGGGCGCGGCTTTGCCGGAGACCGGCAGCGTGAAATCGCCCTGCGCTTCGGCGTCAACCTGGTGATGCATGTGCTCAGCGGCAATTACAAA
>PFEX01000017.1:1491-1618 GCA_002783145.1 Rhodobacteraceae bacterium CG17_big_fil_post_rev_8_21_14_2_50_65_11 | reverse complement strand
ATGTGCCGGCACTTCTCGAGAGGCTGGGACAATGACCGGCACCGTCGTGTTGGATACGCTGCTGCCGCTCTGGCTCATCGGCGCGCTGGCCCTTCTGGCGGGGGCGGGCGTAGCGCTGGCCGCCGCG
>PFEX01000017.1:276-1439 GCA_002783145.1 Rhodobacteraceae bacterium CG17_big_fil_post_rev_8_21_14_2_50_65_11 | reverse complement strand
GCGCGCTCGCAGGCCCCGCCTACCGCGAGGAAGAGCGCAGCCCGCTCAGCGATATCGTGCTGCTCATCGAGGATCGGAGCGCCAGCCAGCGCCTCGCGGGCCGCGCCGAGGCGACCGAGGCCGCCGCCGACGCGCTGGCCGCGCGGATCGAAGCGCGTGAGAATACCGAATTGCGCCGCGTGCAAGTGGGCGACGCGCCCGAGAATGGCGGCTCGCGCGTGATGGGCGCACTGGCCGAGGCGATGGCAGAACTGCCGCGCGGACGCATTGCCGGGGCGATCGTGCTCTCGGACGGGCAGATACATGACCCCGAGGCCGCCCCCGACCTGCCCGCGCCGCTGCACCTTCTGCACACGGGGCGCGAGCGCGACTGGGACCGGCGGCTGCGCATCGACAACGCGCCCGCCTTCGCCATTCTCGGCGAAGAGGTCGCGCTGACCCTGACCGTCAGCGATGATGGCTCGGCGCCGGAGGGCGTGACCGCCGTGCCGCTCGACATCGCCGTGGACGGGGCCGAGCCCCTGCGCTTCGAGGTGCCGCTCGGGCAGGAGATCACCCTGCCCCTCACCCTGCCCCATGGCGGGCGCAACGTGCTGCAATTCTCCACCCCCGCCGCGCCGGGCGAGTTGACCGAGCGCAACAATACCGCGCTGGTGCAGATCAACGGCGTGCGCGACCGGTTGCGCGTGCTGCTGGTCTCGGGCCAGCCCCATGCGGGCACGCGGACCTGGCGCAACCTGCTCAAGTCCGACAGCTCGGTGGACCTGGTGCATTTCACCATCCTGCGCCCGCCCGAGAAACAGGACGGCGTGCCGGTGCGCGAGCTCTCGCTCATCGCCTTTCCCACGCGCGAGCTGTTTCTGGAAAAGGTGGACGAGTTCGACCTGATCATCTTTGATCGCTATCGCCGCCGAGGCATCCTGCCGACGATCTATCTCGAGAATATCCGCCAATATGTCGAGGCGGGCGGCGCGGTGCTCTTGGCCGCAGGGCCCGATTTCGCCGGTGCCGAGAGCATCTGGCGCGGCCCGTTCGAGGCCATGGTGCCCGCGCGCCCCACCGCCCGCGTGCTCGACGAGGGCTATCTGCCGCGCATCACCGACCTGGGGAAGCGTCACCCGGTCACGGCGGGGCTCGAAGAGGCGTTCGGCGGCGAATGGGGA
>PFEX01000017.1:0-147 GCA_002783145.1 Rhodobacteraceae bacterium CG17_big_fil_post_rev_8_21_14_2_50_65_11 | reverse complement strand
TATGAGGGGGGCGGGCCACAACTCGAATTGCTGCGCAGGCTCGCGCACTGGATGATGAAGGAGCCCGAACTGGAGGAAGAGGCGCTCTGGGCCGAGGCGACCGGCCAGCAGATGCGCATCATCCGCCGCACGCTCTCGGAAGACGTG
>PFEX01000064.1:7848-7962 GCA_002783145.1 Rhodobacteraceae bacterium CG17_big_fil_post_rev_8_21_14_2_50_65_11 | reverse complement strand
CAAGGGCATTGGCCGCCGCGCGTCCGCCGGCAACCTCGAAACTCACCATGTTGCCGAACTGGCCGTTCAGCAGATGCGCGGCGCGGGCGTGGTCGGGGTGATCGGCGCGGCCGG
>PFEX01000064.1:6338-7815 GCA_002783145.1 Rhodobacteraceae bacterium CG17_big_fil_post_rev_8_21_14_2_50_65_11 | reverse complement strand
CGAGGAAATCGGCCAGCAGCGCGGCGTTTGCCTGCGATTTTTCATAGCGCAGGTCGAAGGTGTAGATTCCGCGTTCGGCCAGCCAGCAATCATGTGGCGAGGGCGTCGCGCCCATGGTGATCCAGAACACCTTCATCTTCTCGGTCACGTCAGGATCGCGCGCCGAGACATAGCCCAACGTCACGTCGGCGTGCCCGGCGAGCAGCTTGGTGACCGAGTGGATGACGATATCGGCACCATGATCGAACGGGCGGTAGGCGGTCGGCGTCGTAAAGGTGTTGTCGACGGCCAGAAGGATGCCCCGGTCGCGGCACAGCGCCGCGATGCCCTCCATATCTGCGATACGCAGCGTCGGGTTCGCCATGACCTCGACAAGGATCATCTTCGTTTCGGGCCGGATCGCGGCGGCCACGGCCTTCGCGTCGCCGGTATCGACGAGGCTGGTGGCGATGCCGAAGCGCGGCAGGTCCTGGCGCATCATCCGCAGCGAGCGGCCGTAAAGCTGGTCCCCCCCGATAACGTGATCGCCCTGCCCCAGCAGCCCCATCAGCGCCGTGCCGACGGCGGCCATCCCCGAGGCGCAGATGATACCGCCCTGCCCGCCTTCGAGCATGTCGATCTTGGCCGCCAGGAGATCGGCGTTGGGATGGCCTTCGCGGCTGTAGGTATAGCCGTGGTCCTTGCCCTCGTACTGGCCTTCCAGCTGGTCGGGGCTTTCAGACGAATAAACCACCGAGGGCTGGATCGGCGTGACCACCGGGCGGCTGACGCCGGGTTGCAGCGGCATGCGGCGCACGAGCGTCCTTGGCAGGTTGGAACCGTCGGTCATGAAGACACCTCTTGGCAGGGCAGGGAAACAGGGCTGACCTAATGGCAAGCTGTGACGTCGGTCAAGCCCTGCCGAGGAAAGCCCGCATGGGCTTGAGGAGGCGCCCGGTCAGGGGCGCACCGTGCCGTTGCCGGTGACGAGATACTTGAACGAGGTCAGTTGCTCGGCCCCGACCGGGCCGCGCGCGTGCAGCTTGCCGGTGGCGATGCCAATCTCGGCGCCCATCCCGAACTCGCCGCCATCCGCGAACTGGGTGGAGGCGTTGCGCATCAGGATGGCGCTGTCCAGCCGCTCGAAGAAGCGGGCGGCGGCGGCGTCATCCTCGGTCAGGATGCTCTCGGTATGGCCGGAGCCATAGCTGCGGATATGGGCAATCGCGGCGTCGATGTCGTCCACCACTTTCGCGGCGATGATCATGTCGAGGAATTCGTGCCCGTAATCATCTTCTCGTGCAGGGGTGACACCGTCGATGCCTTGCAGGGCGGTGTCACCGCGCACCTCGACACCGGCCTTCAGCAGCGCGCGCACCACGCCCTGCCCGATCGTGTCCACCACGTCGCGGTGGATCAGCAGGCATTCGGCGGCGCCGCAGACGCCGGTGCGCCGGGTCTTGGCGTTGAGCACCACGTCGAGCGCTTTGACCGGGTC
>PFEX01000064.1:5376-6318 GCA_002783145.1 Rhodobacteraceae bacterium CG17_big_fil_post_rev_8_21_14_2_50_65_11 | reverse complement strand
CATGGCAGATACCCTCCAGGTGGGCAAAGACCGGCACCCGCGCCTCCGCCTGCACAAGACCCACCAGCCCCTTGCCGCCGCGCGGCACGATCACGTCGATCGTGTCGGTCATGGTCAGGAGCTGCCTGACCGCCGCCCTGTCACGGGTCGGCACCAGCTGGATCGCGTCCTCGGGCAGGCCGGCGGCCTTGAGGCCGCTCCGCAGGCAGTCGGCCAGCAGGGAAGAGCTGTGCAGGCTTTCCGAACCGCCGCGCAGGATCACCGCGTTGCCCGACTTGAGGCACAGCGCGCCGGCGTCCGCGGTGACATTGGGGCGGCTTTCGTAGATCACCCCGATGACGCCGAGCGGGGTCCGGACCCGTTGGATATGCAGCCCCGAGGGCACGTCCCATTCGGCGATCACCTGACCCAGCGGATCGGGCTGCGCCGCGACCGCGCGCAACCCCGCGACGATACCCGCGATGCGGGATTCGTCGAGCATCAGGCGATCCATCATTGCCGCACTCAGCCCCTTGTCACGGCCGAATGCGAGGTCCTTCTGATTTGCGGCGATGATTTCCACCCGGCGGGCATGAACGGCAGCGGAGGCCTCATCGAGGGCTTTTGCCCTCTCTTCGGCCGGGGCATGGGCCAGCTGCGTCGCCGCCGCCTTTGCGCGGGCGCCCATGGTTGCCATCAGGGTGGGGATGTCGGCGCTCTCGGTCATGTCAGGCTTCCGTCGCTGGGGTCGATTCGAGTATTTTTACAAAGAAGAAGGGTCAAAGCGCCATGTCGTCACGGTGGATGAGCGCGGCGCGGCCCGGATAGCCGAGCAGCGTTTCGATCTCGCCCGAGCGATGGCCGGCGATGGCGGCGGCTTCCTCGGCGGTGTAGCGGGTGAGGCCGATTCCGATCTGCGTGCCGCCGGTATTCTCGATAGCGACGGGATCGCCGCGCCGGAAG
>PFEX01000064.1:3740-5296 GCA_002783145.1 Rhodobacteraceae bacterium CG17_big_fil_post_rev_8_21_14_2_50_65_11 | reverse complement strand
TGCAGCGGTAAACCAGGTGGCAGGTGCGCCCTGTTCCAGCATTTTCAGCGGACCCATTCCCGAGCCTTCTGTGATCGCCATGGCACAGCCCGCCGCCGTCGCGGTGCGCGCGGCCATCAGCTTGGTCTTCATGCCACCCTTGGAGAGGCCCGATCCGGCATCACCGGCCATGGCCTCGATTTCCGGGGTGATTGCGTCGATCACCTCGAAACGGGTGGCGGCGGGGTCGTCCTTCGGATTGCCGGAATAAAACCCGTCCACATCCGACAGCAGCACAAGCTGATCGGCCCCGGCCATGGCGGCAACATTGGCGGCCAGCCGGTCGTTGTCGCCGTAGCGGATTTCATCGGTGGCGATGGTGTCGTTTTCATTGACGATCGGCACCACGCCGAAGCCAAGAAGCGTACCCAGCGTATTGCGGGTGTTGAGATACCGGCGGCGGTCGGTGCTGTCTTCCAGCGTCACCAGGATCTGCGCGGTCTTCAGCCCATGCGGGTCGAGCGCCGCCTCGTAGGCGCGGGCCAGCCGGATCTGGCCGACGGCGGCGGCGGCTTGCGCCTGTTCCAGCGACAAGGCCCCCTGCCCCAGCCCCAGAACCGCGCGGCCAAGCGCGATCGAGCCGGAAGAAACCAGCACCACATCCACCCCGCGCGCCTTGATCCGGGCGACATCGGCAGCAAGGGAGGTCAACCAGTCGGAGCGCAGCGCACCACTATCCTTGTCGACCAGAAGCGCGGAGCCGATCTTGACCACCAGCCGGCGGGCATTGGCGATGCTTACGGCTGCCATGATGCTGGCGTCTCCTCCTGCCCTTTGCTGTCGCGCAAGCGGCCCGCGTCGATCCTGCCGCGCAGCGCGCGCAGCACGTCCGTGACACCCGCCCCCGCGACGCCCGACATGGTCAGCACGGGGCCTGCGACGGCCTTCAGCGCCGCTGTCGTCTCGGCCAGTTCATCCGCGCTGAGCGCGTCCGCCTTGTTCAGAACGGTAATCCGCGGCTTGTCGACGAGCCCGGCGCCGTATTCCTCCACCTCGCGCACGATGGTCCGGTAATCCGCCACGACATCGTCGCTGGTGCCGTCAACGAGGTGCAAGAGCACCGCGCAGCGTTCGACATGGCCGAGGAACATGTCGCCAAGCCCCCGACCCTCATGCGCGCCCTCGATCAGGCCCGGAATGTCGGCAACCACGAATTCCACCCCGTCGACGCCGACGACGCCGAGGTTGGGGTGCAGCGTGGTGAACGGGTAGTCTGCGATCTTGGGGCGCGCGTTCGATGTCGCCGCGAGGAAGGTGGACTTGCCGGCATTGGGCAGCCCCAGCAGACCGACATCGGCAATGAGCTTGAGCCGCAGCAAGATCGTGCGCTCCACCCCCGGTTGACCGGAATTGGCGCGGCGCGGCGCCTGGTTGGTGGAGGTCTTGAAATGCAGGTTGCCGAAGCCGCCATTGCCGCCCCGGGCCAGAACGATCCGCTGGCCCAGTTCGGTGAAGTCGGCGATGACCGATTCCTCTTCCTCGTCCAGCACCTCGGTGCCGACGGGCACCCGCAGCAC
>PFEX01000064.1:0-3701 GCA_002783145.1 Rhodobacteraceae bacterium CG17_big_fil_post_rev_8_21_14_2_50_65_11 | reverse complement strand
CAGGGTGTTGAGGCCGTCCACCGCCTCGACGATGACATCGCCGCCGCGCCCGCCATCGCCGCCATCGGGGCCACCGTATTCGATGTATTTTTCGCGCCGGAACGACACGCAGCCATTGCCGCCCGCACCGGAGCGGATGTGGACCTTGGCGAGATCGAGAAATTTCATGGTCCGGTTCCCTGCGGTTGTGTGCCCCGCGTTGCGTGTGGATTAAAGGGAACCGGGCCGGGGCTCAAGCCCCCGACGCCGTTTGCCTCAGTCGAGATTGCGCAAATAGGTCCAGGTCGGCACCTTTGCACCGCGCGCGACGCTGAACGCTTCGGCGTCGCCCAGATAGCTGAACTTCGCGTTGGTCAACACCCGGGCAGAGCCGGGATTGTCCTGAAACACGCTGGCGAACATGGTTTCGTTGCCCAACGGGTTGGCGTGAACCAATGCCTTGGCCGCCTCCGACGCAAGCCCGGTGTTCCACATCGTCGGCGCGACCCAATAGGAGATCTCGGATTGGTTGCGATCCATCTGTTCAAGCGAGATCAGCCCCATCAGTTCGGCACCGCCCTGATTGCTGGCATCCATCGCCCAGACGTGTTCGCGCCGGTCGTCGCGTTGCGCCTTGGCCACGAAAGCTTCTGCCGCGCCGGGCGGCAACGGGTGCGGAATCGTCGTCGTCATCTCGGCGACGCGACGATCCGCGGCGTAAAACTCCATCAAACCGACATCAGAGTTGCGCAGCGGGCGCAGCAAGAAGCGTGGCGTTTCGATGATGGCCTGCTTGACGATGGTCTCTTGTTTCATCCTGCTCCTCCTCAGAACAGCTTTCGGGGAACGCCCCCTCGCCTGCCCATTCGAGTTGGGCATTGAGACGAGCCTCCTCAAGGCTTTCTCCCCGAAAAGTGAAAGGGGGACCGGCGGTGTCGCCGATCCCCCTCTCGATTTTTGCAAAAAGGTCCGGCGTTACTCTGCGGCGTCGGCGCGCGGCATGACGGAAATGAAGGTGCGGCCCTTGAACCCCTTGTTGAAGGTCACGGCGCCATCGACCGTGGCGAAGATCGTGTGATCCTTGCCCATGCCGACGCCCTGCCCCGGCCACCACTTGGTGCCGCGCTGACGCGCGATGATGTTGCCGGGGATCACCGCCTCGCCACCGAATTTCTTGATGCCGAGCCGGCGACCTGCGGAGTCGCGACCGTTCCGGGAGCTACCGCCTGCTTTCTTGTGTGCCATGGGTGTCTCTCCTTATTCTGCGAGCTTGGCTTTGGCCTGGTCGACCCAGCCTTCGCGTTCGATGCGGCCCTTGAACGACAGCTTTTCGTCCATCTGCGCAATGTCGGCTTCGGTCCAGGCCGCGATCTGGGCAAAACTGGTCACGCCGGCCTCGAGCAGCTTCTTCTCGAGCGCCGGGCCGACGCCGGACAGCGCCTTGAGGTCATCCGCACCAACGGCTGTAGCGGCCCCGGCCGGTTTTGCGGCTTTCTTCTCGGGCTTGGCGGCAGCGACCGAGCCTGCACCGACGGCAGCCTTCACACCGGTCGCATCGCCACCTTCGGCGAGGATATCGGTGATCCGCACCAGCGTCAGTTTCTGGCGGTGACCCTTGGTGCGCTTCGAGCCGTGCTTGCGGCGGCGCTTGACGAAATGGATCAGCTTTTCGCCCTTGATCTGGTCGATCACGGTGGCCTGAACGGCGGCACCGGCCACGATCGGGGTGCCGAGCACGGTAGACTCGCCCCCCACCATCAGAACATCATTGAATTGAACGGTTTCGCCAGCATCTGCGGCCAGTTTCTCGACGCGCAGGACGTCGCCGGACTGAACCTTGTATTGCTTGCCACCGGTCTTGAGGACCGCGAACATCGGCATCTTCCTTCATTTGCCGCGCCCTGTGGCCCCCGGTGTCCGGGTGTTGGTGCAGTCGGCCTGCGCCTCGGGCAGCGTGCCCCGTTCGGGGCATTGGTTGTCAATAACAGACGCCGCCCGAATTTGCATGGGCGGCGATTGAGACCTGCGTGTGCCCGAGCCGTGGCGCCAAGTCAAGCCACCCGGTGCAATTTTCACCGGGTCCACCCATCGGGCTGCCGATCAAATGCAGGTCGCACCCGCTCTTGCGGCCTCGACGTCCCCGCAGGAACCTGACCGATCATTCACAGCCGCGCATACAGCCGGGCTCATTCACAGCCGCGCATACAGCCGGGCGCGATCACAACGGCTCGCCGGTCATGAACTGCGCGGCAGCGGTGCCAAGGCGCGTGCTCATCTGCGTATAGACCGCGTCGAACCCGGCAAAGAGCGCGCTGTTATAGGCCTGCCCCGCCCCGGAATTGGAAAAGGCGATATAGGCCTCCAGCTCCGAATCGCTCAGATCGGCGTATGCCAGCACCTGAAAGGAATAGAGCCACAGCGTCGCATCTTCACGGATCTGCGGTTCCTGCTGCCAGACCTGGCGCAGGATCATGTCCTGCGCGACCGGGCGCTCATAGGCGCCGCCATCCGACATCGCCAACAGGAACGCATAGTTGGAATTGAGCGCCCCCATGACGTTGAGATCGACGAAATCGTTCGACGCGATCAGCCGGGATAACTGACCGATGCGCGGATCATCCTCGGCCAGCCGCTGCTGGTAGAGCGCATTCGCCGCCGCCTCGACCTCCGGGTCGGTGATTGCGCGCCACGCGGCCAGTTCGCCCGCGACCACGCGCCGCCCGGTCTCGGACCCGAAGAAATCGAGGATCTCCTGCGCCCGCGCCGCAGCGATCCGATCTTCGGGAAAGGCACTTTCGAACACCCGGCGCAGCGCGCTCTCCGTGTAAAGCCGGTCGACCATCTGCGCCCAGCCCTGAGCGTCGCGCCCGGGAAAGAGGGTGTCGGCCAAGGCCCCGGCATCGCGCTTGCCGGCCTCGACCATGATGGCGAAGCTCTCCGCCATCCCCGCCGCGTCGAACACCGCCAGCGTGTCGGCCCGCAGCGTCCCCTGCGCCGCCGGCGCCTGGGCATGGCCCGGACCAGCGGTTGCAAGAGAGACGGCAAGGCAGATGGACAGGGCACGCAACATGAATGTCACCTCGGTTGGAGTTTGTTCCTGTCCAGACAATGGGGCTGCGGGCGGAAAAAATCCAGACACACGGCGATCAAAGCCACCAGTTCGGCGAGAAACCGGCACACGCCCCCTTGCGCCGCCGCTTTGGAGCGTCTAATTCCCGCCCCACGACGCTCGCCAAAGCACGGAGAGGTGCCGGAGTGGTCGATCGGGGCGGTCTCGAAAACCGTTGATCCTTCACGGGATCCCAGGGTTCGAATCCCTGTCTCTCCGCCAAAAGTCTTCCCCTGTTTCAGCATAATATCTAACATTAACAGACACTTAGGTGTCTGCGCTGTAAACTGGTGGTTGACAATTGACCACATTTTTGTCCACATTTTTGCTACATCGTCCGCCGCCGAGGTGTAGTCATGGCACTCAAAAAGATCGGGAAGACCTACCACCTGCGCCGCCGGGTGCCGAAGAGGTTCGCGCCCATTGAGCCGCGTGAATTGGTTTCCCAGAGCCTCCACACCGACTCCGAGCAATTGGCCAAGCTCAAGGCGGAAGCCGCCTGGGCGGAGCTTATCGAAGCCTGGGAGGCGCGCCTCGCCGGGGATACCGAAGACGCGGAACGCCGTTTCGAGGCGGCGCGTGAGTTGGCCGAACGTCGGGGCTTCCGTTTCCT
>PFEX01000243.1:8996-25326 GCA_002783145.1 Rhodobacteraceae bacterium CG17_big_fil_post_rev_8_21_14_2_50_65_11 | reverse complement strand
ACACCGCGCTTTCATGGGCGGCGGTGCCGGTGATGCTGCTGGCCTCTGCCGTCCTGATGGTGCCGGTCGCCACTGCGTTCCTCGGCATCTTCCTTGAACAGATCGCCGACGCGGTGGAGGACAGGCACTATCCCGCCCTTCCCCCGGCGCGCGCGGTGGGGCTGATCGAGGGACTGATCGACGCGCTGCGCATGCTGGGCGTGGTCATCGGCGTCAACCTTCTGGCCCTGGTGGCCTACCTGGTTTTTTCCCCGATCGCGCCACTTTTATTCTGGGTCATCAACGGCGTGCTACTGGGCCGCGAATATGCGCAGGTGGTCGCGCTGCGCCGCGTCGATGCCGCCGGCGCGGCGGCCTTTCGCCGCCGCAACCGGGTGCAGATCTTTGCTGCCGGCGTGCTGATGGCGGTGCCGCTGACGATCCCGGTGGTCAATTTGCTGGTCCCGATCCTTGGCGCCGCCACCTTCACGCATCTTTACCACCGGCTCAGTAAAGCTCACCCCCGAAGCGGGTGAAGAGATCGAAATCGTCGATGGTGACGACACCGGTCAGGACAACCGCGACGATCGCCACCCAGATCACCACCGCGATAAGCGACGTCAGGATGAACTTGCGCTTCAGCGCGAGGGTTTCGGGCGCCGATCCGGGCGTGCCGGGCACGATCTCACCCGCCTCGCCTTGCGTCTTGAGGCGCAGCGGCAGGACGACGAACAGCGTCATGAACCAGATGACGGCGAGCAGGACAATCGCGGAAAACCAACCCATCAGATCTGCTCCAATTCGACGAGTGTGCCAGCGAAATCCTTGGGGTGCAGGAACAAAACCGGCTTGCCGTGGGCGCCGATCTTGGGTTCACCACTGCCCAGCACCCGCGCGCCGGAGGCTTTCAGCGTGTCGCGCGCGGCGAGGATATCCTCGACCTCGTAGCAGATATGATGAATGCCACCCGAGGGGTTCTTTTCGAGGAAACCGGCGATCGGGCTGGCTTCGCCCAGGGGATGCAGAAGTTCGATCTTGGTGTTGGGCAGGTCGATGAACACAACCGTGACGCCGTGATCGGGTTCGTCCTGCGGCGGGTTCACCGACGCGCCGAGCGTGTCGCGGTACTGCGCCGACGCGGCCGCGAGGTCCGGCACGGCGATAGCCACGTGGTTCAGGCGTCCGATCATGGGCAATCTCCTTTATCGTTGTTGTCCTGAATCTGGGGCTTGGGCCGGGAATTGGCAAGCGGTGCATCGCCGCGCCCCGTTAACGGATCATCAACCCATGGCGGGTCTAATTGGTTACAGAATCGCCATTGGGGGCTTTTGGACATGGACACCGAAACACGCAGACCGGGGGATGACATTGCATTTTTTCAACCGGTGCCGACACCGGACAGGCCGCTGGCCGGGCTGACCGTGCTGGTGGTGGAGGACAGCCGCTTCGCGTCAGAGGCGTTGCGCCTGATGTGCCTGCGCTCGGGCGCACGGATCCGGCGGGCCGATTGCCTCGCCTCGGCGCATCGGCACCTGAATACCTATCGCCCGTCGGTGGCGATCGTCGATCTCGGCCTGCCGGACGGATCGGGGCTGACCCTGATCGAGGAGGTGCACAAGACCAGGCTTCGGGTGCCGGTACTGCTGGCCACCTCGGGGGCGGAACGCGCGGCGGCGGAACAGGCGGCGCTGGCGGCCGGTGCAGACGGGTTCCTGCCCAAGCCGGTGCAGTCACTCGGCGCCTTTCAGGCCGCGATTCTCGCCCATGTCCCTGCGGATATGCAGCCCGACGGGCCACGCCCCGTCGAGACCGGCACCATCCACCCCGACCAACTCGCCCTGCGCGAGGATCTTTCCCATGCGCTCGACCTTCTTGCGCAGGATCCCCTGCCCACCGGGTATCTACGCCGGTTCCTGCTGGGGCTGGCGCGTACCGCCGATGACATCGGGCTTCTGGAAACCGCACGCGCCCTGCCGGCGCGCCCTGCCCATGCCGACCGTGTCAATCTGCGCGCGCTGCTGACCGACCGGGTGGCCGGGATGGCAACTGTTTGAGAGATCAGGTCAGCGCAGGGTCCGAGGCGACCCGCACCAGCCCGGTCAGATCGCCAAGCCGCTCGCGCTGCTGACCTTCGGCGTCGAAATTCGTCGGGTCGAGCCACGCGCGATAGGCTTCGCCGAGGGCGGGCCAGTCGCTGTCGATCACCGCGAACCACGCCGTATCGCGGTTGCGGCCTTTGACCACGGCGGCTTGCCGGAAGACGCCCTCGTAGGAAAAGCCAAGCCGCTGCGCCGCCCTGCGCGAGGCCAGGTTCAACGCATCGCATTTCCATTCATAACGCCGGTAGCCTGTCGAAAAGGCCCGCTCCATCAGCAGCACCATAGCCTCGGTCGCGGCGCGGCTGCGCTGCAATTCGGGGGCGAGGGTGATATGGCCGACCTCGATCGTGCCCATTTCCGGCGTGATGCGCAGATAGCTCGCCACGCCACCGAAATGGCCGGTTTCGATGCTCTGGATGGCATAGAACAGCGGATCGTCGCCGCGCGTGGTCTGCCGGATCCAGCGGTGATAGGCGGCGGCGGAGGAAAACGGGCCATAGGGCAGGTAATCCCAGATCGCGGGATCGACGGAATTGGCGCGGTGCAGATCGGCGGCGTGGGCATCGGCATCAAGCCGGACAAGCCGCGCGTAGCGCCCTGACAGCGGCGCCATGTCCGGGCGCGGTGGCGGCGTCCATCCCGTCACGGCCGCGCCGAAGCGTTTGCCTTTCATTCAATCCCCTTTCCCCTCTTGGCGAGAGGAAAGTCGAAAGCCGCGCAAAGCGCAAGCCCGTCAGGCCATGATGCGCGGATCGTCCCCCAGATCGAGGCCGGGGAAAACGTGCTCCTCCAGCGTGGCGCGTTCGCTGCCGAAAAGCCCCGCCATCGCCCAGGCCGCGTAGGCGCGCACGTCGCGCGTCGGCATCAGGTCACGTCCGGCGAAAAGGTCGCCCTCGCCAAGGCCCGGCCAATCGCCGAAGACCTGCCCGCCGCGCAACGCCCCACCGGCCATGATGAGCGCACTGCCGGTGCCATGATCGGTGCCGCCGGAGCCGTTGATACGCACCGTGCGGCCAAACTCCGTCATCGCCATCACCATGGTCCGGTCCCAGTCGCGGCCAAGCCCGGCGCGCAGTTCCGAAATCGCTTCGGCCAGACGCCGCAATGCGCCGCCCATGCGCTGCTGCTGCGCGCGATGGGTATCCCATCCGCCGATGGAAAAGCTGGCGATGCGGGCATCGGCGCGCAGCCGTTCGGCGGCGAACCCGGCCAATGAGCGGGGCGTCACCGTCCGGCCCCCGTCACGCAGACTCTCGGCCATGGCCATCATGCCGTCTTCGCCCGCGTCCGGGCCGCTGAAATCACCGTGCAGCAGCGCCGAGTAAAACGCCGCATCGTCATAGGCGGCGCGAAAGAGCGAATCGTCGTGATACACCATCGACAGAAGGTCCGCCGTCGCCGGCGACAGCGCCAACCGCGAGGCGGGCGACCATGCGACCGAAGGCGCGCGCCCGCGCAGGATCAGCGCCTCTTCCGTACCCACGGCAAGCGCGGTGTCGCGGCGCGCACCGGGCAGTGTCTGCACAAGCCGGTTGAGCCAGCCATCCTCGTGCGAGCTGCCGGCGGTGCCCGCCTGCGTGCCCGCCTCCAGCAGATCCTGCCCGTCAAAATGGCTGCGCTGGTTGCGGTAGGGGGTGGAAACGGCATGGGCAAAGCCGAGATCCCCTGCCTGCCAAAGCGGCCACAAGTCCGACAAGCCCGGATGCAGCGCGAAGAATCCGTCGAGGTCGCTGGCGCCACCCTCGGGGCCGATCGGAAACCCTGCGCGCGCGGCGCCAAGGCCGGGGTCGCCGTAGGGTTGCACAAGGTCGAGCCCATCCATCGCGCCGCGCAGGATGATCACCACCAACCGGTTCTCGGTGGGCGCGGAGGCGAAGGCCATCGGCGTGATCAGCGGGCTGGCCGCTGCCGAACAGCCCAAGGCGGTGGCGCGCAGCAGAAGGTCGCGGCGGGTAAGGTCCGGCATCGGCTCAGCTCCTTTGAAAGGCGGGCGCGGCGAAGACAAGACCGATCCCCTCGGCGCGGCTTTCGGCGCGGGCGGCGGCGCGCGACAGATCCGGCGGAGCCGCCCCGGCCAAGACATCCTGCACGAAGATGCGCGGATCGGGCAGGCGCGGGCGCAACGCAGCCGGGGTCGTCATGCACCAGCCGATCCGCGCCGCCAGAACCTGCGGCTGAATCCATTCAGCATCGTCGTCGAAATAGCCGTCCGGCCCGGTCGCGCCCTGCCACGGCGCCCCCATCGCGGCAAGCGGGCGTTCGACAAAGCGGCGAATGCGGCGCGCCGGAGCGCGCGCGATGCCCTCTGCCGGGATGTCCAGCGCGCGCAGCGCCGAGGCGATCAGGTGCAGCGGCCGCTTCACCCGTCCCGGCCCCGGCACCTGTGCCGCCGGGTGTGTCATCAGCGCCGTCATCACCGCGTGCAGGTTGCCATCCGTGACGCGCCACGCGGCTTGCATCGCCTCCAGCAGATCCGGGTCGGGTGTGTCGGAGACGAAATAGTCCGCCAGCTTGGCGCTGATATGACGCGCGGTTTCCGGGCGCAGGGCGATATCGTGAAGGGCAGCGCGGATCTCCGACAACGCGGCAGGATCGGCACCACCATAGCTGCGCCCCATCACGGTTTCCGGTCCCGGCTCGGCGTTGTTGGGGCGAAAGGCCAGCCCCGCATCGCCGATGCCGAGCCCGGTCAGAAGCTCCGCCATCTGGCGCACATCGGCTTGGCTATAGCCGCCATCGGCCCCGACGGTGTGCAGTTCCAGAAATTCGCGGGCGAGGTTTTCATTCAGATCCGCGCCCCGACGCTGCCCGCTGACGGAGTTCGGTCCGTAGCTGCGTTCCTGATCGAGATAAAGCACCATCACCGGGTGCAGGATCGCCGCCTCCAGCATATCGCCAAAGCGGCCCGCGACGTGGGGACGGATCGCCTCCTCGACGTAGGCGGCGATGCCGCCGCGCATGATGTTGCGCTTCCCCACGGTGGTGAAATGGTCGGCCCAGAACCACGTGAGGCGGTCGCGCAGGCCCGACGGGTCGGCAACACCGCGCGCCAGCGTGATCGTCAGTTGCCGGGTCAGGTCGTCGTACAATTGCCGGCGGATGGTCAGGAACGCCTCGTCCGCCGCATCGCTGTCGCGCCGGGCGCGGGTTGCGCGGGTGAAATCGCGGGCGAAGGCCATGCGGGTTTCATAGCTGTCCTGCGGGAAGGACGCGGCGACGCTGTCGGCAGCGGCGAGGTCAGACAGCATCGCCTCCACCGTCGAGGCGGGCTGGCCGGGTATGAGGCCGGTGCCAAAGCGGATCTGGGCAAGCGGGGCGGCGAGGGTCATGGCGCAATCCTGATGGAACAGGGTCCGGTCATTATAGGATATGGGCGCGCGTCCGCGAAACGGTAACCGCAGGGGCGGAAAAAACTTTGTGGACACGAAAAACCCCGGCGGAATCCACCGGGGTGTTGTTCTTCATCGCAGATGCGATCAGTCCTGCGGGATCACCCGCAGCCCCAGTTCCATCAACTGCTCCGGCGTCGGGTCGGAGGGCGCGTTCATCATCAGGTCTTCGGCGCGCTGGTTCATCGGGAACAGCATGACCTCGCGGATATTGGCCTCGTCGGCCAACAGCATCACGATCCGGTCGATGCCTGCCGCGCAACCGCCATGCGGGGGGGCGCCGTATTGAAAGGCGTTGACCATGCCACCGAAGCGCTTGCGCACTTCCTCTTCGCCATAGCCCGCCAGGTCGAACGCCTTGAACATGATTTCCGGCTTGTGGTTGCGGATCGCGCCGGACACGAGTTCATAGCCGTTGCAGGCAAGGTCATACTGGTAGCCCAGCACGTCGAGCGGATCGCCGTCGAGCGCCGCGCGCCCACCCTGTGGCATGGAAAAGGGGTTGTGGCTGAAGTCGATCTTGCCGGTTTCCGGGTCGGCCTCGTACATCGGGAAATCGACGATCCACGCGAAGGCAAAGCGGGTCTTGTCGATCAGGCCCAGCTCCTCGCCGATCACGCTGCGGGCGCGGCCGGCCACGGCCTCGAAGCTTTCGGGCTTGCCGCCGAGAAAGAAGGCCGCGTCGCCCTTGCCAAGCTTCAATTGCTGGCGGATCGCCTCGGTGCGCTCTGGCCCGATATTCTTGGCCAGCGGCCCGGCGGCTTCCATGCCGTTTTCGCCATCACGCCAGAAGATGTAGCCCATCCCCGGCAGACCCTGTTCCTGCGCGAACTTGTTCATCCGGTCGCAGAACTTGCGGCTGCCACCGGTGGGGGCGGGAATGGCGCGAATCTGCGTGCCCTCCTGTTCGAGGATCTTTGCGAAAATGGCGAAACCTGACCCGCGGAAATGCTCGCTGACATCGGCCATCCTGATCGGGTTGCGCAGGTCGGGCTTGTCGGTGCCGTACCACAAAGCCGCATCCTTGTAGCTGATCTGCGGCCAGTGCTTGTCGACGGTGTGGCCACCGCCGAATTCCTCGAACACGCCCTCGATCACCGGCTGAATGGTGTCAAACACGTCCTGCTGTTCGACAAAGGACATTTCCATGTCGAGCTGGTAGAAATCGGTGGGGGAGCGGTCGGCGCGCGGGTCTTCATCGCGGAAACAGGGCGCGATCTGGAAATACTTGTCGAAGCCTGACACCATCAGCAACTGCTTGAACTGCTGTGGCGCCTGCGGCAGGGCGTAGAACTTGCCCGGATGCAGGCGGCTCGGCACCAGAAAATCGCGCGCCCCCTCGGGGCTCGACGCGGTGATGATCGGCGTCTGGAACTCGTTGAAGCCGATATCCCACATGCGCTGCCGGATCGAACGAACGACATCCGAACGCAGCTTCATGTTGGCCTGCATCTTTTCGCGCCGCAGATCGAGGTAGCGATAGCGCAGGCGCGTTTCCTCCGGGTAGTCCTGATCGCCGAACACCTGGAGCGGCAACTCGCCGTTGACGCCACCGAGGATTTCCATGTCGCGGATATAGACCTCGATCTCGCCGGTGGGCAGTTTCGGGTTGATCAACTCGGGGTCGCGCGCCTTCACCTCGCCCTCGATCCGCACGCAATATTCGGAGCGCAGCATTTCCACCGCGTCGAAGACCGAGCTGTCGGCATCGCACAGCACCTGGCTTATGCCGTAATGGTCGCGCAGGTCGATGAAGATCACACCACCATGGTCGCGGCGGCGGTGGACCCACCCGGAAAGACGCACGGTCTGGCCCACGTTCTCCTTGGTCAGGTCGGCGCAGGTATGGCTGCGAAAAGCGTGCATTTCGGGTGTCCTTCGGGGCTGGCAATCTTCGGATGCCGATACACAGGCTGCGGGCGGCGAAGTCAAGGCTGACACGCGGCCAGACATTGCCAGGCGAAGCTAAATACAAAGGAAATCTTTATTTCTTGCGATAGTCTGGCAAAGATACAGGCAAACAACGCAATCGGAGACGTTTGACCAGACGGAGGATCCATAGGCTATGTGGGACAAGATTCTGACGCGTGTGTTGCGCGGTTTCGTGAAGGTCGGCGCGCTGGATCTGACCCTGCCCGACGGCATGCGGCAGCAGTTTCGCGGCGATGCGGGTCCAGAGGTGCAGATCACCCTTCACGATGCAGATCTGCCGCGAAAGCTGTTGCTGACGCCCGACATGGCGCTGGGCGAAGGCTACATGAATGGCCGCATCACGCTGGGTGATGACGATGTCCACCGCCTTCATGATTTCATCAGCCGCAACCTCGACTGCGCCGATGACATGCCATGGCACCGCGTGATCCAGGCCACCCGCGCGGCGCGGCGCCGCTTCGACCAGTGGAACCCGGCGCAGAGGGCGCGCGCCAACGTGGCGCACCACTATGACCTGTCGGCGCGGCTTTACGATCTGTTCCTCGACGAGGACCGGCAATATTCCTGTGCCTATTTTTCGCGCCCCGACATGACGCTGGACCAGGCGCAGGCGGCCAAGAAGGCGCATATCGGCCGCAAGCTCTGCCTTGAGCCAGGGATGCGCGTGTTCGATATCGGCTGCGGCTGGGGCGGCATGGCGCTGACGCTGGCGCGCGATTTCGGGGCCGAGGTGCTGGGCGTGACGCTGTCGACCGCGCAACTGACCTATGCCCGGCAGCGGGCCGAGGCGGCAGGGCTGTCCGGCAAGGTGCGCTTCGAGCTGATGGATTACCGCGACGTCACGGGGCAGTTCGACCGGATCGTGTCGGTGGGCATGTTCGAACATGTCGGCGTGCCGCATTACCGGCAGTATTTCGACTGCGTGCACGACCGGCTGACCGCTGACGGTGTGGCGCTGATCCACACGATCGGACGCGCGACACCGCCGGGCACCACCAGCCCGTGGATCACCAGGTATATCTTTCCCGGCGGCTATGTCCCGGCGCTCTCGGAAATGGCGACAGCGGTTGAAAAATCGGGGCTCTACCCGATGGACGTTGAAGTCTGGCGGCTGCATTACGCCGAAACGCTGTCGCGCTGGTATGACCGGTTCATGGCCCGCGCCGACGAGGCGGCAACGCTATATGATGAACGGTTCGTGCGCATGTGGCGCTATTACCTCAAGGCCAGCGAAATGGCCTTTCGCAATACCCGGCAACTGGTGTTCCAGTACCAGCTTGCCAAGCACCCCGACTCGGTGCCGCTGACGCGCGACTACCTTTACCGGGGCTAGGGTCCAGCCCCCCTTGCACACAGACGCACCATCCCTATAAGGCAAGCAATTTGCGCGGGCGGCGTCGGCCTGCGCCCACGCCTGTTGTCCGGGGGTAAACCATGCCGAAGAGAACCGATATCCAGTCCATCATGATCATCGGCGCGGGGCCGATCGTGATCGGGCAGGCCTGCGAGTTCGATTATTCCGGCGCCCAGGCCTGCAAGGCGCTGCGCGAGGAAGGCTATCGGGTGATCCTCGTCAATTCCAACCCGGCGACGATCATGACCGATCCCGGCCTCGCCGATGCCACCTATATCGAGCCGATCACGCCCGAGATCGTCGCCAAGATCATCGAGAAGGAGCGCCCCGACGCGCTGTTGCCGACGATGGGCGGGCAGACCGGGTTGAACACGTCGCTGGCGCTGGAAGAGATGGGCGTGCTGGAAAAGTTCGGCGTCGAAATGATCGGCGCGCGGCGCGAGTCCATCGAGATGGCCGAGGACCGCAAGCTGTTCCGCGAGGCAATGGACCGGATCGGGCTGGAAAACCCCCGCGCGACCATCGTGACCGCGCCGAAAAAGGACAACGGCGATGCGGATCTGGACGCCGGCGTTCAAGTGGCGCTTGAAGCGCTGGAAGATATCGGCCTGCCCGCTATCATCCGCCCGGCCTACACGCTTGGCGGCACCGGCGGCGGCGTCGCCTACAACCGTGAGGATTACATCCACTATTGCCGGTCGGGGATGGATGCGAGCCCGGTGAACCAGATCCTCGTAGATGAAAGCCTTCTGGGCTGGAAGGAATTCGAGATGGAGGTGGTGCGCGACAAGGCCGATAACGCGATCATCGTCTGTTCGATCGAGAACGTGGACCCGATGGGCGTGCATACCGGCGATTCGATCACCGTCGCGCCGGCCCTGACGCTGACCGACAAGGAATACCAGATCATGCGCAATGGCTCCATCGCGGTGCTGCGCGAGATCGGGGTCGAGACCGGCGGCTCGAACGTGCAATGGGCGATCAACCCCGCGGACGGCCGCATGGTGGTGATCGAGATGAACCCGCGCGTGTCCCGGTCTTCGGCGCTCGCCTCCAAGGCCACCGGCTTTCCGATTGCCAAGATCGCGGCGAAACTGGCCGTGGGCTACACGCTGGACGAGCTGGACAACGACATCACACGCGTCACCCCGGCCAGTTTCGAGCCGACGATCGACTACGTCGTCACCAAGATCCCGCGCTTCGCATTCGAGAAATTCCCCGGTGCGAAGCCTCACCTGACCACGGCGATGAAATCGGTGGGCGAGGCGATGTCCATCGGCCGCAGCTTCCACGAATCCGTGCAAAAGGCGCTGGTGTCGATGGAGACCGGGCTGACCGGCTTTGATGAGATCGCCATTCCGGGCGCGCCCGACAAGGCCGCCGTGTCCAAGGCGCTGTCCGAACAGACCCCGGACCGGCTGCGGGTGATCGCGCAGGCGATGCGCCACGGCTTCGAGGATGCCGAGATCCACGCCATCACCGCCTTCGACCCGTGGTTCCTCGCCCGGATCCGCGAGATCGTGGAGACCGAGGCGCAAATCCGCCGCGATGGCCTGCCGGTGACCGAGGCGGGGCTTCGCAGCCTCAAGATGATGGGGTTCAGCGATGCCCGGCTGGCCAGGCTTACGGGCCGGGAAGAGGGCAACGTGCGCCGGGCGCGCGTCAACCTCGGCGTGACCGCGCAATTCAAACGGATCGACACCTGCGCAGCGGAATTCGAAGCGCAGACACCTTACATGTATTCAACATATGAACACAGCGTCATGGGCGATGCGGAATGTGAAGCACGCCCCACAAGTGCCCGGAAAGTCGTGATTTTAGGCGGTGGACCCAACAGGATCGGGCAAGGCATCGAATTTGACTATTGCTGCTGCCATGCCTGTTTTGCCCTGACGGACGTGGGCTACGAAACGATCATGGTCAATTGCAACCCGGAAACCGTTTCGACCGATTATGACACCTCTGACCGGCTCTATTTCGAGCCGCTGACGCTGGAACACGTGATGGAGATCCTGCGCGTCGAACAGTCGGCAGGGACGCTGCACGGCGTCATCGTGCAATTCGGCGGGCAGACGCCGCTCAAGCTGGCCAATGCCCTGCACGAAGCGGGCATCCCGATCCTCGGCACCTCGCCGGACGCGATCGACCTCGCCGAAGACCGCGAACGGTTCCAGGATCTGATCAACCGGCTGGAGCTGAAGCAACCGACCAACGGCATCGCCTCGACCGACGAACAGGCGCTCGCCATCGCCGAGGACATAGGCTTTCCGCTCGTGATCCGGCCCTCCTACGTGCTGGGCGGCCGCGCGATGGAGATCGTGCGCGACATGGATCACCTGAGGCGCTACATCGCCGAGGCGGTGGTGGTGTCGGGCGACAGCCCGGTGCTGCTCGACAGTTATCTTGACGGAGCGATCGAACTGGACGTCGATGCGCTGTGCGATGGCAAGGACGTGCATATTGCCGGCATCATGCAGCATATCGAGGAGGCGGGCGTGCATTCCGGCGATTCCGCTTGTTCGCTGCCGCCCTATTCGCTGCCCGCCGATGTGCTCGACGTGATCCGCGACCAAACCCGCGCGCTGGCGCTGGCGCTCAATGTCGTGGGCCTGATGAACGTGCAATTCGCGGTGAAGGATGGCGAGGTCTACCTGATCGAGGTCAACCCGCGCGCCTCGCGCACAGTGCCTTTCGTCGCCAAGGCCACCGACAGTGCCATCGCCTCGATTGCGGCGCGGCTGATGGCGGGCGAACCGTTGTCGGACTTCCCGATGCGCGCACCGTACCCCGAGAACGCCAAGCCCGGCACCCTGCCCGAGGCCGATCCGATGACGCTTGCCGACCCGATGATGCCGTGGTTTTCGGTCAAGGAGGCGGTGCTTCCCTTCGCCCGCTTCCCCGGTGTCGACACAATCCTCGGACCCGAGATGCGCTCCACCGGCGAGGTGATGGGCTGGGACATTTCCTTCCCGCGCGCGTTTCTGAAAGCGCAGCTTGGCGCCGGCGTCGTGCTGCCCACGGGTGGCCGCGCCTTCGTGTCGATCCGGGACGCCGACAAGGGCGCGCTCATGCTGGAGGCCGCGCAGATCCTGATTGCGCTCGGCTTCACCCTTGTTGCCACGCGCGGCACGGCTGGCTGGTTGGAGGGACACGGGCTGGCCTGCGAGACGGTGAACAAGGTCTACGAGGGGCGCCCGAACATCGTGGACCGGCTGAAGGATGGCGAGATCGGCCTCGTGATGAACACGACCGAGGGCGCGCAGGCGGTCGAGGACAGCCGCGAGATCCGGTCCGTCGCGCTCTATGACAAGATCCCCTATTTCACCACCGCCGCCGGGGCGCATTCCGCGTCGCTTGCGATGCGCGCGGCGCGCGAGGGCGATATCGGCGTGCAAAGCCTGCAAGCCAGCCCCGCCGCTTGATCGAGGCGTGGAAACAAGCCCTTTCGCGCCGCCGTTCAGGTGGCGCCGTCAGTTGTGCCGCGGCGGCGCCAGCAGCGCGTCGCTGAACAGCGTGTGCTGCGCCCGCCCCCGGTTCTTGGAGGCGTAGAGCGCCAGGTCGGCATCGCTCAGCATCTTGTCGCGGTCTGGGCGCTCGTAATGTGAGGCAAGGACCGACCCCGCGCTGGCGGAAATCCGGCAAAGCTGCCCGTCCACGCGGATCGGCTCCTCCAGCCGCGATATCAGCCGCGCGGCGATGGCCTCCAGAAGGTCGGGATCGTCGCAATCGCGGAACAGCAGCACAAACTCGTCGCCGCCGACCCGCGCCACGATATCACCGGCCCGGATCTCGGCACGCAGGATCTCGGAGGCGCGGGCCAGCACGTGGTCGCCCGCCGCGTGGCCGAGCGTGTCGTTCACCTCCTTGAAGAAATCGAGGTCGAGATGCATCAACCCGAAGCGCGGCAGCGGTTCGTCGACCATCGCCTGCAGCGCGGCATCCATCGCCCGGCGGTTGGCCAGCCCGGTCAGCGTATCGGTCAGCGCCTGCTGTTCCGCCGCGGCGCGGGCCGATTGCAGCCGGTCCGTCAGGTTGCGCGATTCCTGCGCGATGGCAGCGTTGGCCTCGCGCAGGTAAAGCAGGTCAACCGTTTGATCACATGGAGTAAAATCCCTCAACGTCAGGTCGCACTCCGTCACCGCCCGCGCAAACGACAGGCCGAGCGAGAGGTTGATCAACCCGCCAACCCCGGCGGGCAGCGCCACGATCATGCCGCGCAGGGGGAGATCGGGTTTCGACTTGAGACACAGCCGCAAGCGCGCGCCCTGCAATAACAAAAGCGCCGGCACCCCCGCCGCGACCTTGGGGCGCAACAGATCCACCACGTCAAGCACGGGGCGCCCGCGCAGATCCGCGCCGCCCGCGATCTTGGTCAGCGTCGGCCCGGTATGCAGCACCTCGCCCGACGCCGCGAACCACAGATGCATCGGCATCAACTGATCGAGCGCCCGCCGCGACAGGGCAAGCTGGTCCATCCCCGACCGTTTCATCCCGTCTGCCCGCCAAGCGAGAAGCTGCGCCCGGAGGCGAAGGCGGTATCCAGAAGCTCGATCATTACCCGTTCGCAACCATTTTCCTGCCTCTCCGCCTCGAAAAAGGCGAGTGCGCCGTAGTCATCCGCCATCGCCCGCAAGGCACCAACGAAAACCGGCCCCATGCCCGGCAGGCGCCACCTGATATCCAGCACGAAGCGGTTGCTGCGGTCGTGATGAATATCCAGATCGGGCATATCGAGATCCGGCACCGCCAGCCGCGCGCGCCCCGAAAGGTCATCGAGCGATTGCAGAAAATCGAAGAAACTGTCGCCACCAAAGCGCATCAGCCGCCGCAGCGCGGTCTGGTTGGGGTGGGAAATCAGGTAGGTGCCGACGTCTTCCAGCAAGCTCGCCCGATCCCGGTGCAAGACATGTTCCGCAGAAAAGATCACCTGGTCGGTCAGGCAATCCTCGTAATGCAGCATCGATTCGAACCCGTCAAAGGGCAGCCCCGCCTGACTGCGAACCTCGTCCCACGCGTCCAGACCGTAGGTGTCGCACAAAAAACCCTGCAAGGCACGGTTGACAAACCCATGCATGTTGACGGCTCCAACTCTCTCTTTGCCTGTTCATAGGACCGAGAACTTAAGGAATCCTTTCCGTGGCCGGCTGCGCCCCGCGACCGGTTCAGAAATCCGTCGGTGCGCCACCCTCGGCGATGCGCCGGTCGACGAAGGCCCGCAGGTCCTCCTTGATCGCAAGATCCATCGCCGGCGGCTCGAATTCCGCCATGATCATCTTGAAGGTCTTGTGCGCCCGCTCCGCCGTCCAGATGCCGCCGGACGCCTCCCATGCCTCGAAATTGCGCCAGTCGCTGACGATCGGTGCGTAGAACGCGGTCTGGTAGCGGTCCTGCGTGTGCTGCACGCCAAAATAATGCCCGCCCGGACCGACGTCGCGGATCGCGTCGATGGCGATATCGTCTGTCTCCGTGGCCCAGAGCGCCGGCTCGAAATAGCGCTGGATCATCTGAACCACTTCGCAATCCATGATGAATTTCTCAGGGGAGGCGATCAGCCCGCCCTCCAGCCAGCCCGCCGCGTGATAGACCATGTTGGTGCCCGACTGCACCGCCGACCAGAGCGAGTTCGACGTTTCCCACATCGCCTGCCCGTCGGGCACGTTGGCCGCGCAGACTCCGCTGGCGCGCAGCGGCAGACCGTAGAAGCGGGCCATCTGGCCGGTCATCTGGGTGGCGCGCATGTATTCCGGGGTGCCGAAAGCCGGCGCACCTGATTTCATATCGACATTTGACGTGAAGGTTCCAATCCCGACGGGACATCCTGGGGATATATATTGCAAAAGGACAATCGCCGCGAGCCCTTCGGCAAGGCTTAGCGTCACCGCGCCGGACATGGTGACAGGGGCCATGGCGCCGGCCAGCGTAAAAGGCGTCACGATCACCCCCTGGCGTGCCCGGGCGAGGATCATCGCGCCTTCCAGCATCGGGAAATCATGCTTGAGCGGCGAGACCGAATTGATGTTGGTATACATGCGCGGGGTCGCCTCGAATTCCTCGGGGCTCAGCCCGCCCGCGATGCGCACCATTTCCATCACGTCCTCGACCCGTTCCTTGCCCAGCGAATAGGCATGCGCCACCTTGTCGGTCAGCGTCAGCTTCTCGTAGAGGCATTCGAGGTGCCGGATCGAGGCATGCACATCGACCGGCTCCGGCGCGTAGCCGCCGGCGAAATGGATGCAGTTGAAATACTGGGTGAGCTTCAGGAACTCCTTGTAAGTCTCGAAATCACCGGGCCTTTTGCCGCGTTCCATGTCCCAGGCATTGGGCGGCGAGGACACGTTGCCAAAGACGATATGCTTGCCGCCGATGGGCAGCCTGCGGTCCGGGTTGCGTGGCGTGATGGTGAACTCGGCCGGGGCGCGGGCCAGCATCTCCATCACGAAATCCTCGTCCATGCGGACGGTCTCGCCCGTCACCTTGCAGCCGGCCTCGGCGAGGTATGTCCTCGCCTCGGGGTTGAGAAACTCGATGCCGATCTCGGACAGGATCCGCATCGCGCCCCGGTGGACCGCCTGCACGCCCTCTTCGGTCAGCGGTTCGACCGGAGGGTCGGGATTCAGCGGAATCCGCCACGGCATCTGGTCGATCACGGTTCCGGCGCTTCGGTCCTGATGTCCACGGCGTCCTCCGGCCCTGCGGCGGCGTGTCGGGGCTTCGGTCATTGCACTCTCCAATCCTGTTGTGATCAGGATGGAGGAGCACCGGGGTCCACAGTTTTCAGATAGCGACGAAATGTGAGTCCGTTTGCGTCGAATCTCACGCCGGGCCGGTCGTGTTCAGGCGATTTCCCGGCCCGAGGTGCCGCGCAAGCGCGCCGATATCGGGCAGAACGAGGTCGGCGTGCGGGGCAAGCACGGCCGCGCCTGCCATGCCGGTCAGAACCGCCGCCGTGCGCATGCCCGCCGCGCGACCCGCGTGCAGATCGTGCAGGCTGTCGCCGACCATCAGGATATTTTGCGGCGCGACATCCACCGCCAGGGCGAAGGCAAGGCACATGCCGGGGGCGGGCTTGCCACCGTAGCCACTGTCGGCGCCGACGATGAAATCGAAGCGGTCATGGATCCCGGCGGTGCGAAGATGCGCTCGCGCGGCGTATTCGGAATCGTTGGTCGCCACCCCGAAGCGCAGCCCGCGCGCAGCCAGATCGTCGAGAAAGGGCACCAGCGGCACCGCCTCGGCCATCGGCGCCTTGGCTGCGGCGCGCGAGATCCGGGTCGTCAGGTCATTCAGCGTCATCCCCGACAACAGCGGCAGCAGCGCGCGGGCGGCCTCGGCATCGGTTCCAGCGATCACGCAACTGTCAGGCCGAAACCGGCCCGCCTGCCAGTCGAACCCGATACGAGCGCCAAGCCGCCCGGCAAGACCGTCATCGCCGCCCGAGAGCGTCGCCAGGAAATCCTGCGCCCAGGCCGACCAACTGACGTTGAAATCGAACAAGGTGCCATCCTTGTCGAAAAGGATCGCCGCGATCATGGATATCCCCCTTCCGGGTCTGTAATAGTCGGCATTGGTAACAAGTT
>PFEX01000243.1:3771-8965 GCA_002783145.1 Rhodobacteraceae bacterium CG17_big_fil_post_rev_8_21_14_2_50_65_11 | reverse complement strand
TTGCATGACAGTATTGGTTATCATGCGACCTTCGCCGCCCGACTGGTAGAGCGCCGTGTCGAGGACGGCCTGCGGGATTTTGGGTTGACGCGGGTCGGCTGGTGCATCCTTCTGGCTGTGGCCGAGGAGGGGTTGAGGAACCCGTCCGACATCGCCAGGTTCGTCGGCATCGACCGGACCGCGACCTCGCGCGCCTTGCGGACGCTGGAAAACGAGGGGCTGGTCAGCCGCGCCATCGGGCAGGAGGATCGTCGCACGACGGAGGTGACGATGACCGCAGCCGGCTATGACCGGATGTTTCAGGTGGTGCCGATCTGCCGCGAGAACATGAAGCATTTCAACGCCAAGCTGACGGAAGCGGAACGGGCGGAGCTCAAAAGGCTCCTCATCAAGCTTTGCCATGGCCAAGCCGGCGAAAGCTGATCTCGGCCAGATCGGGCCTGGTCAGGTCCAGGTCGGCAGCGCGCCGCCCGGCAGCGCCTGACGCGCCTGCATCAAGGTTTCATATGCCATGCCTGCGGCCTCGCAACAGGCAATGACCCAGGCGTCGTCCATCAATATGAAATCCAGCACCGACCCAAGGAACGCGGGATCGCCCGCACCCCGTCGCAGATCGTCAGGCCCGGCCCCGCTTGCGCCCATGAAGACCGGCAACAGATCTTCGTTGGCCGCCAGCCAGCCAAGCGCGATCAGGGCAATCTCTTCGGCACGATCCTGCTGCATGATTGCACGGCTCCCCGGTGTTAAAGGCTTTGTTAACCTTTAAGGCTCATAAATGAACAAAGCCCAGAGATAAACCAGCGGCGGAGCTTTCGATGACAGGGCGCATTCTGATCGTGGACGATGTCGCGACCAATCGCATCGTGATGAAGGTGAAGCTCACCTCGGCCTGCTATACGGTCTTGCAGGCCGATTGCGGCAGCGCCGCGCTGGCGGTCGCGCGGGCGGACCTTCCCGATCTCATCCTGCTCGACGTCTTGATGCCCGACATGACCGGCGTGGAGGTCTGCCGCCGCCTCAAGGAGGATCCGGCGACCGCCGATATCCCCATCATCCTGATTACCGCGCTCAGCGATCGCGCCAACAAGATGGCAGGGCTTCAGGGCGGCGCCGACGACTTCCTGACCAAGCCGGTGGACGAGGTGACGCTGCTGGCGCGGGTCCGGTCGCTCTTGCGTGCCAGCGAGATCCAGCGCGAATTGCGCCTGCGGGAAGAATCCTACGCCGGGCTCGGTTTTGCAGAGGCAAGCGCAGCTTACGTCAGCCTGGCCACCGTTGCACTGGTGGCCCCCGATCCGGGCACCGGGATGGCGTGGAAACGGGCGCTGTCGACGCGCGTCAACGACCGGTTGGCGGTGGTTCCGCGCGAACAGGCGCTTCAGGGGTGGGATCCGCGCAACGCGCCCGATCTTTACGTCATCGCCAGCGATCTCGGCGCCCGCAACGAGGGGCTGCGCCTGTTGTCCGACCTGCGCTCGCGCCCCGCGTCGCGCCACGCGGCGGCGCTGATGATCCTGCCGCCGGGGGATGCGGAACGCGGCGCCGTGGCGCTCGATCTCGGGGCCGGCGATATCCTTTACGATCCGTTCGATCCCGAGGAGTTGGCGCTGCGCATCGAGACCCAGCTGCGCCGAAAGCGGCAATCGGACCGTCTGCGCGCCACGGTGGAGGCCGGGCTTGAACTGGCCGTGACCGACAGTCTGACCGGCCTGCATAACCGCCGCTACGCGTTGCGACGGCTGGACCGGATGCTTGCCGCGCCGGGGCGCGGGGTGGCGGTGATGATGCTCGACCTCGACCATTTCAAGGCGGTCAACGACAGTCATGGCCATGCCGCCGGCGACGCGGTGCTGGCCGAAGTGGCAAGGCGCCTGCGCGACGTGCTGCGCCCGGGCGACCTGCTGGCGCGATTGGGGGGGGAGGAATTCATCGTCGCGCTGCGCGATACCGATAGCGACAGCGCGCTGCACTGCGCCGAACGCCTGCGCGAGGCGGTGGGAAGCAGCCCGGTGACGATCCCCGGCCGGGCCGGACAGATCCCTGTCACGATGAGCGTCGGGCTCGCCATGGGGCATGACCGGACAGAACCGGGCGAAGACCTGATCGCGCGGGCCGACCGGGCGCTTTACGCCTCCAAGCACGAGGGGCGCAACATCGTCACGCTGTCGGCCTCGGCGGCTTGAAGCCCCCGCTCAACGGCGATCGCCGTGCCGGGTCAGGGCGTGGCGCAGCCGGTCTGCGAAGCGCTCCCGCGCCGCCTGCGGCATGGTTTCCAACTGGTCGAGCAGCGCCAGATGTCCGCGTTCCTGAAGCCCCACCACATGGCCGCGCTGCGCCTGCAAGGCCGCCGCCGCCGCCGCCCGGTCGAAGGGCTCGGCGGCCACCGCGTCGCTAAAGGCCAGCGTCGCCTCCAGCAGCGCGCGACGATCCGCGCGAAGGGCGACGCGGTCGGTCGTGGCGCGCGCGGCAATCTCTTCGCGGTCGTCCCGCTCCAGCGCCAGCCCCATCGGCCCCAGCCCGAGACTGCGCATCATGTCCAGCCGATCATGCATTCCCGCCCCCGGCGCGCCGGTCAGAACCGCGCCGCCGATGGCGCCGAGGACCGCGAGGTTCAGCGCAAGGCTTATCCCGAGGGCGATCTTCACCCCCCGCCCCGCGCGCCGTGGCCCTTCGTTGGCCGCATGGGTCATCACCTAGACTCCTTCGCCCGGCAACAGGTCCGCCAGCCCCGGCAACAGGTCGTCGCTTTGCATCAACCCCAGCCGCGATAATTGCCCGCCAAACGCGTTGTCCACCCGGTCCGGCGCGGCAACCCCGATGAAGAGCCCCGTCGCTGCCGCCGCGACCAGTCCGCCGGCCCCAAGCCAGCCGCCAGATGTTTGAAACCAGCCGCGCGACCGGACCGGCGCGGGGGCCGCAGCCGCGGCCTGCACCGCCGCAGCGTCGGCCAGCACGCGCGCGACCAGATCGTCAGAGGGCCGTTCGACGTCCCGCACAAGGGCGAGGATGTCCTCCAGTTCGTTGCTGTCATCGGTCATATCCAAGCGCCTCCTTTTGTCCGGCCAACCCCTTGGCCAATGCGCGTTTGCCGCGCGCGGTCAGGCTTTCGACCGCCTCTATGCCGATCCCCAGCACTTCGGCGATCTCGGGGTTCGACAGCCCCTCGACATGGCGCAGCACCACCGCCTGGCGCTGCCGTTCCGGCAACCGGGCCAACGCCGCATCCAGTGCCGCGATCCGCCCCGCCTGTTGCAGGCGGGCCTCGGGCCCCGGCGCATCATCCGCGGGTTCGGGACCGTCGTCCAACCCGACCGCGCGGCCGGCCTTGCGCAGCCGATCGACCGCAAGGTTAGCCGTCACCCGGTAAAGCCAGGTCGAGGGCTTGGCGCCCCCTGTTTGCCAATCCGCCGCCGCGCGCCAGAGCCTCAACATCGCCTCCTGCGCGACATCCTCGGCCTCGGCCCGGTCGCCCAGAACCCGCGCCGCATGGCTCAGCACCCGTGGCAGCAGGCGGGCGGTCAGCACCCGCGCCGCAGCGGCATCCCCGTTCGCAAAAAGCACCATCAGCGCATCATCCGAAAGCGGGTCGAGTTCGGCATCCAAGCGCTCCATTCTCCCGTTCTAGTCGTCGCACCCCAAAGAAGATACCTGTTAACGGATGGGCGGCCTGGCGGGCGGATTGGCATGTTTACCGCGCGCGAACCAAGGGCGGGCTTGCCTGCCTGCCCCATGATCCGAAGCGGGCGGCCCGGTCCCGCCCCCTTTCCAGAACGCAAGGGATCACCCGTTGTCGGACCAGCCCCGGCCCTGACCTTGGCCCTGTCCGTGGCCCTGACCGCCACCATGACGCCCCCAGCCTTCGCCGTCCTGCATGCCGTGGCCGCGCGCTTCGCCGTGACCACCGCCGCGCTGCATCAGGCCACCCGACATTTCGTCGAACTCCGCCGCGCTGATCGTGCCGTCGCCGTCGCTGTCCAGCATCGTGAACATCTGCTCCGGCCCCTGACCGCGCGGACCCATGGCGGCCATCTCGCCCGCACTGATCAGGCCGTCGCCGTCTTCGTCGATCCGCGCCATCATGCGGTCGATGCGCTCCTCGATGCGCGCCGCCGAGGCGGCGATCATCTCGTCGCGGTCGAGGCTTCCGTCGCCATCGGTATCGGCCTCGGCGAAGCGCGCGTTGCGGTGCGCCATCATCTCTTCCTGCGTCAACTGGCCATCGCCGTCGGCATCGAGATCGGCAAAGGCCGGGCGCGCATGGCCCTGCTCGCCTATCGGCCCCATCGCGGCCACCGGCAGGCTGACGGCAATCGCCACGGGAATGAGGGCGCCCAGCATCAGGGTTTTCTTGATCGACATCTGCGTATCTCCTGTTTTCTGCGTGTCTGATCCTTTCCACGGGCCAGCCCGCGTTTTCCGTCGCAGTTGCATCACGATTTTCACCGGGCAAGGCCTCTGGACAATCCCGGTCAGGCTTTCAGGGGAGGGCAGCGCCTGCCTGGGCTGGCGCTCTGGCGTGACGCTGCCACGAACACCGCGCCCAGATAAAACGATACGTTTCCGTGTGTTGCAACGTTGCAAAGGTCGGCCGGGGGGCAGGCAGGCGCGGCCCGGCGTTGTCACCGGGCGAGGCATGTGCGAACTGTTGCGCGTTATGCAAAGGTTTAGGGTGGTTTTGCCGCGCCAACCCGGCCTTTCGCGCCGCCGGCAGACACGCTAGATAAAAAAAATCTCAACATCCTGCCTGCCCGAAGGAGGCCGACGATGGTTCCGAACGATCTTCACCAAGAGGCCGAGCATGAGGCCGAGCGGCCGTTCTGGCCCGCCGTGCGCACCGGCTGGCGCCGTCGCTGCCCAAATTGCGGCAAGGGGCATTTGCTCAAGGGCTACCTGACCGTGAACCCCACCTGCGAGTATTGCGGCCTCGACCTGAGCAAGGCACGCGCCGACGATGGCCCGGCCTACGTGACGATCCTTGTCATGGGGCACATCTCCGTGGTGGCGATGCTGGAGGTCTTCGTGCTGTTCCGGCCGGAACCGTGGATCATGGCGCTTGGCTTCATCGTTGTTACGGCGCTGATGTCGCTCTGGATGCTGCCACGTGTGAAAGGCGCCTTCATAGGGCTGCAATGGGCCAAGCGGATGCACGGGTTTTGACGGACGCGCCGCCGATCCGCGATGCCGCGACCATCAT
>PFEX01000243.1:1901-3727 GCA_002783145.1 Rhodobacteraceae bacterium CG17_big_fil_post_rev_8_21_14_2_50_65_11 | reverse complement strand
GGCCAACCCGGCCGGCCCGGCCTGCCGCGCCGCCCTCGCCCGCCACAGCGACCTGCCACCGGAGCCTTTGCTCAACGCCGCCACCCGCGAATTGTGGGAAGAAACCGGGTTGCTGCTTGGCGCGCGGGATGCGCGCGCCGGTAGCTTCGAGGCGCCGCGCGGCTGGCGCGGCTACCTTGCCACCGGCCACCTGCCCGACGGCGCGGCGCTGCGTTTCGTCTTTCGCGCAATCACGCCGCCGGGCCGCCCGCGCCGCTTCGACGCGCGCTTCTTCATGGCCGAAGCCGACCGGCTGGCCAATGATCCCGACGATTTCACCCACGCCGAAGATGAGCTTTCCCACCTGCACTGGGTGCCGCTGGACGAGGCGCGCGCCATCGACATGCCCTTCATCACCGAGGTGGTACTGGCCGAGGTCACGGCGGCCCTGAATGGCACCGATCAGCCCGGCGTGCCGTTCTTCAATAACACCGGGGAGATCAGCCGCTTCGAGCGGCTGTAAGGGGATCAAGAGCCGCGCCGCAAGCGGCCGGCGCATCACAGGAACACCGCCTCGCCCACCGCAATCCAGATCGGCATGGTGGCGAAGCTCAGCACCGCCTGCGCGGTGATCATCGTCGCCATCAGGGGCGCATCGCCACCCAGTTGCCGCGACAATGTGTAGGCCGCGACGCCGGTGGGCAGCGCGCCGTAGATCATCATCACCTGCGCCTGCATCGGGTCGACGCCAAGCACCAGCGCCAGCCACAACACCAGCGCCGGGAACAGCACCAGCTTGCCGACCGCCGACACGACGATCGGCCCGGCCTCGCCCGACAGGCCGCGTAGCTTCAGGTTTGCACCGACGCAAAGCAGCATGATCGGCAACGCCGCCGCCCCGAGTATTGACAGCGCGTCATGCAGCACCGGCAGCCCGCCAAGCCCGACCCAGTTGGCCAGAAGCCCCGCAAGGATCGACAGGATCAGCGGGTTGAACGCCAACCCCCGCGCCGCCGCCACCACCGGCCGCGCGCCGGGGCGCGGCAGCCAGACGGCAAAGAGGCCGACGACCGTCAGGTTCACCACCGGCACCAGCACAACCGCCGCCAGCACCGCGATCTGAAGCGCCGGCGCTCCGTAGAGCGCCTCGGCCACGGCCAGCCCGATAAAGGTGTTGAACCGCCCCACCCCCTGCAGAAGCGAGGTCGCCACCGCCCCCGACATGTGCAACAGACGTGATGCGACGATCCCGTAACCGATGCTGAGGAAGAACGCCGCGTACAGCACCGAAGCAAGGGACAGCACCACATCTCCCGACAGGTCGGCGGTCGAAATGCGCACGTAGAACAGCGCCGGCATCAGCAGGAAATAAACCAGCCGGTCATTCAGGTTCCAGAACTCCGCCGACGGGATACCACCCCGGCGCAGCCCGTAGCCGAGGCAAATGAGCGCGAAGACCGGTGCAATGGAGATCACGATATCCATGTCAGAGCGCCCGCCAGACGATCAGCCCGAGACTCGCCAGAATAAAGGCAAGCCCGGCGATTTCCTTGGCCGTGGAGCGTTCCTTCAGCCAAAACACCGAGACCATGAAGGTGAACAGAAGCTCCACCTGCCCCAGTGCTTTCACCAGCGCCGCATTCTGCAACGTGAACGCGGTGAACCAGCCTAGCGACCCCAGCATCGACGTCAGCCCGACCAGCGACGACACCCGCCAGCTTGCCAGCACCTTGCCGATCTCGTCCCGTTCGCGCCACAGCATCCACGCCAGCAGCGCCAGCGTCTGCACCATGGTCGCCACCGACAGGGTAAACGACGCGCGCAGGAAGACGCTCCCCCCGTCGAGC
>PFEX01000243.1:0-1721 GCA_002783145.1 Rhodobacteraceae bacterium CG17_big_fil_post_rev_8_21_14_2_50_65_11 | reverse complement strand
CGCCACGGCAGCGCCACCAGCCCGCGCGGCGGCTCTGACAGCAGCACGACACCGATGAAGCCGAAGCCGATGGCGATGACCACCGACGCCGACACCGCCTCGCCCAGCACCGCAAGGCCGACCAGCGCGGTCAGCATCACCTCGGTCTTCTTCAGGGTGATCCCCACGGCGAAATTGCGCCGCCCGAACAGCGCCACGACACACATCGTCGCCACGATCTGCGCCAGCCCGCCCGAGACGATGAAGCCCCAGAAGCGGACAGTGGTGCCAGGCGGCGCCTCGCCGCTCACAGCAAGGTAGACCACCACCAACAGCGCCACCAACGGCGCGCTGTAAAGGAACCGCGCCCATGTCGCCCCTGCGGTCGATAGCGTCGTGACCTTCAGGTGCCGCTGCAAAAGGAACCGCAGGTTCTGCATGAAGGCGGCGGCAATGGTAACGGGGATCCACAGGGGCATCGCACTTCATCGCCCGCGCCGTGCGGTCAGGCAAGCCCAATCAGTCGCGTGGCCAGAGCGGATGCGGCACCGGGTCTTTCGCGCTCAAGAGGTAGCGGCGGAAGATCTCGCCATAGCTGCGGAAGCGATAGCCCTCGTTACGGGCGAGGTATGTCTCGCGGTTGGCAAGATACAGCTGCGGCAGCCGATACCACGGCGTGCGCGGATGCATGTGATGCACCACGTGCAGGTTGTTGTTGAGAAACAGGAACGCCAGCAGCCCGCGATCCTCGATGATCACCGTGCGCCCGCGCGCCGTCTCATGCGCCCGGTGTTCCAGGAAGGTGCGGATCTTGAGGATCGACAGCGCCGCGTAGGCCGCCACAAGGTAGGCCCAGACCGGCATCGGCGACAGCGCCACGATCCACAGGATCGCCGCAAGCGCCGCGATGTGCTCCAGCCACGACAGCAGCACCCGCCGGTTGCCCGCCCGGATCTGGCGCAGGTCATCGGCCATGAACCGTAGCTGCCCGATCAGCGGCCCGAGGAGCATCCGCCCCAGCAGCGTGTTGTTGATCTGCATTACCGCGCGCAGCGGCGATGCCAACCGCCGCCAGACCGCCGGGTCGAGGTAATTGCTTTCCGGATCATCGTAGGGATCGGTCAGGGTGCTGTCCAGATGGTGCGACAGATGCGTGTCGCGGAACCGTCCGTAGGGGATGCACAGGTTCAGCGACGCATAGACCAGCGCCGCGCCCCGGCGTCCCGGAAAGGGGTGGCCATGGATCACCTCGTGCTGAAGCGAGCTTTGCAGCACGATCGCCAGCATCGTCACCCCGATCGCCAGCGGCAGCCAGATCGGCGGCAGCCAGAACATCCCGATCCCCCACAGCCCGTAACACACCACGATCAGCAGAAGCGTTGGCCATTCGACCCTCATTCCAGTCCCCTTGTCCCGGTTGATCCACGGCGCACGACGCGCGACACCCGCCTGCACGCGAACCAGGATCTATCAGGGCTTGCCTTTCGCAGGCAGTCAGGGAATTATCTGCACGAAATCAACCTTGGTGATAAAATATAACTATGCGGTCTATTCTAAACAAAGCTGATCGCGCCACCCTGTTCCGCGACCGCCTGACCACCGCCATGGCCGAGACCGGCCTGTCGCGCGCGGCGCTGTCGCGCGCCACCGGGGTGGATCGCTCCACCATCAGCCAGCTTCTGGCCCGGGACGAAACGCGCATGCCCGGCGCGCATCTGGTTGCCGCCTGCGCCGAGGCGCTG
>PFEX01000113.1 GCA_002783145.1 Rhodobacteraceae bacterium CG17_big_fil_post_rev_8_21_14_2_50_65_11 | reverse complement strand
TCCGGTTTTCGGAATAGATCGCGCGATGGCCATCGAGCTCCGCCCGACCCTCGGGGGAAAGCGCACCAAGGACGGCCACCTGCGCGGCATGGGACGGGCAGATGAACATGTTCTGCGCCAGCCGCTCGATCGTGCGCACGTGATCCGGCGGCACCACCATCCAGCCCAGACGCCAGCCGGTCATCGAGAAATACTTGGAAAAGGAATTGACCACGTAGAGGTCGTCGGACAGTTCCAGCGCCGACACCGCCCGACCGTCATATTGCAGCCCGTGGTAGATCTCGTCGGAAATCAGCGCCATGTCGCGCTCCGTGCAGGCCGCGACCAGCGCGCCGAGTGCCGGCTTGTCCAGCATGGTGCCCGACGGGTTGGCCGGTGAGGCCACGATCAGTCCGGCCATGTCGTCGGTCAGATCGGAAGGCACCGGCTGGAAGCGGTTCGCCTCCGTCGTCTGGAAACCGACCGGCGTGAGGCTGAGCGCCTTCAGGATCTGGCGATAGCTTGGGTAGCACGGCTCCCCCAGCGCCACCGTCTCACCGGCATCGAAGAGCGCGGTGAAGGCCAGAACGAAGGCCCCCGAAGCGCCCGCCGTCAGCACCACGCGCGCCGGGTCGAGGTCGAGCCCGTACCATTCATCGTAAAGCGCCGCGATGCCGGCGCGCAGGTCGGGACGACCGAGGGCGACGGTATAGCCCAGCGGGCCTGTCTCCATCGCGGCGGCCAGCCGCGCCCGCGCGGCGCGCGCCGCGCCACTGCCGGGCTGGCCCACTTCCATGTGGATGACGTGGCGCCCGGCCTCCTCGGCGGCGCGCGCCTGTTCCATCACGTCCATCACAATGAACGGGTCAACGCCGGAACGGGTTGATGTGCGCATGGTCCTCTCCTTAAGTTGAGGGCGTTTGAACCAGTCAACGCCGGGAAGGTCAATGTCACGTCTCGCCCGCTTCGCCGCGATCTGCCTGCTCGCCCTGACCACGGTCGCGCAGGCGCAGAGCATCATCCGCGACGCCGAGATCGAGCGCGGTTTGCAAGAACTGGCCGCGCCGGTGCTGCGCGCCGCCGGGTTGCCGGGGTCGGTCCGGGTGATCGTGCTGCAGGACAGTGCGCTCAACGCCTTCGTGGTCGATCCGCGTCATATCTTCATCCATTCGGGGCTGCTGATGCGGCTTGACGATCCGGCGCAGGTTCAGGCGATCATCGCCCACGAGGCGGCCCATATCGCCAACGGCCATTTCACAAGGCGCGCCGCGAACGCGGGCAATGCCGGAACCGTCGCCCGGCTTGGCCTGCTTCTGGGGGTCGCGGCCGGGGTCGCCTCGGGCGAGGCATCGGCGGGAATCGGGGTCGCTGCCGGCGCGGCTGCATCGGCGCAGCGGGTGTTCTTCAGCCATACCCGCGCCGAAGAAGCCAGCGCCGACGCCGCAGCCATCGGCTACATGGCCTCGGCGGGGGTCGATCCAACCGCGTTTCTGGAGGTGCTCGACATCTTTCGCGGGCAAGAGGCGTTGTCGGCCAGCCGTCAGGATCCCTACCTGCTGAGCCACCCATTGACCCGCGACCGGCTGCGCGCGATCCGGGCGCGCATCGGCGGTCTTGAGGAGACCGAGCCGGACGCCGCGACGCTCTACTGGTATCAACGCTCGCTTGGCAAGCTGACGGCGTTCCTGCGCGCGCCGTCATGGACGCTGCGCCGGGTCGGGGGCAATGACACCTCCGAGATCGCGCGCCTGCGCCGCGCCATCGCCTATCACCGGCAACCCGATACCGAGCGCGCGTTGGCCGAGGTGGACGCGCTGGTGCAGATGCGCCCATCTGACCCCTATTACCATGAGTTGCGCGGCCAGATCCTTTACGAGTCGCGCCGCTACGGGCCGGCGGTGCAGGCCTATGCCCGCGCGGTGGAGCTTGCCCCGCGCGAACCGCTTATCCTGGCCGGGTATGGCCGCGCGCTATTGGCCGGCGATACGCAATCGGGCAACCGACACGCACTGGAGGTGCTGAACCGCGCCCGCGCCCGTGATCCGTTCAACCCCCGCCTGCTGCGCGACCTGGCACTGGCGCATGCCCGGCTAGGCCAGAACGGGCTGGCCTCCGCCGCCACCGCCGAGCGTTACGCGCTGATGGGCCGTTTCGAGGATGCCGCGATCCACGGCGACCGCGCCTCGGGTCTTTTGCCGCAGGGCAGTCCGGGATGGCTGCGCGCGCAGGATGTGCTAAACGTGGCACGAAGAGTTCTCGACGAAAGGTAGATCGCTCCCATGATGAAAACCGTCCTCGCCCCGCTGGCTCTTGCCGCGGCACTCGCATCGGCGCCCGTTATTGCGCAGGGGATCAGTGACATGACCGACGCCGAACGGTCCACCTTCCGCGCCGAGATCCGCGATTACCTGCTGGAAAACCCCGAAGTTCTGATCGAGGCGATTTCGGTTCTCGAAGACCGGCAGGCGCAGGCCGGGGCGGTGCAGGATCAATCGCTGGTGCTGTCCAATGCCGAGGCCATCTTCGAAAGTCCGCATGACTGGGAAGGCGGCAACCCCGATGGCGATATCGTGCTGGTGGAGTTCATGGATTACCGCTGCGGCTATTGCCGTCGGGCGCAACCCGACGTGGAGCGGCTGCTTTCCAGCGACGGCAATATCCGGCTGATCGTCAAGGAATTTCCGATCCTTGGGGAACAATCGGTTCTGGCGTCGCGCTTTGCGATCTCGACCCTGCAAACGCTTGGCGACAGCGCTTATGACCTCGTGCATGTCGGCCTGATGCAGATGCGCGGCGACGTGACCGAAAACAGCCTGACCCGCCTTGCGGACGGCCTTGGGCTGGACGCGGATGCAATCCTTGCCGGGATGAACAGCCCGGATGTGGATGTGGTTATCTCGGCCAATCACCAGCTTGCCGGCGCGCTGAATATCACCGGAACGCCGACCTTCGTGATGAACGACCAGTTGCTGCGCGGGTACGCCCCCTATGAAGGCATGGCGGCCATGGTCGCCGAGATGCGTGCGGAGGTGAACTGAAAGCGGCAGCTTTGGCATACCGCCACCGGCTCTGCAAAGGCACCAAAAGACCTTTGCTTGACGCAGCCTCGCGCGGCGGTCGTGCCGGGCGGCGCCCGCCTGACGCCCGGCAGGCGCTGCCCTCGTCTCAAAGCCGGGCCCGCGTCGTGCAGAGCTCTTTCAACGATACGGGCGGGTCACTCCTGCATGCCGACTTACATGCTGATTTACAATCGAAAATCCTGATCACATCCACCAGCGCGGCCTGTCGTGGCGCGCCAGCCAGCCGCCGACACTGAAATGATCGCGCCGGACAAGCAACACCAAAGCAATGAAAGCGCCGAGCACCGCAAGGTCGATCACCTGGTTTCGGTTGACCGGAAATCCCCTGTCATTGACCGCGAACGGGTCGAAAAACCCCTCCCAGCGCCGCGTGACGGTAAAGACGTGCATCACCAGCAGGCTGCCATAGCTTGCGTAGCGCAACACCCCGAGCGCCACCAGAACGCAGAGCGCAATCTGCGCGCCACCGACAATGTAGACCTGCGCGAGGCTCACATCCGCCCCGTCGAAATACCGCACGAGGTTCTGGTATTGCGCGGGCGTGATGATCTTGTGGGCCGCCCACAGGAAGATGAACCACGCCAGCCCCAGCCGCAGGATCAATAGCGCCAGACCGTCCAGCCTGTCCTGCGTCGACAGATGAATGGTGTTGTCCGATGTCATGCGAAAGTGCCTCCGGTTGCGTCATCAGCCCTTTAGCCGCAGCGCGGCATCAACGCAAATCACGGCTTTGTCAGAGCAAGGGGGCTCACCTTGCCGTCAGGATCTCGAACCTATCCCTTTTCCAAGACCTCTGCATACCGCAACAATGCGGATGGGCCTTGCCCGGCGGACTGCAAAGGTTTTATCGACTGAAAAAGGACCGCCCCGAAGCCTGACGCTTCGGGGCGGTTTTCATCTTTTCCTTACGGAGTGGCGCCTTTCGACGTCACCGGTCAGCCAAGCGACCACCAGCCGCGTTTCTTCGGCGTCGACGCCCCGGCCACGGAATCGTCCGCCCCGGCCATGGCCGGTTGCGGCGCGTCGTCATCGGTTTCCCCGGTCTGCTCTTCGGAAGCCTCGGTCTCTGCCGCCGCGTCTTCCGGCGGCTGCGCGGCGGGCTTCGACGGCGCCGGTTCCACCGGTTCCTCCTTGAGCGCACCGTTTTCGGGTGTATCGGGCCGAGGCGTTTGAGGCTGAGTCATTTCCCACGACGCAGCCTCGATTGCCACCGTTTCGGCCTCTGCACCCTGTTCCGAGAGCTGCGCGGGCGCATCCGCCGGCGTCGCTGCGACCTCTGCCGCCGCTGGTTGTTCGGCGGGGACCGCCTCTTGCGCCGCAGAGGCACCGCCATCGACGACCGCTTCGGACACCGGTTCAGTCGTCTCGACAGACTCCGCTATCGGTGCCTCGGTCTTTTTCTTGCGGCGCGGACGGCTCTTGCGCTTGGGCATGTCTTCGGCCTGTTCAGCCTCCGGCTGCGGTGTCGCTTCGGCCGCGGTTTCGACCTCTGCCAGCGGCTCGGGCTGATCGCCTGCCGGGGTCTCGACGGGCTGACCATCCTCGCCCGAAAAGTCCTCTGCCTGATCCTCGGTGCCATTCTCCTCGCCGGTCTCGGATTTGCGACGACCACGACCGCCGCGACGCCGACGGCGCCGCTTCTTGGGCTGATCCTCCTGCGCCGGGGCTTCCGGAGCCGGGGACGCCACAGGCTCGGCCACGGTTTCAGCCTCAATTTCGGCCTCCGCCTCGGCGGCAACTTCCGCGTCAATGGCATCGAGGAGCGCGCTGTCCATCGAGATCACCGGTTTCGCTACGGCCACGCGGCGGGTCGCCGTCTTGAACTTCTCGATCTTGAAATCCGGGGAGATCAGCATCGGATCGGCCTCGATCCGCACCGCCATGCCGTAGCGCGCCTCGATCGCGGCGAGGTAGTCGCGCTTGGCGTTCACGATGAAGTTGACGATCCCCACCGGCGCGGTGACCAGAACCTCCTGGCTGCGCCCGCGTGTGCCCTCTTCTTCCAGTTGCCGCAGGATCGACAACGCGAGGCTGTCATCGGAACGCACTAGCCCGGTTCCGTGGCAATGCGGACAGGGCGCGGTCGTCGCCTCGATCATGCCGGGGCGCAGTCGCTGGCGGCTCATCTCCATCAGGCCGAAGCCCGAAATGCGCCCCACCTGGATGCGCGCCCGGTCGGTCTTGAGCTTGTCTTTCAGGCGCTTTTCCACGGCGGCGTTGTTCTTGCGCTCGTCCATGTCGATGAAGTCGATCACGATCAGCCCGGCAAGATCGCGCAGGCGCAACTGGCGCGCCACCTCTTCGGCGGCCTCGAGGTTGGTCTTGGTCGCCGTCTCCTCGATCGAGCCTTCCTTGGTCGCCCGGCCGGAGTTCACGTCGATCGCCACCAATGCCTCGGTCACGTCGATCACGATGTAACCGCCGGATTTCAACTGCACCACCGGGTTGAACATGTCGGCGAGGTAGCCTTCCACCTGAAAGCGCGCGAACAGCGGCATCGGATCGGCGTAATGCTTCACGTTCTTGGCATGCGACGGCATGATCATCTTCATGAAGCTTTTCGCGTGCCGATAGCCAGCCTCGCCCTCGACCAGCACCTCGTCGATATCGCGGTTGTAGAGGTCGCGGATCGAGCGGTGGATCAGGTCGCCTTCCTGGTAGACCGGCGCCGGCGCGATGGACCGCAGCGTCAGGTCGCGGATCTGTTCCCACTGACGTTGCAGGTATTCATAATCGCGCTTGATCTCGGTCTTGGTGCGCTTGGCACCAGCGGTGCGAACAATCAGCCCGGCGCCCTGCGGCACGTCGAGCGAGGTGGCAATTTCCTTGAGCTTCTTGCGGTCCGGGGCGTTGGTGATCTTGCGGCTGATGCCGCCGCCGCGCGCGGTGTTGGGCATCAGCACGCAGTAGCGCCCGGCCAGCGACAGGTAGGTGGTCAGCGCCGCCCCCTTGTTGCCACGTTCTTCCTTGACCACCTGCACCAGCATGATCTGGCGCACCTTGACCACTTCCTGGATCTTGTAGCGGCGCGGACGCGGCTTGCGCACCGGGCGCAGGTCTTCCTCGTGGTCATCATCGGCCACGGTGGAGATGTCGGGGTCAACCTCAGCCGCATCGGGCCTCTCCGCGACCTCGTCTTCCTCTTCGGGCGCAGCCGCAGCCATGCCGTCCGGTTCTTCCGTAGCGTGCGCTTCGGACGCGGCATGCGCCGTCTTCACATCGGCCTCTTCGGCCCCCGGCACGGCGGCATCGTCGTCCGGCGCCAAACCTGCGTCGATTGCGGTCTCACCGGCAACCGGAGTTGCGAATGCATCGTCATTGCCAAGGTCAACCACGTTCATGCCGGCGGGTGTTGCGACGTCGGCCCGCGCAACTGCGTCATCGCGCGCATCGGCGGCTTGCGTTTCAGCCCCGTCGGCGGGCTTCTTGCGGCGGCGCCGGGTGCGTTTCGGCTTTGCCTCCGCCTGTGCTTCCGCGTTGGCCTGCGCCTCTGCATAAGCCTCTTCCTCGGCCAGCAGCGCCGCGCGGTCGGCGGCGGGAATCTGGTAGTAGTCGGGATGGATTTCCGAGAACGCGAGGAAACCGTGGCGATTGCCACCGTAATCCACGAAGGCGGCCTGCAACGAGGGTTCGACCCGCGTGATCTTGGCCAGGTAGATGTTTCCTGCAAGCTGCCGCTTGTTCAGCGACTCGAAATCGAATTCCTCGACCTTGTTTCCGTCCGCCACGACGACGCGGGTCTCTTCCGCGTGCGTGGCGTCGATGAGCATTTTCTTTGCCATGTTATCCTTGCACATGCCCACGCTGCCGGATGCCCAGGGGGCGCCTCCTCGGCGGTGGCATGATGTCCTGAAAGGGCGATGCCGGTGGCGCAGGAAAATGCGGCCGGAGCGTTCGCCCTGCCCTGCCATTCCTCAATTCTGCGCACGCGTTGCATCGCGGTTTGTCTCCGGTGGCAAGGGTCTGGCCCGCCACCCGTTCTCAAGCCCGGGCGCACCCGGTCATGTCCTCGTGGAGGAGCCCGCCGGGCTCCGTCGATCCTCCCGAAATCGGCGCCGCTTTGCCGCGCGCCGGAAGCCGGTCAGAGAAACTTTTGCGGAACTCAGAAAATCCACATTCCGCGATTGTGACATTAAGAGCACTTGCGGGGGGATTACAATGGCAATTCGTCGGATACGGGGTTGCGGCGCGCCGGCGTCTTGCGGTCGACTCGCGCACTGTCTTCGCCGCGCGCGGCGCAAAGCCCGTCTTCTTTGTGAAGATACCGCCGTTTGTGAAGATACCGCCGCCGGACGCGATCGAGGCCGGCGCCGACCCGGTCCGTCGGCCCTGCCGGCGCAGACCCTACAGGTAGTCCGACCGGCTCAGCCCGTACTTGGCCATCTTCTCGTTCAGCGTCCGGCGCGGCAAGGACAGTTCTTCCATCACCCCGGCGATGGAGCCGCGGTGCCGGCGCATGGTGTTGTCGATCAGCATCCGCTCGAACGCTTCCACGTATTCCTTCAGCGGCTTGCCCTCCGCCGTCACTTGCGCGCCGGTCTCCTCGCCGTCGGCCATCAGCAGCGAGGCGATGGTGCCGGACCCGCGCCGCTGTTGCAGGATCGCGCGTTCGGCGATGTTGATCAACTGGCGCACGTTGCCCGGCCAAGGCGCCTGCAAGAGTTGCGCCGCCTCCTGCGCGGTGACTTGCGGCGCGTCGGTGCCGTATTCCTCGGCGAACTCATCGCCGAAGCGGTTGAACAGGGTCAGGATATCCTCGCCGCGCGCGCGCAACGGCGGCAGGTCGATGCGCATGGCGGCAAGCCGATAGAAAAGATCGGGCCGAAGCGCCTGTTCGCAGCCGGTATCGGGGTCGGGCGCATTGCAGATCGCCACGATCCGGGTCTCCGCAGGCATCCCCATATCCTCGATCACCGTCAGAAGCCGCGCCTGCACCGCCTGCGGCAGCGCCTCCACCCCCTCCAGCAGCAACGACCCACCGCGCGCCTGTTCAACCAATGGCAAATCCTGCATCTCGCTCGTCGGGCCAAACAGCAGCGCGCCAAGCGCCGCCTCGTCATGCGCCGCGCAGGCCACCGAGACCAGCGGCTTGCCCGCCCGCGGCCCCACCGCGTGCAGCGCATGGGCCACCAGCGTCTTGCCGGTGCCAGTCTCGCCGGTGATCAGAACATGGCAATCGGCCTGCCCCAGATCGAGGATATCCTCGCGCAGCCGCTCCATCACCGGGCTGGAGCCGATCAGTTTGCGCATCAAGACGGTGCCGTCGCTGAGTTCGCGGCGCAAGGCGCGGTTGTCCAGCGTCAGCCGCCGGGTCTGTCCGGCGCGCTTGGCAAGGTCGGTCATCCGGTCGGGGTTGAACGGTTTTTCGAGGAAATCGTAGGCGCCGATGCGCATCGCCTCCACCGCCATCGGCACATCGCCATGGCCGGTGATCATGATCACCGGAAGGCTGCTGTCCATCCCCATCAGGCGCTTGAGGAAAACCATCCCGTCCATGCCCGGCATCTTGATGTCGCTGACCACCACACCGGGAAAATCCGGGCCGATCGCCTTGAGCGCCTCCTCGGCGCTGGCGTAGGTCTCGGTCTCGAACCCCGAGAGCGCCAGCCACTGGCTGATGGATTGGCGCATGTCCTGTTCGTCATCGACGATCGCGATACGCATGGTGTTTCCCTTTCATCCCTACTCGGCAGCGGCCTTGCTGCCCCGGTCGGCGCGTGGCAGGCGAACCTCGAACACGGCGCCGCCCGCCTCGCCGTTGCGCGCGGTCAGCCGCCCCCCGAAATCCTTCACGATCCCCGACGAGATCGCCAGCCCGAGGCCGATCCCGTCGCCGGGTTGCTTGGTGGTGTAGAACGGCTCGAACAGGGCGTCGAGATCGTCAATGCCCCGGCCATTGTCGCGCACCGTCAACACGACCTCGTCGCCTTCCGCAAGAATCAGGTCCAGCGCGCGCCGGTCCTCGCCCTTCATCGCGTCGAGCGCATTGCGGATGAGGTTGATGATCACCTGTTCCAGCCGTAACCGGTCGGCGGTCACGCGCACCGGCGCCGGCGGGATCGTCTGGGTGATCTCGACCGTCATCTGGCGCAGTTGCGGCTCCATCATGGTCAGCGCCGAAGAGAGCGCCGCGCGCATGTCGACCTCCTGAAACGCGTCGCCGCCCTTGCGGGCATAGGATTTCAGCTGCCGGGTGATCGCGCCCATGCGCTCGATCAGATCGTCGATGCGCTGGAACGAGGACAGCGCCTCTTCGGTTCTGCGGCGGTGCAACAGAAGCTTGGCGCCCGCCAGATAGGTCTTCATCGCCGCCAGCGGCTGGTTCAATTCGTGGCTGACGGCGGCCGACATCTCGCCAAGCGCCGCCAGCTTCGAACTTTGGGCAAGGCTCGCCTCGGCCTCTTGCAGGTTCTTTTCGGCCTTCTGACGCTCGGCGATTTCCCGCTGCAAACGGTCGTTCAGGCGGCGAAGCTCCGCCGATTCACGCTGGAAGATCACCGATTGCAGCCTCGCCCGGCGGCTCAGCACGTAGAACGCGCCCGCCAGCAACAGCGCGAATCCCATGATTTCGAGCGCCAGCAAACCGTTCACCCGTTCGCGCACGGAATCGTAGGCGCTGTAGGAGACCAGCGACCAGCCCCGGAACGGGATCCGGCTTTCGAGCCGCAGGGTGGCCGCGCTGCCGAAATAGGGGTTGGGAGTGGTGAAGGCCCAGTCGCCCGCCGCCTCGATGGCGCGGTCGATGGCGCTGTCGGGCGATTGCACGGCGACCGCCTCGGCCTCGCTGTGGCCGCGCCAGCGCGGTTCTGTCGACAGGATGATGCGGCCCTCGGAATTAGCGACGAAGACCGCCTCGGAGGTGCCGCGCCATCGGTCCGTCAGCCGGGTCAGATCAACCCGGACAAGGATCACGCCAAGCGTCAGGGCGTCATCGTCGATGCGACGCGAGAAGGTGAAATCGAAGGCGCCGGTGTCCAGCTCCGAGGTGGTGAAAATCGTGCCGTTGGTGCCCAGCGCATCAGCGAAATAAGCCTTGTCCGCGTGCGACTCGCCGATGGCAAAGCGGTCGGTCGTGGCCACCACCCGTCCGTCGCGGTCCAGCAGCACGATCGAGGCGGCGCCGATTTCCTCGCGGTAGGACATCAGCCGCTGCGAGGTCTGGGAATAGTCCTGCGTCGACAGGGCGCTCGCCAGCGTCGGGTCGCGGGCCAGCAGAAGCGGCACCACCGAGTTGCGCTGAAGCTCCGACATGATGGACCCGGAATAGAGCGCCAGCCGCAGCTCCGCCCGGTTGCGGGTGGTTTCCGTGAAGCGGTCTGTCAGCCAGATGTTGGACACCCAGACGACGACCCCCGCGACCAGAAGGAACAGCACCAGAAGGCCGCGCAGCGCCCATGCACGGCGCCCCTGCGGCAAGCGCAGGACAAGGTCGGGTCGCGTCATCCTGTTCATGCAGTGATTTTAGGGGGATAGCCGATGGCCCACAAGCCCGTCACGCGGCGACAAGCGCGTCACACAACCCTGTGAACATCGCCCAGCCGTCGGCGCCGCCATGGGCCGGGTCGATCGCCCGTTCCGGGTGCGGCATCATTCCCAGCACCCGGCGGTTTTGCGACAGAATTCCGGCGATGTCATCGACCGATCCGTTGGGATTGCCGACATAGCGAAAGGCGACCCGGTCCGCATCCTTCAGCGCCACCAGCCCCGCTGGCTCGATGATGTAGTTGCCGTCATGGTGGGCCAGCGGAACGGTGATCTCCTGCCCGTCTGCGTAGCCCCCGGTGAAGGCGCTCGCGACGGTTTCGACGCGCAGGGTCTGCGGCTTGCAGATGAACTTGAGCCCCGCGTTGCGCATCAGCGCGCCGGGCAGCAGCCCGGTTTCGCACAGCACCTGAAAGCCGTTGCAGATGCCAAGCGCATAACCGCCCCGCTGCACATGCGCAGCGACGCCTTTCATCACCGGCGAGCGGCCCGCGATCGCCCCGCAGCGCAGGTAATCGCCAAAGGAAAAGCCGCCGGGGATGGCGACGATATCGACGCCTTCGGGCAGATCGCTATCCTTGTGCCAGACCAAATCGACCTCGAAGCCCGCGTTGCGGAAGGCCACCGCAAGGTCGCGGTCGCAATTGGACCCGGGAAAAACGATGACGGCGGCTTTCATGGCAGTGATCCTTCGATGCGGAGGCGCTTTCGCGCGATCTAGCCTATCCTGCGGTCAGGGCAAAGCCCCTCAACCGGTGAAATCGGTGATGACGGCAATCCCCGGCGGCGCTGGCCCGTCGAAGGCCGCAAGCTCCGCCGTTGCATCCGATAGCGCCACCCGGCGCGCGATCATCGGCGCAAGGTCCAGCCCGCCGCCCTCGATCAGCGACAGCAGCGACGGGTAGCGCCACGCCGGCATGCCGCGCGTGCCGAAGATGGCCAGTTGCCCCGAATAAACCACGTCCCAGGGCAGGGTCATGCTGGCATGGTTCCCGGCGGGCATGCCGACCTGCACCATGCGGCCCAGTTTTCGCAGGCTTTTCATGGCGTTGATCGTGGTCGCCTCGATCCCCAGCGCCTCCACCGCCAGATGCGCGCCGCCGCCGGTGATCTCGCGCACCGCCGCCACCGCGTCGCCCTCGCCGGCGTTCACGCCCGCGTCGATGCCGAGGCTTTTCGCGTGGTCCAGCTTGTCTTGCACCACGTCGACCACCACCACCCGCGCACCAAGCGCCTTGCCGATCAGCGCCGCGGCAAGGCCGACGCCGCCACCGCCCCAGACGGCCAGCCACTCGCCGGGCGCCAGCGCCGCGCGCCCGGTCAGCGCGTGCCACGCCGTCGTCACCCGGCAGCCAAGCGCGGCGGCAAGCGCGGGGTCCATGCCCTCGGGCAGGCGCGTCAGGTTGGCATCGGCGCGCGGCACCGCGATCCGTTCGGCAAAGGCGCCGGGCGCGGTGAAGCCGGGCACGATCTGCATCGCACACACGGTCTGGTGACCGGCATGACAATCGGGGCAGGTGCCGCAGGCAAGGATGAAGGGCGCGATCACCCGGTCGCCCACGCGCCAGCGGGTCACGTCGCGGCCCACGGCGCGCACGATGCCACAGAATTCATGGCCGGGGATTTGCGGGAAATGCACATCCGGGTCGGATCCGACCCAGACATGCCAATCGGATCGGCAGACGCCGCAAGCCAGCACATCCAGCACCACGCCGTCGCGCGGGTGTGCGTTGACACGTATTCTTTCAGAAAGACGGAAGAGGGCGGAGGATGCCGGATGAAGGCGGATGCGCCCGCAAAAACAGGGCTTTACGACGGATGCGCTTGCGGACAAACGAACACGCGAGAAGTTGCAGAGAGGCGCGGAAAGCTGCCTTGTGTGCCGAAGCAGGTGGGCCATGGACGCACTGAGTCGGCATCTGACCGCAGACCACCTAAGTGCCGTTTAATACGCGATAAAACGCGCGGCAAAGGTGCCTTGATACGCAGGTTTCACGGCGAGCGGCGGGCGTGGAACATGGAACCGGGGTTCCACCTTGGTGGCGGGGTTCCACCTTGGTGATTATAATAGTTAAAACAGAGCGTTAGAAAAGTGGCCCTTTGATTGAAGGCCGCACGGAACATGGAACCAATTTCGGGCGACTGCGCTGGTGAGTTCGCCCTTAGGAACAGCCGTCTCCGGAAGGTCCCTCTGTCCAGCTACTCACCCAAAGGCCATCGCGAACGCTTACAAGGTCGCCATTCGCTATACTCTCAACCTCAATGAGCGCCGATAATTCACCAGGATCATCGATCATGGCCTGCACTCTTGGCTCAATATGCATGTAGGTCTCGGCGGTCATACTCTCGCCTGGTAGGAGGCTGCCGGGAATGGTGAGTAGCGACTGGCTCCCCCAGCGTGCGAGCGGCGTGGGGCGGCCGGGGTAAGTAGCCGAGATCATCACATGAGCGCCGCCGACCGGATAGGCGAGGTTGTTTGTCACATCGAAGGTTACGTCGATCGCCCCCTCCACAACCTCAACCTCAACATTTGAAGTCGTGAAGCGATCTCGGATGCAATCAAGAAGCTCGACAGCCTGAGCGCCGGCAGAAGTAGGAAGCGCTGCTGCGAAAAGGATTAGAAGTGATTTTCGGATCATGATGCCTCCGGAGTTTTTGTGTGGACCTGGTCGAGCCAGGTGTGGGCGGACCAGACGACCTCTCCCAGCAGCTGCAGGCTATCCATGTCGGGGCCCTCGCGCAATTCGGTCTCGTGGTCAGGGTTGTCGGAGAGCAGGAGGATCATGCGCCCCGGTATTGCCTCGAGGCGCTTGACGCGGGCCTCGCCGTCGCGATCGACGAAGGCGTAGATGCGCCGGTTGCGGACCTGCTTTCGGCGCGTGTCGATCATCACCAGGTCGGCGTCGTAGAGCGTCGGGCGCATGCTGTCCCCGCGCACGGAGAGGATATAGGCCGACGCGGGCGAGATGCCGCTGCGCGCCAGCCAGTCGCGACGGAACGCGAGGGTGGAGATTGGCTCGCCCTCATCGTTGAAGGCACCACCACCGGCGGCGAGCTGCGCGTCATATCGCGGTATCGAGGCGAACTCCTCGCCGTTGATCTCGGTGGTGTAGAGGCGCCCCTCTTCGCGGGGCGGGCCGATATAGAACTCCAACCCCAACGCATCGCAAATCTGCCTGGCACGGTTCAGGGGTGTCCCTGCCTTCTTCGCCCCCCTGAGGACGTTTCGGATGGCGTCGGGTGGTAAATCATAATCCTTTTCAACGGCATACGCCCGCTTACCGAGCTGCTCTAAGCGCTCGGCGACGATATCCGCAAAAGCTTTTTCGGCACGCTCCATGATTCGGTGAATTTACCGAACTTTGCGCGCCTTAACTATCGGTAATTCTACCGTCTTAACTATCGGTAAGGTTACGGATTGAGGTGAGCCGTGAACAAAACAATGCTGATCAGGCTTGGCGAGGCATACGGGCAGCACTGTGGATTGAAGCTATCCACCGTCTCAACCTACGCGGCGGGCGATGGGAAGTTTTTGGGCAGCCTGAAAGGCGCCGCTGGGTGCACAATGCGGCGCGCAGATCGTGTCTTGGCATGGTTCGACGAGCACTGGCCGTGCGACCTCGAATGGCCCGCCGACATTCCGCGTCCCTCCGGCAAATCGGAGGACGCCGCATGATCCACCCCACCCCCAACCCGGAGGATACCGCATGACCCACCCCGAACAGGGGCTGCCCGGGGCGCTGGATGCGCCCGGTGTGGCCGAAGACATCACGCGCATTCCGCAGGCCGATCGCGTCAAGCTGGCGATCCTGCTGGTGCGCGACGTGGAGGACGGGCGCTGCATCGGCGCGCTGAGCCGGCTGGCCGAGGAGGCTACCGCCGCCAGCAGCCGCATCCTGCGCCGCCAATTCGAACAGGAGTGCGGATGATGGGCATCAAGGATTTCGACACCGCCGAAGGCGTGCAGGCTGTCAGTCAGGACGCTGAGGGCGCTCCCGCGGGGGCTTGCGTTGTGGAAGGTCAATCCGGCGCAGCCAGAGCATGGGAATGCTTCCGGTCGCCAGGAGAAGCTCGAGCCTGGCTCGAAGCTGCATCGGAGCGAGAACTTCGGGAGATGGAAGAATGTCTGGGGCGCCGGGGTCCGGTATCCGCTGAGGCAGCCTGTTCCCGAGAACAGATAAACCTTGCGCTATGCGCCAGTGAAGCGCTCTGGCGCCGAGTGATCCGGTCAGTATCGGGAGGTCCGCAGCCGCAATATCGGTTTCGCGCTCCGGTATCAGGGCGAGGAAATCCGTCATGAAGGCGCGCCACTCATCCTCTCCGATGTCGGGCTCGCGCCTGGGTATCTCGTGCCCCGGAAGCACCGCCGCTTCGAGCGCGACGAGCTCATCATACAGCTCGGACCGCCAGAAGGCCCGGAGCGGGTGCTTCAGATCGGTGGCCAGGATGTTGTGCAAGCGTTCTTCGTTAGGCATCAGGAATTCCCTCCATCTGGTTGTTGGCGCTTCCGATGGTAGGGAACGCCCCGGCCGCACGCCACCACTCACGGAGCCCCGCGGCCGGGGCGGCTTCTTCCGGCGCGTGGCCCGGTATCTCGACAACAGCCTGCTGGGCGATGCGCTCGGCGCGGCGTCGCTCTTCATCTTGCTCTTCGCGGCGCTCTGGCTGCCGGAGGTGCTGCGATGATCCTGGAGGTGCGCAAGCACGGCTATGGCTGGGCCGTCTTCGAGGGTAGCAAGCCCGTAACGCCGGAGGTGTCGACCCGGCACCTGGCGGAGACCAAGCGCGACCGGATGGTGGCCGAGCGCCAGCGCCGCCCGCGCGACTGCCTGCGCTGCGGCGCGCAGTTCCTGTCGACCGGGCCGGGCCACCGCATGTGCAACCATTGCCGCCAGGTCGCGGGCGGTGTCGACCCGCAGATGGTGCCGTGATGCATGCCGCGCCGCTCACCTCCCCGCGCCTGCAGCGCGTGCTCGCCGTCCTGAAAGACGGGCGGCCGCACACGACGCGCCAGATCGTGCGCGCGGCCGGGGTGTGCGCGGTGAACAGCTGCATCGCCGAGCTGCGCCAGCACGGCGCGGAGATCACCTGCATGCGCGAGCGGCGCAAGGACCGGCTGATCTGCCGATACACGATGACGAAGGAGCCGAGGGACGCATGAGCGAGCCGCGATTGATCGAAACCCGAGAGCTGGACCCCGCCGAGATCGAGATGCAGGCGCGCAAGCGCGACGTGTCCGACGCCGCGGTGGAGAGCCTGATGGCGTCGATCACCGAGCTCGGCATCGTCAAGGACGAGATCATCGTGCGCCGCGTCAAGCGGTCGGGCGCGCTGCGGCTGGTGGCGGGCGCGCACCGGCTGGAGGCATGCCGGCGACTGGAACGCCCGGTTCCGGCCAAGGTGTTCGAGTGCACGGATGCCTGGGCCGAGCTCATGGAGATCGACGACAACATTGCCGGCGGCGAGCTGACGATCCTCGACACGGCTGTTTTTCTCGCGCACCGCAAGCGCATCTACGAGGATATCCACCCGGAGGCGAAGCGGGGATATGCTGGCGGGAAAGCGCGCCACGATCAGCTAACTGACAATGTGTCAGTTAGCAGCTTTGCCGCCGCCACCGCCGAGAAGCTCGGCGTCTCCGAGCGCAAGGTATACCGGCTGCTGGCGGTGGGCACCGCGCTCGATCCGAAGGATATCCGGCTTCTGCGCGCCGCGCCGCAGCCGGTACAGATGAGCGACCTGCAGCACATCGCGAAGATCGGCGAGCCGGCCGAGCGGTATTTCGTGTGCGAGGCGCTCGGCACGGGCCGCGCGAAGAAGGCGGCGGAGGCCCGCAAGGCATACCGCCAGGGCGACATGGACGCGCCCGCCGCGGACCCCGTTGAAGAGGGGTTTCAAGGGTTGATGAAGG
>PFEX01000216.1 GCA_002783145.1 Rhodobacteraceae bacterium CG17_big_fil_post_rev_8_21_14_2_50_65_11 | reverse complement strand
CCCTCGACCTCGACCTGCCCGACGCGCCCGCCAGATGGGGCGACATGCGCCAGCACGTCTTCTACGGCGCGCTGTACCACTGGTTCGTGATGTTCCTGAACCGCCGATACGCCAATTTCCGCCCGCATCGCAGCCTGACCGTGGCGCAGGAGCTGCGCCTCTACCTGCGCCGGATCGCGCTGATGCCGGCCCATGCGCTGTCGCGGATCTACGCGACGTGGAAGATCAAGACCGGCGGCTTTCCCTATCACATCGCGCTGTTGCAACTGGAACACGACGCCAGCTTTCAAAGCCACGGGCCCTTTGCCAGCATGACCGAGTTTCTTGAAATGCTGATCGAAGGCTTTGCCCTGGGCGCGCCGCAGCATCACCACCTCGTGCTGAAGGCCCACCCGCTGGAAGATGGCCGCAGCCCGATCCGGCGCACCATCACCCGCGTCGCGGCGCGCCACGACATCGCCGAACGGGTGCATTACGTGCGCGGCGGCAAGCTGGCCGGGTTGCTCAACGACGCGCGCAGCGCCGTCACCGTGAATTCCACCGCCGCACAGCAAGCGCTGTGGCGTGGCCTGCCGCTGAAGGCGTTCGGCACGGCGGTCTACCTCAAGCCAGAATTCGTCTCCACCCAGCCGCTTGACGCGTTCTTCCAGAACCCCACCCGCCCCGACAGCAAGGCCTACCGCGATTACCGACATTATTTGCTGGAAACCTCGCAGGTCACCGGCAGTTTCTATTCGACTCGCGGGCGGCGGCAATTGCTGCGGCAGGTGGTCGACATGATGCTGTCACCCGAGGATCCTTATGACGCGCTGGAGGCCGGGCACCCGGCACCGCGGCAACACCTGCAACTGGTCAAGTAATCAAAACTGGCACTGGCGAAAGAATTTCGCTAATGTGGAGAAAAATATAAACGAGGCAGGACAGGCAATAAGGAGCCAAATCCGTGACATTCATGGCTTCCCGCGGGGTGCGACTGATCGCGCTCCTGCTGGTCGTGACGCTGGTGGCCAATTGTGGCCTGCCGCGTTCCGGCCCCAACAGACGAGAACTTTTCGCAGGCTCCGTGCAACGACAAGGCGATGCCTTCGTGGTCGCGGTCAATGACCGGGTGCTGCGGGCGACGGCGCTGGTCGAGGCGCTGGGCTTTTCGAGTGACTTCACCGGCGCCGGGCGTCTCGGGTCCGACACGATCCGGCCGGGCGACACGCTGTCGCTGTCGATCTGGGAAAACGTGACCGATCCGCTGCTTGGCCCGCAGGGCACCCCTTCGACCGTGCTGGACGAGGTTCAGGTGGACGGGTCGGGCTTCATCTTCATCCCCTATGCGGGGCGCGTGCGTGCAGCCGGCAACACGCCCGACCAGTTGCGCCAGATCCTGACTCGCAACCTCGATGAACAGACCCCCGATCCGCAGATCATCGTGCGCCGCCTTGCCGGCAACGGGTCCACCGTGTCGATCACCGGCGCCGTCGGGGCGCAGGGCGTCTACCCGATCGAGCGACCGACCCGGACGCTTTCGGCGATGCTGGCCGCCGCAGGTGGCGTGACGGTGGAACCCGATATTGCCCGCGTGAGCGTGGTGCGCGGCGGCGATCGGGGGACGATCTGGTTCAGCGACCTGTTCAACAACCCGGCCGCCGATATCGCGCTGCGCGCCGATGACCGGATCCTGGTCGAGGCGGACACGCGGTCCTTCACCGCGCTTGGTGCCACCAGCAGCCAGACCCGTGTGCCTTTCGCCACGCAGTCGATCTCGGCGATCGAGGCGATTGCTACCGTGGGCGGACTGAATCCCAGCCTTGCCGACCCCACCGGCGTCTTCGTGCTGCGCAACGAACCCGAGGTCATCGCCCGGCAGGTGCTTGGCCGCGATGACATCACCGGGGCGCAGCGGATGATCTACGTGCTGGACCTGACCGAACCCAACGGTATGTTTCAGGCGCGCGATTTCGTGATCCGCGACCAGGACACGCTTTATGTCACCGTGGCGCCGTTCGCGCAGTGGAACCAGGTGATCAGCGCGCTGACCGGAACGCTGGGCACCGCGGGCTCGATCAGCAGCCTCGCCCAATGACGTGACATGACGGGCACCGCCCAGACACCGCCCGCCGGCACCCTGAACCGGCGGGCGGTCTGTTTTAGCGCCGGGTTCCTGACCAATGCCCGCGTGCGGCGCATCCTGACGCTGGCCGGCCATCGGCCATGCCTCGGCTGGCCGGGGCCAGGCGACGACGTGCTGGTCTGGGGCCACAGCCGCTATGCCGCGCGCGGCGAACGCGCCGCCCGCGCCACCGGCGCGCACATCGTGCGCGTCGAGGACGCCTTCCTGCGCTCGCTGCACCCCGGCCGCGGGGGGGAGCCGCCGCTCGGCCTGACCATCGACCGGCGCGGGGCGTGGTTCGACAGCCGCCAGCCGTCGGACCTCGAACACCTGCTGGCGACCCATCCGCTGGACGACACCGCCCTGCTCGACCGCGCGCGCGCGGCCATCGAGCGGATGCGCGAGGGCCACTTGACGAAATATTGCGCCGTCGATCCGACGATCCCGGCGCCGCCGCCGGGCTACGTTCTGGTGATCGATCAGACCCGGGGCGATGCCTCGATCCGGCTGGGCGGGGCGCGCGACGCAACGTTCCGCGAAATGCTGGTCTGGGCGCAGCAGGAAAACCCCGGCGCGCGCATCGTGATCAAGACCCACCCCGAGACCGCCGGCGGCCACCGGCCCGGGCATTTCGGGCCAGAGCATACAGGCGACCGGATCAGCCTGTGCACCGTCCCGGTATCGCCCTGGACCCTGATGGAGGGCGCGGTCGCGGTCTACACGGTGTCCTCGCAGCTTGGCTTCGAGTCGATCCTCGCCGGGCACAGGCCACAGGTCTTCGGCCAGCCGTTTTATGCCGGCTGGGGCCTCAGCGAGGACCGTACCCCGGTGGACCGGCGTCAGCGCCGCCTGACCCGCGCGCAACTGGTGGCGGGGGCATTGATCCTTTACCCGCGCTGGTACGACCCCTACCGCGACCGGCTGTGCGGGCTGGAGGACGTGTTGGCGACGCTGGAAGCCGAGGCGCGCGCCTGGCGGCAGGATCGGCACGGCGCGGTCGCGGTCGGTATGCGGGCATGGAAGCGGGCACCGCTGCAAAAGGTCTTCGCGGCGCACGGCCCGGCGCTGCGCTTTGCCGACACGCCGGGCGAGGCGGTCCGGCATCGCCGCCCGGTGATGGTCTGGGCCGGCAAGGAAACCGAGACGTTGCGCGCCGCCTGCGACCGCGCCGGCCTACCGCTTGCCCGCGTCGAGGACGGCTTCCTGCGCTCGCGCGGGTTGGGGGCGGAGCTGATCCCGCCGCTGAGCCTCGTGACCGACGATCTCGGCATCTACTACGACCCGACCCGCGCCAGCCGGCTGGAACACCTGATCACCGAGGCCGCCGCCCTGCCGCCGGAACGGCTGCGCCGGGCCGAGCGGCTGATCGGCGCGCTGATCGCCACCGGGGTGAGCAAATACAACCTCGGCGGTGCGGCGGCGCTGCCCGATACGGCTGGGCGCGAGGTGGTGCTGGTGCCGGGACAGGTAGAGGACGACGCGTCGATCCGGCTGGGCGCCGGGCAGGTGGCGACGAACCTTGCCCTGCTACGCACCGCGCGGGCACGGCACCCGGAGGCCTTCGTGGTCTACAAGCCCCATCCGGACGTGGAGGCGGGGCTGCGCGCGGGGGGGCGCGCGGGGGCGGATCTCGAAAGGCTGGCCGATCACGTCGCTGCCCATGCCGACCCCATGGCGCTGATCGCGCGGGCGGACCGGGTGGTGACGATGACCTCGCTTCTGGGCTTCGAGGCGCTGTTGCGCGGGGTGCCCGTGACGGTGACGGGGGCGCCCTTTTATGCAGGCTGGGGCCTGACAGAGGATATCGGCGCCGTGCCCGCGCGACGCCGGGGGCGGCCATCGCTTGCGGCGCTTGTCCATGCGGTGCTGATCGCCTACCCGCGCTATCACGACCCGGTGACGGGACGGCCCTGCCCTGTCGAGGTTGCCGTGCAGCGGCTGGCCTCGGGTCAGATCCCTGTGCCGGCGCTGCGGCTGCGCGCGCTGGCCAAGCTGCAAGGCTGGTTCGCCGGCCATGCGTGGCTTTGGCGGTAGCCTCTTCAAGCCCTTGCGGGGCTTTCATCGGTCGGGGGCCGCGCCGTGCCCGAGGCCGCGCGGGGCGGCAAGGTCAGATGAGTATTTGGACCAAGAAGAAGGGGGTAAGCATCTTGCTTCTAATCGGAGGCATATCCGGCAGCCTTCATGACGGTCCAGCATTCCTGTGGCTCGAAGAGGTCGCAGATGTTGCCGAGAGCTTCAGACAGGGCATCGAAAGGTCTGGCACCGATCCGTCGCAAGTGTGCTTTGAGCTTTGAGAATGCCATCTCGATAGGGTTGGGATCGGGGCTGTATGGCGGCAGCAACAAGAACAGACATCCTTGTCTTTTCAGGGCTTGGGCGGGGAGTGCCATGACCTTTGTGTATCTGGTGTGTATCTGGCCCGGTCCACGCTGTTTCAGATACTCAAGCGTCAAAGCGCGCGCCAAACTTTATGGCGAACTGGTTGCGGGCTGCAAACCATTCTCTGACATTTCTGCCATCCGTTTCGAAGTTGCGGATGGCGAGATAGATCAGCCTGGTTGCAGCCTCGTCGGTCGGGAAGGCGCCCCGTGCCCGATGCTCCACGACAAACCGCACCGCCGGCGCGGCACTGACACCAAAGAGCTGTCCCGCAAAACGGGCCGAATGCCCCGCGACACATACGCACACATCCGTTCCCGAAGGTGCACAGAGTAAGGCTTGCCCATGATATACGGCCCGAAGGCAGTGAAGCAGACAAAAGCCCGTGTGGGAATCCCCTGCCGATTCAGATCAAACGCAAAGTGCTTTCGTCCGCGCGGGTCCATTCGTGCAGGACGTCGCTTCCGACGGGGCGCGTGGCGGTGAGGCGAAAGCGCGGCGCCTCTTCGAGATCCGCCAGTCCCATGGCGCCGAGCCCTGGCTGGCCCTCCGCCCCGATTACCATACCGGCGGTAAACCCAACGAGGTCGTCGACCAGATCGGCGGCCAGCAGCGAGGCGGCGAGCGCGCCGCCGCCTTCGCAGAAGACCGAGGTCAGGCCTTCACGGCCAAGGGTATCGAGGGCGGCCTTTGGGTCCAGTTGCCCGCCCGGCCCGGTTTCTACCGTCAGGCAGCGCGCGCCCACGCCTTCCCATGCCGCGCGCAGGTCCGGGTCGGCGCCAGCCCCGCAGAGGATCCAGAGCGGCACCGCGCGCGCGCTGCGCGCCAGGGCGGAGTCCCGCGGCAGATCGAGGTGGCGCGACAGCACCACGCGCAGCGGTTGAGGCACGGCACCAAGGCCGCGCACCGTCAGCATCGGGTCATCGGCGCGCGCGGTGCCAGCCCCCACCATCACCGCGTCATGGCGCAGGCGCATCGCGTGAACCGCGCGCCGTGCCTGCGGCCCGGTGATCCACTGGCTTTGCCCGGTTGCGGTGGCGATGCGGCCGTCGAAGGAACTCGCCAGTTTCAGGGTCAGGGTCGGGCGGCCCTTCAGGATCCGCGACAGGAATCCGCGATGCGCCCGGCGCGCCTCGGCCTCCAGCACCGGGCCTGTCACCGCAACGCCACCGGCGCGCAGCCGGTCGATGCCGCCGCCATCGACACGGGAATCCGGGTCGCCGAGCCCGATCACCACGCGCGCGACCGAGGCGCGCACCAGCGCATCGGCGCAGGGCGGCGTCCGGCCCCAATGAGCACAAGGTTCGAGCGAGACATAAGCGGTGGCGCCGACCGCGGCGTCGCCCGCCTGCTTCAGCGCCTGCGGTTCGGCGTGGGGCCGGCCGCCCGGCGCGGTCCAGCCGCGGCCCAAGACGCGGCCATGTCTCACGATCACGCATCCCACCGCCGGGTTGGGCCAGACCCGCCCCGCCCCGCGCGCGCCCAGGCTCAGCGCCAGCCGCATCCAGCGGACATCGTCCAGCGCCATGGCTCAGGCTTCCGGGGGGGTGTGCGGGCGCAGTTCGGCCACGAAATCCTCGAAATCGTCGGCGGCCTGGAAATTCTTGTAAACGCTGGCGAAGCGCACATAAGCCACGGTGTCGATCCTGGCCAGCGCCTCCATCACGATCTCGCCGATAGTCTTGGAGGGGATGTCGGTTTCGCCCAGGCTTTCCAGCCGCCGCACGATGCCGGAAATCATCTGGTCGATGCGTTCCGGGTCAACGGGGCGTTTCTGCATGGAAATACGGATCGAGCGCTCCAGCTTGTCGCGGCCGAAATCCTCGCGCTTGCCCGAGGACTTGATAACCACCAGATCGCGCAATTGCACCCGTTCGTAGGTGGTGAAGCGACCGCCACAGGCCGGGCACAACCGCCGTCGCCGAATGGCAGCGTGATCTTCCGCCGGACGGGAGTCCTTCACCTGCGTGTCGATATTTCCGCAAAACGGGCACCGCATGGGCCTGATCCCCTCTTTCAGTTCTGCTCCGCCGGTTGGGGTCTGCTGCCCCGTTTATCCACAGGCACTATAGGGCAGCCTCATGACCTTGGGTAGGGGCGATTTCAGATCACAAGATAAGGGGCGTTCGTTGCCAGCGAACCGGCTTGCGCGCCCTGCCGCGCGCGCTGTCTGGACTTCCCGCCATGCGCACAGGATACTCCACCCATGAGTCTGCCCCCCGGTTTCCTCGACGAACTGCGCAACCGCCTGTCGCTGTCGCAGGTGGCGGGACGAAAGGTGATGTGGGATCAGCGCAAATCCAACCGGGCCAAGGGCGACATGTGGGCGCCCTGCCCGTTCCACCAGGAAAAGACCGCCTCTTTCCACGTCGATGACCGCAAGGGGGTCTACTACTGCTTCGGCTGCCATGCGAAAGGCGACGCGATCAGTTTCGTGCGCGAGACCGAGAACGTGGGTTTCATGGAAGCGGTGGAAATTCTTGCCGGGGAGGCCGGGATGACCATGCCCGCGCCCGACCCCAAGGCTCAGGAAAAGGCCGATCGGCGCGGCCAGCTGGCCGAGGTGACGGAGGCCGCGGTAGCGTGGTTCCGGATGCAGTTGCGCACCGGGGCGGCGGCGGCGGCGCGCGATTACCTCGATGCGCGCGGGCTTGCTGCGGATACGCTCGACCGGTTCGAGATCGGTTTTGCCCCCGCCGGGCGGCAGGGGGCGTTCCGGGCGCTGAGCGACAAGGGGATCGACCCGGCGTTGATCACCGCCGCCGGGATCGCCACGAAACCCGATGACGGTGGCGCGCCTTACGACGCGTTCCGGGATCGCATCACCTTCCCGATTCGCGATCCGCGCGGGCGCTGCATCGGCTTCGGCGGTCGGGCGATGGACCCGAACGCGCGTGCCAAATACCTAAACACCCGCGAAACGGAGCTGTTCGACAAGGGCCGCGCGCTGTACAATCACGGACCCGCGCGCGAGGCGGCCGGCAAGGGCCAGCCCTTGATCGTTTCCGAGGGCTACATGGACGTGATCGCGCTGAACCAGGCCGGGTTTCAGGCCACCGTTGCGCCGCTGGGCACCGCAATCACCGAAACGCAGTTGCAATTGCTGTGGCGCATCGCGGATGAACCGATTGTCGCGCTCGATGGCGACCGCGCCGGGGTGCAGGCCGCGCAGCGGCTTGTCGATCTGGCGCTGCCGCTGCTGGAGGCAGGCAAATCCCTGCGATTCGTTGTGTTGCCGCAGGGCCAGGACCCTGACGACCTGATCCGGCAGAAGGGCGCGGGCGCGATGCAGGATCTGCTCGATCAGGCCGAACCGATGGTCAGGCTGCTCTGGCGGCGCGAGACCGAGGGCAAGGTTTTCGACAGCCCCGAACGGCGCGCCAGCCTCGACAATGCGCTGCGCGACGCGGTCACACGCATCAAGGACCTGTCGCTGCGCCGCCATTACGGGCAGGTTCTGAACGACATGCGGTTCCAGCTTTTCCGCGCGCCGCGCCGCGCGGACTGGCAGCCGGGCCGCAAGGGCGGCTTTGGTGCGCCCGCCGGACCACAGGCGGTTACCCGCGCCACGCCGCTGGCCGCCGGGAACATGACCGATGCAGAAATGCGCGTGGCGCTGATTCTCGCCACGCTTTGCCTGATGCCCGCGCTGATCGACGATTTCGAGCATGCGCTCGAACGGCTTGCCCCTACCAACCCCGATCATGCGCGGCTGGCCGATTTTCTGCTGGGGACCACGCACCGCGACGCGGAAACGCTGCGCGCCGATCTCGACTGCGGGAATCTGGGCCAAACCCTTGAAAACCTGCTGTCCCTTGGCCATGTGCGTATCGCACCCTGCATTCGGGCGCCCGATGACATCAGCAAGGCGGCCCGGTGCCTGGCCGAAGAATTTGCCAAGCTCACGGCGCGGCGCGGCCTGGAGGATGAGATGACAGAGGCGCTGGAGGATCTTGCGGAAACCGATGGAGCGCGCCTGCGCTGGCGGCTGAACACCGCGCTGCGCGCGCGCCAGCAGGCCGAAACCCTGGGAGCGGATGACACCGCTGCCACGCCGGAGGATGAAAGCAGCTTGTCACAACACCTGTCGGACTTGATCGCAACCCGCGCATGGGAGAAGAAAAGCCGCTAGCGCGGGTGGGCGAATCACCGATTCGCACTTACAAGAGAATTTCGCACGAGGGGCGAATCACCTCGCCCGTGAAGGGGATACCGCATGGCAAAAGACACCGACGAGCGCAAACCGGACGGCGACGAAGCCGAGATCACAAGCCTCGACATGAGCCAGTCCGCCGTCAAGAAGATGATCGCCGAGGCCAAGGCCAAGGGTTACATCACCTACGATCAGCTCAACACGGTGCTGCCCCCCGAACAGGTCAGCTCGGAACAGATCGAGGACGTGATGTCGATGCTGTCCGAGATGGGCATCAACATCATCGAGGACGAGGACAGCGAAGAGGAAGACAAGGGCTCCACCGCCGTGGTCGAAGCATCCGGTTCGCGCGACGTGGCGGTGTCCTCTTCCGAAAGAGAAAAACTCGACCGCACCGACGACCCGGTGCGCATGTACCTGCGCGAGATGGGCAGCGTTGAATTGCTGTCGCGCGAGGGTGAAATCGCAATCGCCAAGCGGATCGAGGCCGGCCGCAATACGATGATCGCCGGCCTGTGCGAAAGCCCGCTGACATTCCAGGCAATCACCATCTGGCGCGACGAATTGCTGGACGAGGAAATCCTGCTGCGCGACGTGATCGACCTTGACGCCACTTTCGACCGCGCCATCGACGGTGAGGGCGAGGAGCCCGTTGCCCCCGTCGCCCAAGGGGTGACACCCCAGCCCGTCGACAAGACCCGGAAGCAACAGGACCTCGACGCCGACGGCAACCCGATCAGCAATGACGACGACGACGACGACGACGAACAGGCCAACATGAGCCTTGCCGCGATGGAGTCGGCGCTGAAACCGCGTGTCCTCGAAACGCTTGACCGCATTGCCGAGGATTACATCAACCTCTCCGAGATGCAGGATTTGCGGATTTCCGCCACCTTGAACGAGGATTCCAGTTTTTCCTCCGCCGCGGAAAGCGAATACCAGAAGCTGCGCTCGGAAATCGTGGTGCTGGTCAATTCGCTGCACCTCCACAACAACCGTATCGAGGCGCTGATCGACCAGCTTTACGGCATCAACCGCCGCGTCATGTCGATCGACTCAGGGATGGTGAAGCTCGCCGATCAGGCCCGCATCAACCGCCGTGAATTCATCGAATCCTATCGCGGCTATGAACTTGACCCGACATGGGTGGACCGGATGGCGACCAAGCCCGGCCGCGGTTGGCAGGCGCTGTTCGAACGCTCGCAGGACAAGGTCGCGCAACTGCGCGCCGACATGGTGCAGGTCGGCCAGTATGTCGGGCTCGATATCGGCGAATTCCGCCGCATCGTGCAGCAGGTCCAGAAAGGCGAGAAAGAGGCGCGCCAGGCCAAGAAGGAAATGGTTGAGGCAAACCTGCGGCTGGTGATTTCCATCGCCAAGAAATACACCAACCGGGGCCTGCAATTCCTTGATCTTATACAAGAAGGCAATATCGGCCTGATGAAGGCGGTGGACAAGTTCGAATACCGCCGCGGCTACAAGTTTTCCACCTACGCGACGTGGTGGATCCGGCAGGCGATCACGCGCTCGATCGCCGATCAGGCGCGCACCATCCGCATCCCCGTGCACATGATCGAGACGATCAACAAGCTGGTGCGCACCGGCCGCCAGATGCTGCACGAGATCGGCCGCGAACCCACGCCCGAGGAACTGGCCGAAAAGCTGCAAATGCCGCTCGAAAAGGTTCGCAAGGTGATGAAGATCGCCAAGGAACCGATTAGCCTCGAAACCCCGATCGGCGACGAGGAAGACAGCCAGCTTGGCGATTTCATCGAGGACAAGAACGCCGTCCTGCCGCTCGATTCGGCGATTCAGGAAAACCTGAAGGAAACCACGACCCGCGTGCTGTCCTCCCTCACCCCGCGCGAGGAACGGGTGCTGCGCATGCGCTTCGGCATCGGCATGAACACCGACCATACGCTCGAAGAGGTCGGCCAGCAGTTTTCCGTCACCCGCGAACGCATCCGCCAGATCGAGGCGAAAGCACTCAGGAAGCTGAAACATCCAAGCCGCAGCCGGAAACTGCGGAGTTTCCTGGATCAGTGATTACAGACATATCGTAAGGCTGTTCGAACGGATCGAGGAGCAAGAGACCAAGGAGGCGTTCTTCGTACTGCTGGTAGGACTAACCTCGGATCTTGGGCTGTTTCTCATTCCTCTGTCGCGTGGGGCCTTTTCGGCGATCCACGTAGCGACGGTGAAAGATGCGCAACCCTACGGACAAGCCGAGTTTGCCTTCAAGGGCGCTCGCGATCACATGCGGTGGTGGTTCCGAATTCCCGCCTTCGAAGCCGGGCTCGTTTCACAACCATTGCTCCAAAGCGCATTCGACTCCGTCAACATTCGTAACGATGGCGAGGTGATAACCGACATTCGGAATGTCGATGACGCCCGAAAAATGATACTGTTTCTCGGACCGCGTCTGAAAGTCATGTGAGGCTTGGCTGGCAGGTCTGCCGACCACTCAAGAGTGCTCGCCAGGCTGAAGGCGTGCCCTTGGCATGACGATGGCGCGGCGGCTGCCCTAGGAACCACACCGGGCGCACCGCACCCACCCCGCCCATGGACATCCCAGCCCGCCTTTGCTTCACTTGCCCCGAACCGGCAAGGAGCGCGCGCATGTCCCTTTTCAAGAAACTCTTCGGCGGGTCCGACAGCCCGAAAGAGCCGCAGGTCGAGCTTTACGAAGGCTTCCGAATCATCCCCGACCCGATCAGGGAAAGCGGCGGTTACCGCCTTGCCGCGCGGATCGAGAAGGAGGTGGCGGGCGAGGTGAAGACCCACCAGATGATCCGCGCCGATATCTGCCACAGCGCCGAGGAGGCCGCCGATGCCGCGATTTTCAAGGCCAGGTCGCTGATCGACCAGATGGGCGAGCGGATCTTCTGAGCGGTGCGCGTCCCCCAGCCCGAAGGCCGCAAGGGCAGCCTGATGTGGCTGCAACGCGCCATCGCAAGCCGCCCCGATCTTCTGCAACCCGCACCCCTGCCGCGGGTCAGATGGCTCTCGCCCCTCGCCGATGACGATTTCGCAGAATACCGCGACGCGGCGTTTCTGACGCGTCTGGGCCACGGCGCCCTCGCCCCGGCGCTGTCGGCGTTCTGGCCGCGCGGCGGTCCGCAATGGGATGCGCTCGGCCGCGCCGGCGATACCGTAATCCTTGTCGAGGCCAAGGCCCATATCGGCGAGTTTCTGACCGGCGGCACCAAGGCCTCGCCCGCCTCGCGCGCCCGGATCGACGCCGCGTTGGCGGAGGCGAAAACCGCGCTCGGCGCGGCGCCCGTCTCCGACTGGTCGCAGGTGTTCTACCAATACGCGAATCGGCTGGCGCATCTGTGGTGGCTGCGCGAACAGGGCGTCGCGGCGGAACTTGTCTTCGTCAGTTTCCTTGGCGACACTGAGAGCCGGGGGCCGGAGCACGCTGACTCATGGCGGACTGCTTTCGCGGCAGCCGACCACGCGCTTGGCCTGCCGGCGCGCCACAAGCTTTCGCGCCATGTGCACCATCTCTTCCCGCCGGTTGCAGCACTGGCCAAAATCGCATGACGGCGAGATGGCCTGTTCGACTGCGCAACGCGCGCCCGTTTCAGCGCTTCAAGGCAGGTCGCAAGGCCGCAAGGTTGTCATGTTTTCAACCCTGTGAAGACAGCCGCGTTGACGCAATCGCTCGGCACATCCGCCATTCCTGACTCTTGTGCGTCAAGCCAATGCGCGCAGCCCTCAGCCCATGCGCAGCCACGGCAGTGGGTGATCATGTCGGCCCAATCCTGCTGCGCGATCCGCCCGCCCTGCATTGCACCGACAAGATCCACGCCGGTTGCTTTCGCCATGGATTGCGCCAGCCAGAAATGGTGCATCGGGTCGCCCAAGGGGCGCACGGAAAAGTCTATGGGCATCGTTTCCCCCTTCAATCGGGTGCGCGGTCAGTCGCCACGCAAGGCCCTGAGTTTTCGGCCATTTCGGCAGTATTCCGGAGCATCTTCGGCGCTGTCATGGCTGGCAAGCCATTCGCCGCAGGCCTCTGGCGAGGTGCAGTTGGTGCAGCTTAGCACCATGTCTCCCCGTGCCTCTGGCGTGATCTCGCCACGCAGTTCCGCCTCGTCCAGATCGGCCCCCAAGCGGTCGGCCATCGCGTCCATCAGGCGCCTGTGCGCATCGGTGGTCTTCTTTCCGAGAATCGTGTCCTCACGTCGGTTGTGCCGGTCGTGGCAGCGCCGGCATGAGGGATATTCTGCCGCGTCGTCCGGCACGGGGCCTTGACCCAGATCAACCCGCTGCCGCGTCAAATCGGAGCTAGGCAAGCCCGCAAAGAGCCCCTAGATTACAATGATGTTTACCATCGAGCATGATTTCGACGCCACCGTGATCACCCTCGTCGACGAGGGCCAAGCCCCCCTGACCGAGGATGTCACCATCGCCGCCTTTGCGGAATGCGTGACGCTTGATCAGTACGATCCGCGCAGCGATACGGTGCAAAAGATCACCCTGTCCGAGGCGCAACTGCAAGACCTCGCCGCCGCGCTCGACCTGCCCGAAGGGGTCTATCGTTTGAAGGTGGAACGCGCGCGCGACTAGGCGTCAGGACGCGCAGGACACGCAGCGCATGGCGCAGGGGTCCACGTCGAGTCGGGGAAAGCCCAGGAAATCACCGCAATCATCGCACCATCCGAAGTCGCCCGCGCCGATCCGCGCAAGCGCTGCCTCGATCGCGCGCAGGCGTCCATGGCGGCGCGTCTCGATCGCCGCCGCCATGGCCTGCGATTGCAGCGCGTCCTGACGCGACAGGCGGCCCTGTTGGGTCTGGTCCAGTTCAACAGGCTTGCGCGCATCGGCAGTATCGTGCGAGGCGGTCAGAAGAGTGTCGCGCTCGGCCTCCAGCTGCGGGCGGTAGCGGGCCGCAAGCGTCTGATCGGTCGGGTCTGTCATCGGGTGGTGTCCTCTTCGCTTGCCTTGCGGCGCACATCGGGGCGGCGCCGAAAGCCCTATCGGACCTCCACCACCTTATCGCGGCCGGTCGCACCCTGCACAATCACCAAGCGCGATTTCGGCACGCCGAGCGCCTTGGCCAGCACTTTCAGCGCCGCAGCATTGGCCTTGCCGTTTTCCGGTACCGTGGTCACATAGACACGCAAAGGGCCGCCCTCGGCCTCGGGCGCAGCAACAGCATTGCGCGACGCCTTTGGCGTCACCCGCAGCAATAGCCGGGCGCCGGGCGTGGCGATGTGGCGAAGCTCTGGCAGTCCTTTGGCCATGCGCATCAGCATATCGCGCGCGCATCCGCGTGCAAGCCCCACATCTGTTGTTGCAATGACAACGGATTTCCGGTTTGCAGGCCCGGGGTGCTGCCCTGCGGCGGCGGGCGCGTTGACACCCCCACCGGCACGCGGCAGGGTGCAACGGGAAATTCCAAGGGAGTTAATCCATGAAAAAGGTATACGGCTCTGCCGAGGAGGCGCTCGACGGGCTGCTTTTCGATGGCATGCTGGTCGCGGCTGGCGGCTTTGGCCTTTGCGGCATTCCGGAACTGCTGATCGACGGGCTGGTGAAATCCGGCGTCAAGGATCTGACAGTCGCCTCCAATAACGCGGGCGTGGACGGATTCGGGCTTGGCAAGCTTTTGGATACGCGCCAGATCAAAAAGATGATGTCGTCCTATGTGGGCGAGAATGCCGAGTTCATGCGCCAATACCTGTCGGGTGAGCTTGAGCTTGAATTCAACCCGCAAGGGACGCTGGCCGAGCGCATGCGCGCCGGCGGGGCGGGCATCCCCGGCTTTTACACCAAAACCGGCGTCGGCACGGTGATCGCCGAGGGCAAGGAGGTGAAGGCGTTCGACGGCGAGGACTACATCCTCGAACGCGGCATCTTCGCCGATATCTCCATCGTCAAGGCGTGGAAGGCAGACGACACCGGCAACCTCGTCTTCCGCAAGACCGCGCGCAACTTCAACCCGCCGGCGGCGATGTGCGGCAAGACCTGCCTCGTCGAGGTCGAGGAAATCGTGCCGCGTGGCGCGCTCGACCCCGATCACATTCACCTGCCCGGCATCTACGTGCACCGCATCATCCAAGGCGAGCACGAGAAGCGGATCGAACAACGCACAACCCGCAAGCGGGAGGACGCATAATGCCCTGGGATCGCAACCAGATGGCCGCACGGGCGGCCGAGGAGCTTGAAGACGGCATGTATGTGAACCTTGGCATCGGCATCCCGACGCTGGTGGCCAATTATGTCGGCGACAAGGATATCACCCTGCAATCGGAAAACGGCATGCTCGGCATGGGCCCCTTCCCGTATGAGGGCGAGGAGGACCCGGACCTGATCAATGCCGGCAAGCAGACGATCACGGAGCTCAACCGCACCTCCTATTTCGACAGCGCCACCAGCTTCGGCATGATCCGGGGCGGCAAGATCGCCGCCGCGATCCTCGGCGCGATGGAAGTGGCAGAGAACGGCGACCTCGCCAACTGGATGATCCCCGGCAAGCTCATCAAGGGCATGGGCGGGGCGATGGACCTGGTCGCCGGGGTGAAAAAGGTGGTCGTGGTCATGGACCACACCAACAAGCACGGCGAGTCCAAGCTGCTGAAGGCCTGCACCCTGCCACTGACCGGCAAGGGCGTGGTCAACCGGATCATCACCAACCTTGGCGTGCTCGACGTGGTCGAGGGCGGGCTGAAAATCGTTGACTGCGCCGAGGGCGTGACCGAAGACGAGATCCGCGCCGCGACCGAGGCGACCATCGTCAACTGACCGGCGCAGCGACGGGTAAAGGGGAAAGGCGGGCCACCCGGTCCGCCTTTATCTATTGGCCCAGCATCGACCGAAACACGCACCCGTCCGAAATCAGTTCCGGTGGCGTCACGCACAGCAATCGCGCTGCGGCCCATGTCGCCAGGACGCGCGGCACGTATTCGCGGGTTTCCGGGTAGGGCGGCACGCCTTGCGCGTCGCGAACGGCGCCTTCGCCTGCATTATAGGCGGCCAGCGTCAGGATCGGGTCGCGGTCGAACTCCGTCATCAGCCAATCGAGATAGGCGATTCCTCCGGCGATGTTCTGACCGCCGTCGAAGGCATCCGCGACACCGAAGCGTTCGGCCGTCGCCGGGATCAACTGCATCAGCCCCTGCGCGCCGGCGCTGCTTTGCGCCGTTGCATCGCCGCGCGATTCGACGGCCATCACCGCAAGGGCGAGCGCCGGGGAGACCCGCGTGCCGATCGTCTCGCGCAGAAGCTGCACGCCGTGCGCCCTTGCAAGCGTCTGCAATCCTTCGGCGCGCAGGGTCGGCAGCGCCGCGGCCTCCGGCGCGGTGGCCAGCAGGTCCATCGCGGCACGGTAGCGCCCGGCATCTTCATCAATCCCGTCAGGGATTGCGGACCAGAACCAGCCGGCCGCTTGTCGACGCGGTGCCGACGCGGCCTGCTCGACCGGATCGGGCGAGGCTTCTGCACGATCTGCGATCTGGACGGTGATGCGCGGGCCCTCGTGCCCCGGTACCGGCGGCGTCACGCGGCGAAAGCTGAACTCGGGAAAGGGCGGCGGCGCGGCGGCGGCCTCCTCCTGCGCGGCAAGCGTCACTGGAAAGGCCGCGCCAAGCGCGATCAGGATAGCCATCTGCACGTCGCGTCTCTGGATCATCTGCCTGCCCGTTTGGATGTTTGCCAGAAACTGTGCCCGGTTTCGCAATCCGTGAAAAGCCCGCAACGGCGGCGCCCCCACTCAGGCGAACGCATCCCGAATTCAATATCCTCTTTCCGAAGTGCGTTTGCAAAATGGCTTTCAATTTTACGAAAAATTAACGAAAACCCGCCCAATTCCCGCCCCGATCTCCGGGCTATATGTGCGTGTCCCCATAGCG
>PFEX01000100.1:20293-20512 GCA_002783145.1 Rhodobacteraceae bacterium CG17_big_fil_post_rev_8_21_14_2_50_65_11 | reverse complement strand
ACTTGGCACTGGGTCCGGCACGGGCCGACGCATGAGAGGGCCCTTGTCGGATGGCGCGACGTGCCGGCCGACCTGTCGGATGGTGCGACGCTTGCGCGGCTGGATGCCGCCCTGCCGCGCCCGGCGCTTCTGGTGTCTTCGGACCTCGTGCGCGCTTCGGCCACGGCGGACCGGCTGGCGGCGGGGCGGGACCGGCTGGACCCCGCGCCCGACATCCGG
>PFEX01000100.1:3984-20282 GCA_002783145.1 Rhodobacteraceae bacterium CG17_big_fil_post_rev_8_21_14_2_50_65_11 | reverse complement strand
CGGGGACTGGGATGGGTTGCATTTTGCGCAAGTTGCCGAGCGCGACCCGGTGCTGAGCCGGCGTTACTGGGAAACCCCGGGCGACGTCGCAGCCCCGGGGGGTGAAAGCTGGAACGCCGCCGCAGCGCGAGTGGCGGCCTTTGTCGACGCGGTGAACGTGGCTCATCCCGAGGCGCATGTGATCGCGGTGGCCCATTTCGGCGTGATCCTGACGCAAGTGCAGCGCGCGGCGGCAAGCAGCGCAGAGGCCGCGCTGGCCCACCGGATCGATCCGCTTTCGGTCACCCGGCTGGTTCATGCGGACGGGTGTTGGCGGGTTGACGCGATCAATCAAGTGCCGTGATGCCGGACCTCAACGATTGGCATTGGACTCGTAGCGCATCGCGGGGTTGAGTGCGCGCATGACCCATGAGCTTCTGATCGCCGACAAATCCACATCCAGCTGGTCGCTGCGCGGCTGGCTGGCCTTTCGGGCCTTCGACATCCCGGTTCGCGTGCAGACCGCGCGGCTTTATCACGACGGGTTCGCGGCCGAGGTCGAGGCTTTCGCGCCCGGCGCGCGGACGGTGCCCGTTGTGCGCACGCCATCCGGCGCGGTGCTGAGCGATTCGCTGGCCATCGGCTGGCACCTTGCAGAAACGTTCCCGGAAAAGGGCCTGCTGCCAGAGGATCCGGTGGCGCGGGCCGACGCGATGAGTCTTGTCGCTAAGATGCATTCGGGCTTCACCGCGCTGCGCACCGCCTGCCCGATGAACCTGCGCACCGGCTGGGCGGAGTTCGAGCCGAGCGACGCGGTGCTTGCAGACCTGGCGCGACTGGACCTTGTCTGGGGCCGTGCAATCGAGGCGCATGGCGGCCCGTGGCTCTGCGGCGCCTATTCGCTGGCCGACGCATTTTTCGCCCCCGTCGCCACCCGCATCGTGACGTATGATCTGCCAGTTGCGGGCCTGTCGCTGGCCTACGCAAAGGCGCAGGTCGCCGATGGTTTGATGCGGCAATGGCGCGCCATGGCGCTGGTGGAGGACCCGGAAGAAACCGTCTACGACATGGCGCTCGACCGGCGGCCCTTTCCCGCGCCGGCGCCGCTGGCAGCACGCGCCGTGGAAAGTGGCCCGTCCGAAAACGCCACCTGCCCCTGTTCCGGCGCCCCCGTGACGCATTTCATGGCGGTGAAAGGTCGGGTTTTCGGGTTCTGCAACGCCCATTGCCGAGACAAGACCGTTATCGACCCGGAGGCGTGGCCGGAGTTCAGGGCGATTTACGCGGGCTGATTTACCAGTTGGTAAGGATTTGCGCGTCAGGGTGTTAACCATGTTCGACACCCGCCGCCCGGAAAGCCTCGCCCGCACCTACACCGTCGCCTTCGAAGGATTGGAAGCGCGCCGCGTCGAGGTTCAGTGCGCCGTCACGCCTGGCCTGCCGGCCTTTTCCATCGTCGGTCTGCCCGACCGCGCCGTGGGCGAGGCGCGCGACCGGGTTCGCACGGCGCTGTCCACGATGGCAATCGCGCTGCCCTCGAAGCGCGTGACGATCAACCTGTCGCCCGCAGATCTGCCCAAGGTGGGGTCGCATTTCGACCTGCCGATCGCGCTGGCGCTGCTGGCGGCGCTCGATGTCGTGCCGCGCGACGCGGTGGAGAATGCCGTCAGCCTTGGGGAAATGTCGCTCGACGGGGCGCTGGTGCCGGTTATCGGCGCGCTGCCCACGGCGCTTGCGGCGGGCGAGGACGGGCGTGTCCTCTTCTGCCCCGCCGCCTGCGGGGCGGAGGCCGCCTGGGTGGGGGCAACCCCCGTCTTTGCGGGGCGCACCCTGACCGAGATCATCAACCACCTGACCGACCGCGCCCCCCTGCCCCCGGCGGAACCGGGCGAGGTGATCACCGAAAGCTCCGGCAAGGACATGCGCGAGGTGCGCGGGCAGGAACGGGCCAAGCGCGCGCTGGAGATCGCCGCCGCCGGACGGCACCATTTCCTGATGGTCGGTGCGCCGGGGTCGGGCAAGTCCATGCTGGCCGCGCGTCTGCCGGGGCTACTGCCGCCGCTGACCGCCGCCGAGGCGCTGGAAACCAGCATGATCCATTCGCTGGCGGGGCTTTTGAACGAGGGCGGGATTTCGCGCACCCGACCGTTCCGCGCACCGCATCACACAGCGTCGATGGCGGCGATCGTCGGTGGCGGGCGTGGCGCCAAGCCTGGCGAGATCAGCCTTGCCCATAACGGGGTGCTGTTCCTTGACGAGTTTCCCGAATACCCTCGGCAGGTGCTGGAAACCCTGCGCCAGCCGATCGAAACCGGCGACGTGGTGGTCGCACGGGCCAATGCGCATGTCACCTATCCGTGCAGGTTCCTGCTGATCGCGGCAGCCAATCCCTGCCGCTGCGGGCATCTTTACGACGCGAACCAGGCCTGCGGGCGGGCGCCGCTTTGCGGCGAGGATTACCTTGGCAAGATCTCCGGCCCGCTGATGGACCGGTTCGACCTGCGGCTGGAGGTGCCGCCGGTCGCCTTCACCGATCTCGACCTGCCCGCCTCGGGCGATGACAGCGCCACCGTGGCCGCTCGGATCAAGGCGGCGCGCAACCGGCAGACTGCGCGGTTCGAGGCGCTTGGCGCGCCGGCGCGGGTCAACGCCGATGCCGAGGGGGCCCTGCTTGACGCGGTTGCAGAGCCCGATGCGGAGGGGCGCGAGATGCTGGTCAAGGCCGCCGACCGCTTTCGCCTGACGGCACGCGGCTATCACCGGGTGCTGCGGGTGGCGCGGACGATCGCGGACCTCGAAGCGTCGGAAACGGTGCGCCTGCCGCATGTGGCAGAGGCGCTCGGTTTCCGGTTGATTGCGGCAAAGAACTAAAGGGTGGCGCGGACTGCATCGGCCATCTGGTCGAGCGTTGTCTCAGCCTCCGGCAGCAGCCAGCCGGGGAAGATCGGCCATGCATGGACAAGGTCGCGTTCCTCGGTCAGGTGCACATCGACGCCCTCCGCGCGCAGTCGCTCCTCCAGGCGGCGGCTGTCATCGCGCAGGATTTCCCTGTCGCCAAACCAGATATGCACAGGTCCGGCGCCGGGGAACGCGGCGAATAGCGGGCTGGCCAGCGGCTCGGCCGGGTCGGCGCCCGCGAGGTATTCGTCGCGCGTCTCGGCGATCCCGCCGACGGGCAACAGCACCTCGGCGTCGGCGTTGCTGGTAAAGCTTTCGCCGGACAGGGTCAGATCCGTCCATGGTGACAGCAACAGGATCGCGCGCGGCTGCGGCAGGTCGGGCGCGGCGCAGATCTGCGCCAGCAGCGCCAGGGCCAGGCCGCCGCCGGCACTGTCCCCGGCAAGGATTACCGGGCCTTGCGCGGCCATGTCGCGGTAGAGCCGGAACACGGCATGAACCGCCTCCGGGAAGGGATGCTCCGGTGCCAGCGGATAGTCGGGCACCACGGCGCCGAGGCCGGTGCGCGCAACCAGCCGACCGGCAAGGCCCTTGTGAGTGCGCGGGCTGCCGAAGGCGTAGCCGCCGCCATGCAGGTAGAGCAGGCGCGGCCACGTCTCCGGCCCGATTTCGAGGCTCGGCATTTCGGCACGGGTGGTCCAGCGTCGGGCAAGGCCGCGCGGCAGCGGGAACAGCAACCGCGCCTGGAACTCGAACCGCCGGCGCACCCGGTCAAGGTCGTCCCCGCCCATCCGCGCAAGCGCGGGTTTCTCGACATGGCGCAGCCACCAGTTGAGCAGGCGCGCCCGGCAGCTCATGCCCGGCGCGCCTCGATTGCCTGCCAGATCTTTTCGGCGACATTGATCCCGTCGAACCGTTCAAGCTCCTGGATACCGGTTGGCGAGGTGACGTTGATTTCCGTCAGCCAGCCACCGATCACGTCGATGCCGACGAAGACCTGCCCCTTGTCGCGCAAAAGCGGGCCGATGCGGGCGCAGATCTCGCGGTCGCGCGCCGACATCTCGACCTTCTCGGCCCGGCCCCCCACGTGCATGTTGGATCGCGTTTCGCCCGTTGCCGGCACCCTGTTGATCGCGCCGACCGGTTCGCCGTCGACGAGGATCACCCGCTTGTCGCCGGCCGAGACATCGGGCAGGAATTTCTGCGCGATCAATGGCTCGCGGTTGATGCCGGCAAACAGTTCGTGCAGCGAATTGAGGTTGCGATCATTCGGATCGAGCCGGAACACCCCTGCCCCGCCATTGCCGTAAAGCGGCTTGAGTATGATGTCGCCGTGCCGGTGCTTGAAATCCTTCAGGGTCGACAGATCGCGGGCGATGGTGGTGGGCGGCGTCAGGTCGGGGAAATCGAGAACCAGAAGTTTCTCGGGATAGTTGCGCACCCAGAACGGATCATTCACCACCAGCGTTTCGGGATGGATCCGGTCGAGAATATGGGTGCTGGTGATATAGCCCATGTCGAAGGGCGGATCCTGACGCAACCAGACGACATCGAAGTCCGACAGATCGACCTCGCGCGGGTCGCCCAATGCAAAATGATCGCCCCTGACCCGGCGCACCTCCAGCGGCCACCCCCGGGCCGTAACCCGGCCTTCCTCGTAGGCCAACTTGTCGGGCGTGTAGTAAAACAGGTCATGCCCGCGGGCCTGCGCCTCTTCGGCGATGCGGAAGGTGCTGTCAGCGTCGATATCAACCGCACCGATCGGGTCCATCTGTATGGCAACCTTGAGGGGCATGGGCGTTCTCCGTTCCGAATGCTGCGCCATTCATGGCGCGCGATGCGGAAAGGTGCAATGGCGTCACGCACACATCACATTCGGCACGATGTCGATCTGTCCCATCGAATCGAGTAGCGCGACATCAACGCGGCAGGGCGTTGCGGTGCCACCCGCCATGTGCCCGAGGTAATCCTCTGCACTTTGGTAGATGCGCGACAATTGCCGCTGCGACAGACGTTCGGCGGCACGGGCATGGCTGCGGCTTTTCTTGACCTCGATGAACACCACTTCGCCGCCCTTCTGCGCGACAAGGTCAATCTCGCCACCCCGGCCGCGCCAGCGGCGCGACAGGATCACGTGGCCGTCCCCGGCATAGCGCCGCGCAACCTGGTCTTCGGCCGAAAGCCCCGCCAGATAGCTGATCTTTCCACTCATTCACTTGCCTCCAGCTTCAGCGCCGCCTGGTAGACGTCACGTTTCTTCAGCCCCAGATCGGCAGCCACCTGCGCTGCTGCATCCTTGACCGACAAGGTTTCCAGCGCCTGTCGCAACGCATCCTCCACGGTTTCGGCGCTGGCCTGGACCGGCGAACCCTTGCCCACCACCAGCACGATTTCGCCTTTCAAGCTCCGATCCGCGATCGTAGTTCGAACGTCTTCGACAGTTCCGCGCAAGACCTCTTCGAAGCGCTTGGTTAATTCCCGGCACAGCGCGATTTTCCGCTCGGGGCCCATAACCTGCGCCAAAACATCTAATAATCGGTGAACGCGGCGCGGTGATTCATAGAGGATCAGCGTCGCACTGATCGGCGCAAGCTCTGCCAGCCATGCCTGCATCGCGCCCTTTGCGTGCGGCGGGAAACCGGCGAACAGGAACCGGTCGCTCGGCAGGCCCGACACCGCAAGCGCGGCCAGAACCGCCGAGGCGCCCGGTGCGGCCAGCACCGGCAGCCCGGCCTCGATGACCGTGCGCGCCAACTGATAGCCCGGATCGGCGACCAGCGGCGTTCCCGCCTCCGACACGTAGGCCACCGCCTTGCCCTCTCCGATCATCGCCAGGATCCTGTCACGTGTGCCCGCGCCGCTATGGTCGTGATAGGCCAACATCTGGCGACCGGCGACAGCGACCCCGTGAATCTCCATCAACTTGCGTGCCGTGCGCGTGTCCTCGGCAGCGATGGCATCGGCCCCGGCCAGAATATCAAGCGCCCTGAGGGTGATATCGCGCGCCGCGCCGATCGGGGTCGCCACGAGGTAGAGCCCCGGCGACAGACGCAAGGGCCTGGCACCGGCGGACGGGGGCTGATCGGACATAGGCGAACCTCTTGGCGTTTACTTGGCTGGCGCGTCGGCGTAGGGTCCGCGCGATCCTCATTGAGCCATCCGGAGACGGCCCTGCATGTTCACGTTTTTCCGTTTTGTCCGCAAGGCGCGACACCAAGTCCTTTTGATGCTCGGCGCGATGCTTCTTGCCGCCTGCCAGGCCGGATTGCCGGGGGGCGATGGGCCGCGGGTGCGATCCGGCGCGCCGATCGAGGTGGCCCTGCTGTTGCCCTACGGCTCGGCCAGCCCGGGCGACGAAATCGTGGCACGCGGCCTTGAAAACGCGGCGCGGCTGGCCGCGTCGGAATTCGAGGGGGTGCAATTCGAGATCACCGTCTACAATACCGCCGCCGATCCCGCGCAGGCCGCCACCGTGGCGCGCACGGCCGTGCAACAGGGCGCGCGCGTCATCGTCGGGCCACTGCGCTCGGACGCGGCGGCCGCCGTTGGTGTCGCCTTGTCAAACAGCAATGTCAGCATTCTCAGCTTTTCGAACAACACCGAGATCGCGGGTGGCAATGTCTTCGTGCTTGGCCATACCTTTCAGAACAGCGCCACACGGATCGCACGGTATGCCGTGGCACAGGGGCGCGGGCGGGTGATGGTCCTGCATGCGCAAAACCTTGCCGGCGAAGTGGCGCGCGATGCGGTGCAAAGCGCCTTCACGCTTTCCGGCGGCACCATAGCGGGTGTCCGAAGCTATGAGTTTTCACAGCAAGGGGTGGTTCAGGCGATCCCCGATATCATCGACCAGATTCGCGCCGCCGATGCCAATGCGCTGATGTTCACTTCAGACGCCTCCGCCGCTCTGCCGCTCTTCGCACAGCTCTTGCCGGAAAACGGGCTCGATACCGAGGCGGTTCAGGTCATGGGGCTGACCCGGTGGGACGTGCCGTCGCAGACGCTGGAATTGTCGGGGCTTCAGGGCGGCTGGTTCGCCCTGCCCGACCCGGATGCCACGGCCGCGTTCAACGCGCGTTACACCGCCGCCTTCGGCGATACGCCGCATGTGCTGGCTCCGATCGGGTACGACGCCATCCGCGCGATTGCGGAAACCGCGATCGGGCAGGACACCCTCGGCGCGGAGGCACTGACGGCGTCGTCTGGCTTTGCCGGCGCGAACGGGGTATTCCGGCTGCGTCCAGATGGCACCAACCAACGGGCCATGGCAATCGCAACGGTAGAAAACAATCAGGTTACAATTATTGACCCCGCTCCAGGACGCCTTGCCGGCCCCGGCCTCTGACCGGAACCCCCGCCTTCCCACGCAAGCCACCACCGCGGGCCAGATGATCCTGCCCGCGGCGCAGATTTTCGACTCGGAGGGCATTCGCGCGCGGCTCGACGCCGCCTTTGCCGACGAGACCGACGCTGCCGGTATTCGCGCCCGCACCGTCCGCGAACTGGGCGCGGCGCGCAAGCAGGGGCGCGCGGCAATCGAGGAGGCGTTCGACGCGACACCGATGGTCGCGCGGCGCGTGACGCGGGCCTATTCCTACCTCACCGATGCACTCGTGTCAGAGGCGATCCGCGTTTCCACCACGTACCTGCACCCCAACCCGAACCCGACCGAAGCGGAGCGCATGGCCGTCGTGGCGGTCGGCGGTTCTGGCCGTGGCGAGATGGCGCCGTTTTCCGATGTGGACCTGCTGTTCGTGCTGCCGTGGAAAATGACCGGCTGGGCCGAGAGCGTGATCGAATCGACGCTTTACATGCTGTGGGATCTGCACCTCAAGGTGGGCCATGCCAGCCGCTCGATCGCCGATTGCCTGCGGTTGGCAAAGGGCGATTTCACCATCCGCACGTCGCTTCTGGAAATGCGGTTCCTGACCGGGGACTCGGCCCTCGGGCAGGATCTGTCCGACACCCTGCGCGACCAGCTTTTCAAGGGTACGACAAGCGAATTCATCGAGGCCAAGCTGGAGGAACGTGGCGCGCGGCACAAGCGGCAGGGCGGTCAGCGCTACATGGTCGAACCAAACGTGAAAGAGGGCAAGGGCGGCCTGCGCGACCTGCAAACGCTCTACTGGATCGCAAAGTATCAACACGGTGTTGACCAGGCTGGCGAGCTTGTCGAACTTGGCGTGTTCAGCGGCGAGGAGTTTGCCGCTTTCGACGCGGCCGAGCGCTTCCTCTGGGCAGTGCGCTGCCACCTTCACCTGCTGGCGGGTCGCGCGCAGGATCAACTGACCTTCGACATGCAGGTCGAGGTGGCCGACCGCCTCGGCTACCGCGACCATGGTGGCCGCCGCGCGGTGGAACACTTCATGCAGGATTATTTCCGCCACGCGACCCGCGTGGGGGAACTGACCCGGATCTTCCTGACCGCGCTGGAAGCCACTCATGTCAAGCCGGAGCCGCTGCTGATCGGGCTGCTCAAGGGCCGCCGCCGGCGGCGCAAGCTCAAGCCCGGCTATGACGTGAAACAGGGCCGGCTGACGGTTGCCGACGAGGCCACATTCCTTGCCGACAAGCTCAACCTGCTGCGCCTGTTCGAGGAGGCGCTGCGCTCCGGCCTGCTGATCCATCCCGACGCGATGCGGCTGGTCACCGCCAACCTGCACCTTATCGACGACGCGATGCGCCGCGACCGGGAGGCCACGCGCCTTTTCGTTGACCTGCTGTTGAAACACGGCAACCCGGAACGGGCCCTGCGCCGGATGAACGAGCTTGGCGTGCTGGCCGCCTTCCTGCCCGAATTCGCCCCGGTCGTGGCAATGATGCAGTTCAACATGTATCACAGCTACACAGTGGACGAGCACACGATCCAGGTGATCTCGGCGCTGGCCCAGATCGAGCGCGAGGAATTGATCGAGGAATTGCCCGTTGCATCGAGGATTCTCAAGGCCGGGGTGAACCGCAAGGTGCTCTACCTTGCCTGCCTGATCCACGATCTGGGCAAGGGGCGGCCGGAAGATCACTCCGTCCTCGGGGCGCGGCTGGCGCGCGCGATCTGCCCGCGGCTGGGGTTGAAGAAGGACGAGTCCGATACTGTGGAGTGGCTGGTGCGCCATCACCTGCTGATGTCCGACATGGCGCAGAAACGCGATATTTCCGATCCGCGCACGGTGCGCGATTTCGCCAAGGCGGTGAGGACGAAAACCCGGCTGGACCTGCTGACGGTGCTGACCGTCTGCGATATTCGCGGCGTCGGCCCGCACGTATGGAACAACTGGAAGGCGACATTGCTGCGCGCGCTTTACCGGGCGACAGCGACGGCGCTGGAAACCGGGCTGGAGGATCTCAATCGCGAAAAGCGCGAGGCCGAGGCCAAGCGCAGCCTGCGCGCGCGACTGGCCGATTGGGACAGCAAGGCGCTGAAGGCCGAGACCACGCGCCATTACAGCCCCTACTGGCAGGGGCTCGACACCGAAACGCAAGCCGTGATTGCCGGACTGCTGCGCGGCGCCAGCGAGCACGGCATTGCGATCGATACCGACCAGGACATCGACCGCGATGCGACGCGCGTGTGTTTCGTGCTGGCCGATCACCCCGGCATCTTCTCGCGGCTGGCCGGCGCGCTCAGCCTTGTCGGGGCCAACGTGGTCGATGCGCGCACCTACACCACCAAGGACGGCTATGCGACCGCCGTCTTCTGGGTGCAGGATTCCGAGGGGCACCCCTTTGAGGCCGCCCGCCTGCCGCGCCTGAAATCCATGATCGACAAGACGCTGGCGGGCGAGGTCGTGGCCAGCGAGGCGCTGCAATCGCGCGACAAGATCAAGAAGCGCGAACGCCGTTTCAACGTGCCCACCCATATCACGTTCGATAATGACGGGTCGGAGATATACACGATCATCGAGGTCGATACCCGCGACCGCCCCGGCCTGCTTTATGACCTGACCAAGACGCTGGCGGCGTCCAACATCTATATTTCAAGCGCCTTGATCGCGACCTATGGCGAACAGGTGATCGACACCTTCTACGTCAAGGACATGTTCGGGCTGAAGCTGCACGCCCGACACCGACAGGACGCGCTGGAAAAGAAGCTGCGCGAGGCGATCGCGCGGGTGGCCAAACGGGCCGGCGCATGACAACGCGGCCGATCCGCCTGTTGACAGGGATCCTGACCGTCGGCGGCTGGACCATGGCAAGCCGGGTTCTCGGCTTCGTCCGCGAAATCGTGCTGACCGCGCTGATCGGCCCCGGCCCGGTGATGGATGCCTTCGTCGCCGCCTTTCGCCTGCCCAACCTGTTTCGCCGCTTTCTGGCCGAGGGTGCCTTCAACGCTGCCTTCGTGCCGCTTTATTCCAAGGCGGCTGAGGGCGGTGGCGACGCACAGGGACTTGCGCGCGACGCGCTGTCGGGGCTTGGCGCGGTGGTGTTGGTGCTGGTCGGGCTGGGCATGATGTTCATGCCGGCGCTGGTCTGGGCCACGGCGGGCGGCTTCGTGGGCGATGCCCGCTTCAACCTTGCAGTCGGCTACGGCCACGTCGTCTTTCCCTACATCTTCTTCATGTCGCTGGCGGCGCTCTTTTCCGGGGTGCTCAATTCGCATGGGCGCTTCGCGGCGGCGGCGGCGGCGCCGGTGCTGCTCAACGTCTTCGTGATCACCGCGATGCTGACGGGGTATTGGCTCGGCGGCACGGTCATCGAATGGCTGATCTGGGCGATCCCGGTGGCAGGGCTGGCGCAGCTTGCGCTGGTCTGGACGGCGACGGAGCGCGCCGGCGTCCACCTGCGCCCGGCCCGCCCGCGCTGGACGCCCGAGATGAAGCACCTCGTGATCGTCGGCCTGCCCGCCGCGATGGCCAACGGGGTAACGCAGATCAACCTCGTGGTCGGGCAGCTCGTCGCCTCGCGCACCGAGGGCGCGATCAGCTGGCTGTTCACCGCCGACCGGCTATACCAGTTGCCGCTTGGTGTGGTGGGCATTGCCATCGGCATCGTGCTGCTGCCCGAATTGTCGCGCCGATTGAAGGCGGAGGACAGCGCCGGCGCGCGCCATTCGCTGTCGCGGGCACTGGAATTCGCGTTGATCCTGACCCTGCCCTGCGCGGCGGCCTTCCTCGTGATCCCCTTGCCCATCGTCTCCGTCCTGTTCGAGCGCGGCGCGACCGACGCCGCCGACAGCGCCGCCATCGCGCAGGCGGTGGCGATCTATGGGCTGGGCCTGCCGGCCTTCGTGCTGCAAAAGCTGCAACAGCCCGTTTACTTCGCGCGCGAGGATACCAGCACACCGTTCCGCTACGCGCTGATGGCGATGGTGGTGAACGCCGCGCTCGCCTTCGGGCTGATGCCGCTGATCGGCTGGCTGGCCCCGGCGGTGGCGGCCACCGTGGCGGCGTGGACGATGACCGGGCTGTTGTGGTGGGGCGCGCGCGGTTTCGGGCAGGCGGCGCAGCTTGACGCCAGGGCGCGGCGCGCGACGCCGCGGCTCGTGCTGGCCTCTGCGGTGATGGGCGTGGGCATCTGGGGGCTGGCCACGGCGCTGGCCGGGCCGCTTGGCGCAGATTGGCTGCGTTACGCGGCGCTTTTGGCCGTGGTCGTGGCAGGGGCCGGGCTTTATGCCGTGGCGGGACAGGTGCTTGGCGCCTTCCGGCTGGCCGATATCCGGGCGGGCCTCAGGCGGGGCCGGTAAGGCGCGCAGCGCCGCCGCGCCGGGGTGCGGGGGCGATGCGCGGCATGGCCGACTACCGCTGCCGCAACTTCACCAGCAACCGGTGCCAGCCGCCGGGGCTGACCACGAAAGACAGCATGAAGCCGGTGACGAAGCCCGACAGGTCCGCCACCACGTCGCCGTAGAACCCCTGCAACATCGCGAAAATCAGCTGGATCGCCAGAAGCGTCGCGATCAGCCCGAAGGCGCGATACCGGTTGCCGCCAGTCACTCCGAGGCTGACCCATTGCAGGAAGGAAAACGCCCCGATCAGGCCGTAAACTCCTGGGTAGCCACCGATCAGCGGGAACCGGCTGTCGAGCAGCAGCGCGAAGGCCAGCCCGCCAACAAGCGCCGACAGCCAAAACACCGCAAGGAAGGCGGCGGCGGAAAACACCTCCGCCACCATCTTGCCGAGCGCGAGGATGAAGACGACCACGAAGGCGACATGCACGAACCCGCCATGAATGAAGGGATAAGTGACGAAGCGCGCCAGTTCGGCGGCGGGATATGTATTGTTGGCCCGCATCCATTCCCAGACCTGATCGAGCACCGCGTAATTCTGGATCGCGCCAAACCGCCAGCCGACCCCCTCCTGCCCGCCGAGCATCCCGGCCGTGGCCAGCTGAAACAGGATCTCCAGCCCGCCAAGGATCACGGCAAGCGCGATCACCACCGGAGGCAATCGATTGAAGGGGTTCTGGCTGTTGGCACTCATCTTCGCGGCGTCCTTCGGTTGACGGGCCTCATCCCCGTGGGTAAGCGAAGCGCGCGCGCTTGACCAGACGCCCTTTTCGCGCGCGGGGCCTTGAGGGATGAATGCGATGAGCGATGCCACTTTCACGCCACGGGTATTTTCCGGGATCCAGCCCTCGGGCGGGCTGACACTCGGCAACTACCTCGGGGCCATGAAACGCTTCGTCGACATGCAGGATGCCGGCACGCATGAGTGTGTCTACTGCATGGTCGATCTGCACGCGATCACCGTCTGGCAGGACCCCGCCGCGCTGACCCGTAACACGCGCGAACTTTGCGCCGGGTTCATCGCCGCCGGGATCGACCCGGAAAAGAGCATCCTCTTCAACCAGTCGCAGGTGTCCGAACACGCGCAACTGGCCTGGATCTTCAACTGTGTCGCGCGCATGGGCTGGATGGGGCGCATGACCCAATGGAAGGACAAGGCCGGCAAGAATGCCGAGGCGGCGTCGCTCGGCCTCTTTGCCTACCCGGCGCTGATGGCGGCCGATATCCTTGCCTATCACGCCACCCATGTGCCCGTGGGCGAGGACCAGAAGCAGCATCTCGAGCTGACCCGCGACATTGCCGCGAAGTTCAACCACGATTACGGCGTCGATTTCTTTCCGCTGCCCGACCCGGTGATCGAGGGCGCGGCGACGCGGGTGATGAATCTTCAGGACGGCACGAAGAAGATGTCGAAATCAGACCCCTCCGACCGCACCCGCATCAACATGACCGACGATGCCGACACCATCGCGCGCAAGATAAAGAAGGCCAGGACGGACCCAGACCCGTTGCCCGAAACGGTCGAGGGGCTGGAGCGCCGGCCCGAGGCGCGCAACCTCGTCAATATCTGGGCCGGGCTGGCGGATCTGAGCGTTGAAGACGTGGTGGCACAGAACGCGGGCAAGATGTTTGGCTATTTCAAGCAGGACCTCGCCGATCTGGCGGTCGCCAAGCTGGCGCCCATCTCGACCGAAATGGCCCGGCTGATGCAAGACCCCGACGAGATCGACCGCATCCTCGCCCGTGGGTCCGACCGCGCGCGCGACATCGCCGCGCCGATCCTGCGGCAGACGTTCGACATCATGGGGATCGTGCGCAACTGACACGCGCCGATGGCTGGCGGGCGGCGCGAAGGCCTGTCGACGGGCAGACCCGACTGCGCGCCTGCGCACGCCGGCCTTGCGGAAACTCCGACTGACGCGCTTTCGCGCGCAGGGTATGCTGTGCCAAAGCAACAGGAGTCCCCCATGTCCTACACCGCCGATCCCGGCCTGCGCGTCGGCCATGTTCACCTGAAGGTTTCCGACCTCGACCGGTCCATCGCCTTTTACCGCGACGTTCTGGGGCTGGAGGTGCAGCAGCGCCTTGGCTCCGGCGCAGCTTTCCTGTCGGCCGGCGGCTACCATCACCACCTTGGCCTCAATACATGGCAAAGCTGCGGCGGGTCGCATCCTCCCCGCGGTGCCACGGGCCTCTACCACGTGGCCTTCCTCTACCCGACCCGCGACGCGCTTGGCCGGGCGGTCGCGCGGGTCGTCGATCTTGGCGTTCCACTTGCGGGCGCCGCGGACCACGGGGTCAGCGAGGCGGTCTATTTCGACGACCCCGATGGCAACGGGGTCGAGCTCTACCGCGACCGCGCGCCCGAGGACTGGCCACGCGACGCAACCGGGGCCCTGGCGATGTCGAACGCGCCGCTGGACGTCGATGGCTTGATTTCGCAGGGGGCTCGGGCTAACTCGTTGCCGGCGTTAACCCGGTCTTAACGGGCACAGGCGCACATGGCACGGGGGGCTTACCCCCTGCCCCTTCAGGAACAGTCAAAAGAGGAGGCCGCATGACGACTGCGAAGACACACTCGACGCCTGTTCAGGCAAACAGTCAGGGGTCCACACCCAAACCCGAGGCGCCGGGGCGCCCGGTCTCGATGGGATACCAGCTCGGGTTTACGTCTGGACCTCTGACCTAAAACGACGCATGCTGGTCGCCTGAAGGAGGACAGTTCATGGCGACCGGCACCAATATCCGAACCTATTTCGAAGGCACATGGCACGAGGGCAACGTGCCGATCATGAACGCGGCCGACCACGGATCGTGGCTTGGCGGGACAGTGTTTGACGGGGCGCGGTATGCGCATGGCCTGGCGCCCGACCTGATGGCGCATTGCGCGCGGATCAACCGCTCCGCCAAAGCTCTGATGATGGAGCCGACGCACGCGGCGCAACAGATCTTCGATATCGTGTGGGAGGGCATCCGCCTCTACCCTGCTGAAACCCCGCTCTACATCCGCCCGATGTATTGGAGCATCGGCAACGGCGCGTCCGGCATCTTGCCTATCCCCGAGGAAACCGGCTTTGCCGTCTGTCTGGAGGAGATTCCGCTGCCGAAATCGGACGCGACGGTGCGGCTGGCGACGACGCGGTTCCGCCGCCCGGTGCTGGCCGACAACGTGACCAATGCCAAGGCGGGCTGCCTCTACCCCAACAACGCGCGCATGCTGGCCGAGGTGCGGGCCAAGGGCTACGACAACGCGCTGGTCGCCGACGCCATGGGCAATGTCGCCGAAAGCGCAACGGCCAATGTCTTCATCGTGAGGGACGGCGTGGTGCAGACCCCGATCCCCAACGGCACCTTCCTGTCGGGCATCACCCGCGCGCGGCATATGTCGAACCTCCGCGCGGCGGGCTACGAGGTGCAGGAAGTGGTGCTGACCTTCGACGATGTGCGTGCCGCCGATGAGGTCTTCCTGTCGGGCAACCTGACCAAGGTCACGCCAGTGGTGGAATTCGAGGGCACCCCCTACCAGGTCGGGCCGGTGACGAAAGCGGCCCTGCGGCTTTACTGGGACTGGGCGACGTCAGAAGGGTAGGCCTCGGCTCGGTCTCGCCCCGGCGCGCAAATCCGTTTGTTGCCTGCGCCGCGCGGCTCGGTCATGATACGCCCGGACAGGAGGGATCCAGCCATGCGCAAGTTTCTCGTCGTTCTCGACGATTCCAGCGAGTGCCTGAACGCGTTGCGCTTCGCGGCGATGCGCGCAGCCAACACCAAGGGCGGCGTGCAGATCCTGTCGGTCATTCCGCCCGACGAATTCAACCACTGGATCGGTGTGGGCGAAGTCATGCGCGCCGAGGCACGCGAACGGATCGAGGCACATTTCAACGTCTTCGCCAAGTGGATGCGCGACAAGCAGGGCGTCGACCCAGAACTTGTGATCCGCGAAGGCGAACCGATCGACGAGATCCTCGCCCAGGTAAGCGACGACCCCGACATCGGCGTGGTGGTGCTGGGCGCGGGCACGGGGCGCAAGGGTCCGGGACCGCTGGTCACGGCGCTGACGAAAGCCTCGGGCACGCTGCAAGTGCCGATGACCCTCGTGCCCGGCGATCTGTCGAAGGAGCAACTGGAAGCGATCACCTGATCAACTCGATTGGTGGAAAATGGGAATTGAGAGCATTGGAAGCGTTGGCGGATATGCAACAGGCGTCAACCTGGACCTGGCGTTCGACTTGGCGAGCATATGGCTTGCCAGCGCGCCAGCGATCCACCGAGAGCGGTTAGCATCGAACGTGTCGGGCACGATCACGGTCTTGGAACGTATGACGCTGTTGCCGTATGCTGGGATGAAGCCATTTGCCTGACTGAACCCTCAGATTTTATCAGGTAAGCAGAGGATAGCCTCATTCGTGTTTGGCACCTGACGAAAGGTTCCTGCGCGCCGCTTGCCACAGCCACCCGCCAAGGAGTCAAGGAGTCAAGGAGTCAAGGAGTCAGGGCCAGGATCGGGAAACTCGTGTCAGGCGGTCAACACAAGATTTGACTGTGCTTTTCAATGGGGCGATCTTGATCCGGGTGAATACTGGGAAACCAGCTGAACCGGACCAGACACGCAGTTTAGAATCGTTCCAAATCTTGACTTCCAGCGTCGAGAGCCGCATATCGAGAGCAAGCCGCGAAGGAGCCCGCCCCATGTTCATCCAGA
>PFEX01000100.1:0-3919 GCA_002783145.1 Rhodobacteraceae bacterium CG17_big_fil_post_rev_8_21_14_2_50_65_11 | reverse complement strand
TTCCTCGGCACCGATTTCGTGACCGTGACCAAAGCGGACTCGGTGGAATGGGACCATGTCAAGCCGGCCATCCTTGGTGCGATCATGGAACATTTCCAGTCCGGCGCCCCGGTGATGGAAGGCGAAGGTGCCTCGGGGGGCCATGTCGCGCATGAGGACGGTGCAGATTCCGGAATCGTCGACCAGATCAAGGAGCTTCTGGACACCCGCGTGCGCCCCGCCGTGGCGCAGGACGGTGGCGACATCACCTTCCACGGTTTTGACCGCGGCATCGTCTACCTGCACATGCAAGGCGCCTGCGCCGGCTGCCCCTCCTCCACCATCACGCTGAAGATGGGAATCGAGAACCTGCTTCGCCACTACATCCCCGAGGTGATCGAGGTGCGTCCCGTTGCGGTCTGACCCGCTGATCCTTGCCTTCGACACATCGGCCGCGCATTGCGCGGCCGCTTTGCTGTCGGGCGATCGGGTGCTGGCGGAGGTACAGGAGGACATGGCCAGGGGGCAGGCCGAGCGGCTGATGCCGCTGGTGCGGCAGGTCATGGACCGGGGCGGCACCGCGTTGCCCGATCTGTCGGCCATCGGCGTCGGCACCGGACCGGGCAATTTCACCGGCATCCGGATCTCCGTGGCCGCCGCGCGCGGGCTGGCCTTGGCCCTCGGCATTCCAGCCGTCGGCGTATCGGGGCTGGACGCTCTGGCGCTTGGCCACGCAGGACCGGTTCTGGCCTGTCTCGATGCGCGGCGCGATCACGTCTACCTGCAACGCTTCGGTGCCGGTGTCTCGCGGGGGCCGGAGTTGGTTCCGCTCGTCGAAGCGCCGGATTGGGCCTGCGACGGGCTGAGCTGCGTCGGCCATGACGCCGACACACTGGCGGCGCGGCTTGGCGCCACCGCTGCCCCGGCACACCATCCGCTTGCCGTGGCCATCGCCCGAACCGCCGCGACCCGCTGGCAGGCGGGCGGGCCACGCCCGGCGCCGCTTTACCTGCGCAGCCCCGATGCCGCGCCGGCGCGTGACCGGGGTCCGGTCATGCTGTCATGACGCCCACGGCGCTGGCCCGGCTGCATGCCGCCTGCTTCACCACCCCCCGGCCGTGGACTGCCCTGGAATTCGCCGGGCTCCTCTCTGCGCCGGGATGTGAGATGATCACGGAGTCGGGTGGCTTTGCCCTGATCCGCAGCATCGCGGGCGAGGCAGAGCTTTTGACCATCGCCGTCGATCCCGCCGAGCGCCGCAACGGCATCGGCGCGCGCCTCGTGGCGCGGGCGCTGATCCGGGCGCAAGCGCAAGGGGCGGACACCTGCTTTCTGGAGGTCGCGGCACAGAACGCTGCCGCCATCGCGCTTTACCGATCCGCGGGCTTCACACAAACCGGCTGCCGGCCGGGGTATTATCGCCTGCCGGACGGGCAGCGGGTCGACGCGGCGGTCATGGCGCGGCCGCTGGGTCCTTCCGCCGCCACCTGACGCGAGAATACGGTTGACCAAGCGCATTGCCTTTGCCCTTATTCGCGCAGGGATCGGATGCCCCATGTCCGAGACAGGTGCGCCATGCAAGGATCGCCCTGCCCATAAACAACCGGGAGACACATGACATGACACTTTTCACCAAGCTGTCCGGCGCTGCCGCCGCATTGGCGATTTCCGCCACCGGCGCATTGGCCGATCCGGCGATCATCTTCGACCTTGGCGGCAAGTTCGACCGCTCGTTCAACGAGGCCGCCTATGCCGGCGCCGAACGCTGGGCCGAGGAAACCGGCGGCTCCTACCGCGAGATAGAGCTTCAGTCCGACGCGCAGCGCGAACAGGCGATGCGCCGCCTTGCCGAGGCCGGCGCCAACCCCGTCGTGATGGCGGGCTTCAGTCAGGCCTCCTCGCTTGAGGTTGTCGCCCCGGATTATCCCGACACCACCTTCGTGATCATCGACGGCGTTGTCGATGCACCGAACGTGCGGTCGGTGATCTTCCGCGAGGAACAGGGGTCCTACCTCGTCGGCATGCTGGCGGCGATGGCGTCCGAGTCGGGGACCGTCGGCTTCGTGGGCGGCATGGACATCCCGCTGATCTCGCGCTTCGGCTGCGGCTACGCGCAAGGCGTGCGCGCGGTGAACCCCGATGCCACCATCATCCAGAACATGACCGGGACCACACCCGCAGCGTGGAACGACCCGGTGCGCGGCGGTGAACTGACCCGCGCCCAGATCAGCCGTGGCGCCGACGTGGTCTTTGCCGCAGCGGGCGGCACCGGGCTTGGCGTGCTTCAGACCGCCGCCGATGAGGATATCCTCGGTATCGGCGTCGATTCGAACCAGAACTACCTGCATCCGGGCGAGGTTCTGACCTCGATGGTCAAGCGCGTCGACGTGGCCGTCTATGATGCGTTCTCCAGCCCGGTGGGCGAGATCGAGACCGGCGTTCACTTCTTCGGACTGGCCGAGGACGGCGTTGGCTATGCGCTGGACGAGTTCAACGCAAGCCTGATCTCTGAGGAAATGATGGCAGAGGTCGAGGCCGCGCGCGACGCGATCATCGCCGGCGAAATCTCGGTCCACAACTATTCCGAGGATGGCAGCTGCCCGGTGGAATGATGTGATCCCCGCCTGAAAACGTCTGGAACGGGCCGTCGCCACTGGCGGCCCATTCCATTTTCCGAGGCAAGGCTTCTGGACAGATGACAAGGCTTTGGCCAAAGTCGCCCGACCAAACTGGACCAAAAGCGCACCGGACGACGAAAATCCTGCTCCGCGACGGGGAAACGACGATGACACAGACAGCTTCCGGGGCCGAGCCCTATGCCATCGAACTCAGGGGCATATCGAAGGCGTTTGGCCCGGTGCAAGCGAACAAGGACATTTCCCTGCGGGTCAGGAAGGGAACGATACACGGTATCGTGGGCGAGAACGGCGCCGGAAAATCAACGCTGATGTCGATCCTCTACGGCTTTTACAAGGCCGACGCGGGCGAGATCTTCATCAACGGCAACCTGACCCATATCCCCGACAGCCAAGCCGCGATTCGCGCCGGCATCGGTATGGTGCACCAACACTTCAAACTGGTGGAAAACTTCACCGTTGTCGAAAACGTGATCCTCGGGGCCGAGGACGGGGCGATGCTGCAACCTTCGGTCGCCAAGGCGCGCAAACTGCTGAAACAACTGGCCGAGGAATACCAGCTGCATGTCGACCCGGACGCGGTGGTCGAGGATCTGAGCGTCGGCCACGCGCAGCGGGTGGAGATCCTGAAACAGCTTTACCGGCAGGCCGATATCCTGATCCTCGATGAACCGACCGGCGTTCTGACCCCGTCCGAAGCCGACCACTTCTTTCGCATCCTCGAAGGGTTGAAGGCCGAGGGCAAGACGATCATCCTGATCACCCACAAGCTGCGCGAGATCATGGAAGTGACCGACACGGTCAGCGTGATGCGCCGCGGCGAGATGACCGACACGGTGCCGACCGCCTCGACCTCGCCCGATCAACTTGCCGAAATGATGGTGGGCCGTAAGGTCCTGCTGCGGGTGGACAAGCAACCCGCGCGCCCCGGCAAGGTTGTTGTCGATGTGCGCAACCTGTCGGTCATCGACGAGCAGAATGTCGAGCGGCTGAAAGATGTGTCGCTGTCGATCCGGGGCGGGGAGATCCTTGGCATCGCGGGGGTCGCGGGCAACGGGCAGTCTGAATTGCTGCATGTGCTGGGCGGCATGATCGCGGCGACACGCGGCACGATCGACATCAACGGCACCCCCATCGACCTGACCGGCCAACACTCCGACGGGCAAAGTCGCCGCGCGCGGGGCATTTCACACGTTCCCGAGGACCGGCAGCGCGAAGGGCTGATCATGCCGTTCATGGCGTGGGAAAACATGGCCTTCGGGTATCACAACGACCCGGCGTACCAGCTCAACCGCCTGCTGATG
>PFEX01000192.1 GCA_002783145.1 Rhodobacteraceae bacterium CG17_big_fil_post_rev_8_21_14_2_50_65_11 | reverse complement strand
CCGATCGGTCGCTACGGGGGGGCGCTGTCCTCGATCCGGACCGATGATCTTGCCGCGCTGCCGATTGCCGCGCTGATGGCGCGCAATCCCGGTCTGGATTGGGGCGCGATTGACGACGTGATCTACGGCGACGCCAACCAGGCCGGTGAAGACAACCGCAACGTGGCGCGGATGGCGGCGCTTCTGGCAGGGCTGCCGGTCAGTGTGCCGGGCACCACGATCAATCGGCTCTGCGCCTCCGGCATGGATGCGGTCGGCATGGCGGCACGGGCGATCCGGGCCGGCGATTATGACCTGATGATCGCCGGTGGCGTCGAAAGCATGAGCCGCGCACCCTTCGTGATGCCAAAGGCGGAAACGGCCTTTTCGCGGAGCAATGCGGTTTATGACACAACCATCGGCTGGCGCTTCGCGAACCCGAAGATGAAGGCCGCCTACGGCACCTATTCGATGCCCGAGACGGCCGATAACGTGGCAGTGGATTACAACGTGTCGCGGGCCGACCAGGATGCCTTTGCCGCGCGCAGCCAAGCCCGCTGGCAGGCCGCCCACGAAACGGGGCGTTTCGTCGATGAGATCACTCCGGTGACGATCCCGCAGCGCAAGGGCGACCCGATCACCGTCGATACCGACGAACACCCGCGCCCCGGCACCACGGTCGAGAAACTGGCCGGGTTGAAGGGCGTCAACGGACCCGACAAGACGGTGACGGCGGGCAATGCATCGGGCGTTTGCGATGGTGCGGCGGCGCTGCTGATCGCGTCGGAGGCAGCCGCAAAGGCGCAAGGCCTGACGCCGATGGCGCGCGTGGTTGCCATGGCCGCGGCGGGGGTGGAACCGCGGGTGATGGGCATCGGCCCGGTGCCGGCGACCCGCAAGGTGCTGGCCAGGGCGGGGCTCAGCATCGAGCAGATGGATGTGATAGAATTGAACGAGGCTTTTGCCGCTCAGGGGCTTGCCACCCTGCGCGAGCTTGGGGTGCCCGACGACGCCGCCCATGTGAATCCCAACGGCGGTGCCATCGCCATGGGCCACCCGCTGGGGATGAGCGGCGCGCGGTTGGTGTTGACGGCGGCCTATCAGTTGCAGCGCACGGGCGGGCGTTACGCGCTGTGCACCATGTGCGTCGGTGTGGGACAGGGCGCGGCCCTGATCCTCGAAAGATCCTGACGGAGGAGTCGAACATGTATGCACAGATGATCAAATCCGAAGCCTCGAACGAGGACCCGGCCCTGCTGGAGGCGTTCCAGGCCCGCATCGACGCCGGCGAGAAGATCGAGCCGCGCGACTGGATGCCAGAGGGCTACCGCAAGACGCTGATCCGACAGATCGGTCAGCACGCGCATTCCGAAGTGGTCGGCCAATTGCCCGAGGGTAACTGGATCACCCGCGCGCCGACGTTGGAGCGCAAGGCGATTCTTCTGGCCAAGGTGCAGGACGAGGCGGGGCATGGGCTCTACCTTTATTCCGCTGCCGAAACGCTTGGTGTCAGCCGCGATGAACTGATCGAGCTGCTGCACGAAGGCCGCATGAAATATTCCTCGATCTTCAACTATCCGACGCTCAACTGGGCCGATATCGGTGCCGTGGGCTGGCTGGTCGACGGGGCGGCGATCGTGAACCAGGTGGCGTTGCAGCGCACTTCCTACGGGCCCTACAGCCGCGCCATGGTGCGGATCTGCAAGGAAGAAAGCTTTCACGCGCGCCAGGGCTACGACGCGATCCGCGCGATGGCCTTCGGCACGCCCGAACAAAAGCGCCAAGCGCAGGATGCGCTCAATCGACTGTGGTTCCCCGCGCTGATGATGTTCGGGCCGTCTGATGCGGAATCGGTGCATTCGGAGCAGTCGATGGCGTGGAAGATCAAGGTGAAGTCGAATGACGAGCTGCGCCAGCAATTCGTCGACCAGACCATCCCGCAGATCGAATACCTCGGCCTCGACCTGCCCGACCCGGGCATCAGGTGGAACGAGGAAAGCGGCCACTACGATTTCAGCGAGCCGGATTGGCCGGAATTCTTCAACGTGATCAAGGGCAACGGCCCGTGCAATGTGGACCGGATGAAGGACCGCGTGAGCGCATGGGAAGACGGCGCCTGGGTGCGTGAAGGGTTGATGGCCCACGCGCAGAAGAAGGCCGCGCGCAAGGTCGCGGCGGAATAACGGCACCGCGCGCTCATCGAGGCCTTTGCGGGCCTCTCTTCGCGAAGAAAGCCCAACGGGGCTTGATGAGCGGCGCGTCCAGCAAAGGGAAAGGAGATCCCGGATGAAACACGAATGGCCCCTGTGGGAAATTTTCATTCGCGGCCAGCACGGCCTCAGCCACCGCCATGTCGGCAGCCTGCACGCGCCCGACGCGGAAATGGCCATGAAGAACGCCCGCGACGTCTATACCCGCCGCAACGAGGGCGTGTCGATCTGGGTGGTGGAAGCCAGGCACATCGCGGCCAGTTCCCCGTCGGAGAAGGGTCCGATGTTCGAGCCGTCGGAAAGCAAGATCTACCGCCACCCGACCTTTTACGACATTCCCGACGAAGTGGGGCACATGTGATGACCCGTGACGAGGCGCTTTTCCAGTTTCTCCTGCGCATGGGGGACAACACGCTGATCCTCGGCCACCGGGTGTCGGAATGGTGCGGCCATTCGCCGGTGCTGGAGGAAGATATCGCGCTGGCCAACACGGCGCTCGACATGATCGGGCAGACGCAGCTCTGGCTGGGGCTGGCCGGCGAGGTCGAGGGCAAGGCGCGCTCTGCCGATGACCTTGCTTTCCTGCGTGACGCGTGGGATTTCCGCAACGTGCTGCTGTGCGAATTGCCCACCGGCGATTTCGGGCAGACGCTCATGCGCCAGTTCCTCTATGACGCGTGGTCCTATGGGATGACCGATTGGCTGAAAGGCTCCGCCGACCCGCGTGTCGCGGCGATTGCCGAGAAGGCCCACAAGGAGGTGACCTATCACCTCGAACGCTCCGGCGACACGGTTGTGGGGCTTGGGGATGGAACCGGGGAAAGTCATACCCGGATGCAGAAATCGCTCGATTATCTCTGGCCCTACGTCGTAGAGATGTTCGAAAAAGATAAGGTGGACGAAGTTCTGGCCGACGCCGGGATTGCCCCGGCCCCGGACGATCTGCGCGCCGGCTACGACGATATCACCGCCCGCGTTCTGGCTGAGGCGACGCTGACCCTTCCCGAGGGCAGCTATGTTCACAAGGGCGGGCGCAACGGCCGCATGCATACCGAGCATCTGGGCCATCTGCTGACCAGCATGCAATGGCTTCAGCGCGCCTATCCGGGGGCGGCGTGGTGAGCATGATGACCCGCCCCGCGACCGATCAGGTCTGGCATTGGCTGGCCGAGGTGCCGGACCCGGAGATTCCGGCGATTTCGCTGGTTGACCTGGGCATCATCCGCGACGTGGCATGGCAGGGCGATACCCTGGCCGTCACCATCACGCCGACCTATTCGGGCTGCCCCGCGACCAGCGTGATCGCGCTGGATGTAGAGGCCGCGCTGCGCGCCCACGGCATCGAGAAGCTGGACCTGAAGCGCCAGATTTCGCCGCCCTGGACCACCGACTGGATGACCGACGAAGGCCGCGCCAAGCTTGAAGCCTACGGTATCGCGCCGCCGCAGCCGGCAGGCGGGCCAAGCCGCTGCCCGCAGTGCCAAAGCCCCAACCTGGAGCGGATCAGCCAGTTCGGCTCCACCCCGTGCAAGGCAACGTGGCGCTGCCGCGACTGCCTTGAACCGTTCGATTATTTCAAGTGCATCTGAGGGAGGAGCCCCATGGCGCGCTTTCACGATCTGACCGTGACTGACGTTCACAAGACCATCCGCGACGCCGTTGTCGTGACCCTGAAACCCGAGGATCCCGAGGCGTTCGATTTCAAGCAGGGGCAATACCTGACCTTCCGCCGCGACTTCGACGGCGAGGAATTGCGCCGCTCCTATTCGATCTGCGCCGGGCGCGGCGAGGGCGTCCTGCAAGTAGGCATCAAGCGCGTCGAGGGCGGGGCTTTCTCGACCTGGGCGAACGAGGAGCTGAAGGTCGGTGATACCCTGCAAGCGATGCCGCCGATGGGGAATTTTCACACGCCGCTCGATGCCGGGCAGGCGCGCCATTACCTCGGCTTCGCGGGCGGGTCGGGGATTACCCCGGTTCTGTCGATTCTCAAGACCGTGCTGGCCGAGGAACCGGGGTCGAGCTTCACGCTCGTCTACGCCAACAAGGGCGTCAACACGATCATGTTCCGAGAGGAGCTTGAGGACCTCAAGAACCTCTTCATGGGGCGCTTCAACGTCATCCACGTGTTGGGCACCGACGCGCAGGAAATCGAGCTTTTCACCGGTCGCGTGACCGAGGAAAAGGTCGGCCAGCTTGCGCGCACCGGCTGGATCGACATGGACAGCGTCGACATGGCCTTCATCTGCGGGCCGGAGCCGATGATGCTGGGCATCGCCAGGGCGCTGCGTTCGCACGGGCTGTCCGACGCACAGATCAAGTTCGAGCTTTTCGCCTCGGCACAGCCGGGACGGCTGAAGCGCAAGGTTGTCTCGAAACAGGCGTCGAGCGCGGCCAATCAGGCGTCGATTTCCATCACGCTGGACGGGGCGACGCAAACCGTGATGGTCGGCAAGGATGTCAGCGTGCTCGATGCGGCGCTGGAAAACGCGCTGGACGCGCCTTTCGCTTGCAAGGCGGGGGTCTGTTCCACCTGCCGCTGCCGGGTGCTGGAGGGCGACGTCGAGATGATCGCCAATCACGCGCTGGAGGATTACGAGGTGGAAAAGGGCTATGTCCTGTCCTGCCAGTCCTATCCCGTCAGCGACCGCGTGGTCGTGGACTATGACCAGTAAAGGGGCAAGGCGATGGATATGAAGATCGAGGACTACCTGGCACAGGGCGGCGTGCTGACCAGCCCGGCCAACGTGCCGCCGCGCTACCGCGCCGAGTTGATGAAACTGATGGCCAGTTTCCTCGACAGCGAACTGGCAGGGGCGGCGGGTTTTGCCGATATCATCAACGACGGGCCGGGGATCAAGGAACGGATCGCGGCGGCGCGGATCGTGCTGGAAAAGACCGATCACGCCGACAAGGTGCTGACGATCATGGGCGATTTCGGCGCCGACACCGCGCGTTATGCCAATCACCACCCTTGGGTCGCGCGGCTGGACCGTGACGCCGATATCGGGGCGCGGCGCGGCGAACACGACATGCGGCTTGCAGTGTTCAACTACCCGCTGTCCGGCTGGGGCGACGCGGTGGTGATGAACCTTCTGATGGGCCGCGCCGTGGTGGTGCAGCTTGGCGACATGCAGATGGTGTCCTACCAGCCGCTGGCCGAGGCGTTCCGCGCCATTGCGCCGGTGGAATTGCGCCACGCCGAACTGGCCGAGGAGGGGCTGGCGCGGCTGATCAAAGACGGGCAGGGGGGCGATTTGCAAGCCTCCGTCGCCTATTGGTGGCCGCGCGTGGCGGAAAGCTTCGGACAGGGCGATGCCGCACGGTTCGATCATCTGCGCACGATGGGGCTGCGCCATGCCGAGCGCGGCGCGCTGCTGTCACGTTGGCAGGCGGAGGCGGGGGCGGCGCTCGGGCGGGTCGGACTGACTGTGCCCTGACGCGGCTCAGGCCGCGCGCGGCGCGCGGTGGCCGAGCACTTCGACCAGCCCCGCGCCAAGGATCATCGACGCGCCGACCGCCTCGCGTGCGCCGAACGGATCGCCAGACCAGATCGCAGCGGTGATCACGCCGACGATGATCTCGCTCATCAACAACAACCCGACGCGGGCTGGCGGCAGGATCGTCGCGGGCCAGATCGTCAGGAACAGCGTCGGCACCACGACAAGCCCGGTCAGCATCCCCCATGGCGCCGCCGCGCGCAGCGCATCGGCGCTGACCCCGCCGCCCGCCACCGACCAGCCAAGGGCAAGGGTCAGCGCGGTCACAAGGAACGCGCCTAGGATGAAGGCGAAAACCTGCTCGGTCACCGCGACATTGCCCGCGCGGTAGAGAAAGAAGCTGCCAAAAGCCCACGATATGCCAGAGGCAAGCGCGAGCATGTCGCCGGCGTTCATGGTGATCTGGAACACTCCGCCGCCCAGGATCGTGACCAGCCCGCCAAGCCCCAGCAGCAGCGCCCCGACCCGGGCCGGTGTCAACCGCTCGCCCAGGAAGGCAAGGCCGAGCATCGTGCTCCAGACCGGGGTAAGGTAGAACAACAGGACGGAGCGGACGACGTCGGTCAGGACAAGGCTGCTGGTATAGAGGCTGAAGGCGCAGCCGGTCAGCAGACCGCACGGGATCAGCACCCAGACATGTGCCAGAATCCGCGCCTTGGTGGCAACAAGGATCGGGATCATCACCACGATGCCAAAGGCGAAAATCGCGAGTCCGGGCCACGCCCCGTGCAGCCCCGCGCCTTCCATCGCGCGCACCGGCACCCAGAGCAGCCCCCAAAGCGCGCCGCCCGCCACCAGGCCGAGCGCGGCCGGGCCGGGTTGCCGGGCAATCTCCGTCAGGGCGGTCATGAAGGGGCCTTTTTCGGTTTGGCCGGGCGCAACCCCGCTCTGGGCTCAACCTGCCCCGGCGGGCGCGGATGGGCAAGCCCCTCCGATGCCGGGCAGGCCTTTCAGGGTGAGATCGGCCACGAGGCTGGCATAGGCATCGCGCGCCTGCGATCCGGCGCCGGTGTTCCACATGTAATACCAGTTCAGCATCCCGAAGATCGACATGGTGACCGCGCGCAGCCTGGCGCGATCATCGCCGAATACCTCGGGCGCGGCACCGCGCAGGCAATCGGACAGGAAGCGGACCATGTCGCGCTGATAGGCGCGCATCCGGTCCTGTTGATCCTGCGGCAGGGCCGACAACGCATTGAGTTGCACCTGGTGTTCGTAATCCGACCCCTGGTAGGCGCGCAAGATCTCGCGGATGGCGCGGCGCAGTCGGTCCTCGGGCGACAGGCACGGCTCATCGGCGGACAGCACCACGTCGCGCAGGCCCGACAGATAGGTGTCGAGAATGTCGAACAGGATCGCATCCTTGCTGTCATAATAGTGGTAGATATTGGCCTTGGAGATCCCGCATTCGCGCGCAAGCTGCGCCATCGAGGCGCGGTCGAAGCCCTCGGTGGCGAATATCTTGGCGGCCGATTGCAGGATCTGCTCGCGCTTCTGGTCGTGGTCCTTGGCGATGGTCCGGGCCACTTGGGTCAGCCCTTCTTGTCGCGGTTGTCGACGACGCGCTTGGCCTTGCCCTCGCTGCGCGCCACGGCGCCGGGATCGCCCACGTTGACCTCGATCGAGATGCCGACGATGTCCTTGACACGCTTGGACAGCATCCGCGCGGCGGCGGTTCTGGAAAGCTCGTCGGCAGCGTCGCCCTCGGCCTCCACATGCACGCGCATCGCGTCCATCCGGCCCGCAGTGTAAAGCTCGATCTGGAAATGCGGAGAGAGGCCGCCGGTGGCCAGAAGCTGCTCTTCGATCTGGGTCGGGAAGACATTGACGCCGCGCAGGATGATCATGTCGTCGGAGCGCCCGGTGATCTTTTCCATGCGCCGCATGCTGCGCGCGGTGCCGGGCAGAAGCCGCGTCAGATCGCGCGTGCGATAGCGGATCATCGGCAGGCCTTCCTTGGTCAGCGTGGTGAAGACAAGTTCGCCCAGCTCGCCATCGGGCAGCACCTCGCCGGTTTGCGGGTCGATGATCTCTGGCAGGAAGTGGTCTTCCCAGATCACCGGGCCATCCTTGGTTTCCACGCATTCATTGGCCACCCCCGGCCCCATGATTTCCGACAGGCCGTAGATGTCGACGGCGTGCATGTCGAAGGCCTGCTCGACCTCGGCGCGCATCGCATCGGTCCAGGGTTCCGCCCCGAAAATGCCGACCTGAAGGCTGCTTTCGCGCGGGTCGAGCCCCAGCTTGTGGAACTGCTCAAGGATGTTGAGCATGTAGGACGGCGTGACCATGATGGTCGTCGGCTTGAAATCGTTGATCAGCGTGACCTGCCGTTCCGTCATCCCGCCCGAGACCTGCACCACCGTGGCGCCCAGCCGCTCGGCCCCGTAATGCGCGCCGAGCCCGCCAGTAAAGAGGCCATAGCCATAGGCCACGTGCACGATGTCGCCGGGCCGGGTTCCGCTGGCGCGCATCGAGCGCGCGACAAGGTCGGCCCAGTTGTCGAGATCGTTTTTGGTGTAACCCACAACGGTCGGCTTGCCGGTGGTGCCGGAGGAGGCATGGACGCGGGAAATCTGCTCCCGCGGGACGGCGAAAAGGCCGAACGGGTAATGGTCACGCAGATCCGCCTTGTAGGTGAAGGGAAACTTCGCAAGGTCGGAAAGCTGTTTCAGATCATCGGGATGCACGCCGGCCTTGTCGAACCGTTCACGATACATCGAGACGTTGTCATAGGCGTGGCGCAGCGACCATTTCAGCCGGTCGAATTGCAGCGCGCGGATCTCGTCGAGCGAGGCGATCTCGATCGGGTCGAGCGTTTCACGGGCGGGGGTCAGGTCTTTCATGTCGGTTTCCTCATTCTTCGAACAACTGGCCCCTGATCGCGCGGGACTGGCCCCGGAATTCCGCGATCACGGTGCCGTTCTGGTTGGTCACGGTCACGTCATAGATGCCATTGCGTCCGGCGAGGTGGACCTCGCGCGCGGTGGCCGCGAGCCGGTCTCCGACGCGGGCGGGCGCGATGTAGGTGATGGTGTTGGTCTGCGCGACGGTCGCCACGTTGCGGCTGTTGCAGGCGAAGGCGAAGGCGCTGTCGGCCAGCGAAAACGTCACCCCGCCATGACAGATGGCGTGGCCGTTGGCGTGGTGCGGCGCGACGGTCAGGGCAAGCGTGGCGTGGCCTTCACCGACCTCGACCAACTCCATCCCGAGCCACGGCGAGGCCTTGTCATCGGCCCACATGGCCGCAGCACTTTTGCGGGCGCGGTCCTGCGGTGTCATCGGCCTGTGAACTCCGGGGCGCGCTTGTTGAGGAAGGCGCTGACGCCCTCGGCGTAATCGGCGCTTTCGCCGCAGGTTTTCATGGCGTCGGCCTCAAGTTCCAGCTGGTCGGACAGCGTGTTGGTTGCGGCGGCCTGTATGGTCTGTTTGGTCAGCGACAGGCCCAGTGTGGGACCGGTGGCAAGCCTTGCAGCCAGCGCGCGCGCCTCTTCGAGCAAGCTCTCATCGGGATAGGCGCGCCAGATCAGCCCCCAATCCTCGGCCCTTTGCGCGGTCAGCGGCTCTGCCGTCATCGCCAGCCCCTTGGCCCGCGCCTCGCCCAGAAGGCGGGGCAGGTGCCAGCTTCCGCCGGTGTCGGGAATGAGGCCTACCTTGCTGAAACTCTGGATGAATTTCGCGTTCTCGGCGGCCAACACGATATCGCAGGCCAACGCGAGGTTGGCGCCCGCCCCGGCGGCAACGCCGTTCACCGCGCAAATGACAGGGCAGGGCAGGTCGCGGATAAGCCGCACCAAGGGCGCATAGAAGCGGCGCACCGTTTCGCCAAGATCTGGCGGCGTCGCCATCTTCGACGGGTCGCGGTCGCCCAGATCCTGCCCGGCGCAGAAGCCGCGCCCGGCCCCGGTCAGCAACACCGCCCGCGCGCCTGTTTCGCGCGCGCCCTCCAGCGCGGCGCGCAGGGCAAGGTGCATCTCGTCGTTGAAACTGTTCAGCCGGTCGGGGCGGTTGAGCGTGATTTCCCGCCACCCGCCGTGATCCGTCAGTTTGATCGTGTCGCTCATCTGCGCTTGCTCCTCCCGTGCAGAGGAATCTCTTGCATAAACCGAACGGTTGGTCAATAAATTCGCGCAGCGCTGCGTGGGATGGGAGAATACAATGACCGAAGAAAGCCCAGTAACTGTCAGAAAAGACGGAGATATCGCTTGGGTCACGCTTGACAGCCCGCCGGTGAACGCGACGTCGCAAGCGGTGCGCGCGGGGCTGGAGCGGGCAGTGGCTGAGGTTGTGGGTGCCCGTCTGGCGGTGCTGCGCTGCGCCGGAAACACCTTCATTGCGGGCGGTGACATGTCGGAATTCGATGGCCCCGCGCTGCTGCCGCACCTGCCCGACGTGGTGCAGATGATCGAGGACAGCGACGCGCCGTTCCTTGCGCTGATGCATGGCACCGTGCTGGGCGGCGGGTTCGAGATCGCCATGGGCTGTGCCTGGCGGATCGCGACGCCGGGAACGCGGTTCGGCCTGCCCGAGGTCAATGTCGGACTGATCCCCGGCGCGGGCGGCACGCAGCGTGCCCCGCGGCTGGTGGGTATGCAAGCCGCGATCGAAATGGCCTGCAAGGGTCGGATGTATTCGGCCGAGGAGCTGCTGGCGCTTGGCGGCGTCGACCGGATCGAGACCGACCTCGCCGCCGCCGCGCGCGCCTTTGCCGCCGATCTGCCGGTGCGGCCCGATCCTGTCAGCGTGCGCAGCGTGGCTCCGCTCAGCGCGGCGGACTATGCGCAAATGCAAACGGAGATCCGGAAATCCGCCAAGGGCCAACAGGCACCGATCCTGAACCTCGAAGCGCTGCAATGGGCAGCCTTGCCCTTTGCCGAGGGCCAGCCGAAGGAACGCGCGCGGCATCTGGAGATGCGCGCCGGGGCTGAAAGCCGCGCCCTGCGCCACGCCTTCTTTGCCGAGCGCAAGGTGATGAAACCCGAGGCCATCGCGGGCGCGACCGGCCGCGCGGTGGATCATGTCGCGGTGGTCGGTGGCGGTCTCATGGGGGCGGGCATCGCCGTGTCGAGCCTTTTGGCCGGCTTGAAAGTGACCCTGATCGAGCGCAGCGATGAAGAGGCCCGTGCCGCGTTGTCGCGTGTCGAAGGGTTGCTCGGCGGTGCCTTGTCTCGTGGAAAAATAACTCAAGATCAATATGATGAGAAAATGCGCGCCTTCTCGGCCGTGGACACTTACGCCGCTGCCGCCGGGGCCGGCCTTGCAATCGAAGCGGTGTTCGAGGATCTGAACGTCAAGCAACAGGTCTTTGCCAACCTGGCCGAAGCGCTGGGCGCGGAGGCGATCCTTGCGACCAACACTTCCTACCTCGATCCGCGCGAGATTTTCGCCGATATCCCCGACAAGGCCCGGTGCCTCGGGCTGCACTTCTTCTCGCCTGCGCATGTCATGAAACTGGTCGAGGTGGTGGCCACGCCCGAAACCGACGCGGATGTGCTGGCCACCGGCTTTGCCTTCGGCAAGCGGCTGAAGAAAGTGACGGTTCTGTCGGGAATTTGTGATGGGTTCATCGGCAATCGCATGCTCACGGCCTATCGGCGCGAGGCGGAATACCTGCTGGCTGACGGGGCGCTCCCGCACGACGTTGACGCCGCGATGCGCGGCTTTGGCATGCCGATGGGACCGTTCGAGTTACAGGACCTGACGGGATTGCAGATCGCATGGGCCAACCGCAAGCGGCAGGCGGCGACGCGCGACCCGGAGGAGCGGTATGAGCGGATCGCCGATACGCTTTGCGAACAGGGGCGGCTGGGGCAGCGCGCGGGCAAGGGCTGGTACGCGTATGCAGAGGGCAGCCGCACGGGGCAGCGCGACCCGGAGGTGGAAGAAATGATCCGCGCCTATTCTGCCGAGCGCGGGATCAGGCGGAAAAGTTACACAGAGGACGAGATTCGCGACCGGCTGCTCGCCGTTTATGCCAACGAGGGCGCGCGGATCGTCGAGGAAGGCATCGCCGAGGATTTTGCTGCGGTCGATGTGGTCAAGCTTTACGGCTACGGCTTTCCGCGTTGGCGCGGCGGACCGATGCACTATGCCGAAACGCGCGGATGGGCCGAGATTGCCCGCATCATGCAGGACGTGGCCGAGGAAAGCCCGAAAAGCTGGGTGCTGGCCGATCGTTTGACCCGCGCGCTGAAAGGAGAGGAAAAATGAGCCTGCTGGACGTCAAGAGTTTCGCCGCCGGGGCGTGGATCGCGCCGGATGACAGCGCGCGGATGATCGCAAGCGCGGTAACCGGAGAGCCGATCGCGCGCGCCGGCGGCGCGCTGCCGGTGCAAGACATGCTGGACCATGCCTGCAATGCAGGCGGCCCGGCGCTGCGCAAGATGACCTTCCATGATCGCGCCCGGATGCTGAAGGCGCTGTCTGTTGAACTCGGCAAGCACAAGCAGGCGCTGTATGACCTCAGCTTCGAGACCGGCGCGACGCAATCCGATCACCTGATCGACATCGACGGCGGCATCGGGACGATGTTCGTCTTCGCCTCCAAGGGGCGGCGCGAAATGCCCGATGGGCATGTCTACCTCGACGGCGCGGTCGAACAGCTCAGCCGCGAGGGCACCTTCCTCGGCCAGCATGTCTGCACCCCGTTGCAAGGCGTCGCGGTGCATATCAACGCCTTCAACTTCCCGGTCTGGGGGATGCTGGAAAAGCTGGCGCCGACGCTGCTTGCTGGGGTTCCGGCCATCGTCAAACCAGCAACGGCGACCTGCTACGTCACCGAACTGGCGGTGAAGATCATGCTCGAAAGCGGCCTCCTGCCGGAGGGCGCGCTGCAACTGGTCGCGGGCGGGGTGGGCGACATGCTCGACCGTTTGGGATGTCAGGACGTGGTCAGCTTCACCGGGTCCGCGGCGACGGCGCTGGCCCTGCGCTCGAACGACAATATCCTGCGCAACTCGGTGCGTTTCGTGGCCGAACAGGACAGCCTCAACGCCTCGATCCTCGGCCCCGACGCGGAACCGGGCAGCCCGGAGTTTGATTTGTTCGTGAAAGAGGTCAGCCGCGAGATGACCGCCAAGGCGGGCCAGAAATGCACCGCGATCCGGCGCATCCTCGTGCCCGAGGCGCGGCAGGAGGCGTTGATCGAGGCGCTGTCGGCGCGGCTGGCAAAGACCTCGATCGGCGACCCGAGGGCCGAGACCACGCGCATGGGCGCGCTGGTAAACAACGCGCAAAAGGCCGATGTGCTTCAGAAGGCGGCGCTGATCGGCACCGAGGCGGAGCGCGTCTTCGGCGACCCCGGCGCGTTCGAGGTGCAGGGCGCCGATGCTGAAAAGGGTGCCTTCCTGCCGCCGATGCTGTTTCACTGCGCCGACCCCGACGCCGCCGCCCGCGTGCATGACACCGAGGCGTTCGGCCCGGTCAGCACGGTGATGGGCTATCGCGATCTTGGGCACGCAATCACGCTGGCCAACCGGGGACAGGGCAGTCTGGTAGCGTCGCTTATTACCCACGATCCGGCTGTCGCGCGCGAAGTGGTGCTGGGCGCGGGCGCCTTCCATGGGCGCATCTATATCAACGACCGCGACTCGATGAAGGAATCGACCGGCCACGGATCACCCCTGCCGCACATGGTGCATGGCGGGCCGGGGCGGGCCGGCGGCGGCGAAGAACTGGGCGGCGTGCGCGGCGTGAAACATTACATGCAGCGCACAGCGATCCAGGGCAGCCCGGAGATGCTTACGGCGATCGGCGGCACATGGGTGCCGGGTGCGAAGGAAATCGAGGCGCCGGCGCATCCGTTCACACGGGTTTTCGGGGACTTGCAGATCGGTGAGACCATCCACACCGCCCCGCGCGAGGTCACGCTGGCCGATATCGAGCATTTCGCGGACTTCACCGGCGATACCTTCTACGCCCATATGGACGAGGAGGCCGCGGCGCGAAACCCGTTCTTCCCGGGCCGGGTGGCGCATGGCTATCTTCTGCTGTCCTTCGCTGCGGGGATGTTCGTGGACCCGAACGAGGGGCCGGTGCTGGCCAATACCGGGCTTGACGGGCTGCGCTTCTTGCAGCCGGTCGAGGCGGGCGACCGCATCAAGGTCCGCCTGACGGTGAAGAAGAAGACACCGCGCACCGAGGAGTATGGCGAAGTGCGCTGGCACGTGACCCTGACCAACCAGAACGGCGAACAGGTTGCGGAATACGAGCTTTTGACCATGAACGCCTACTGAGCGGCGCGGCAACCGCGCCGGTTGCCGCGCACGAGTTCACGCGCCTATAGTCGCGCCCATGCAAGGCACCAGCCAGACCTACCGCGACGCGGCCGATCTGATGACGCGGGGCGAAAGCCACCGGGTCTGGTCGCTGATCGTGACCATCTTCGGCGACATGGCGCAGGGCGCGGGCGACGCGATCAGCGGCGCGGCTCTGTCGCGGCTGGTCGGGATGATGGGGGTGCGGCCCGAGGCGATGCGCGTCGCGCTGCACCGGCTGCGCAAGGATGGCTGGATCGACAGCCGCCGGGAGGGGCGCGGCAGCCTGCACTGGCTGACGCCTTTCGGCCGCGCACAAAGCGCCGAGGCCAGCCCGCGCATCTATGACAGGGTGCGCAGCCTGTCCGGCCCCTGGCACCTGCTGATGTCGGGCGGCGCCGACGGAACCGGGCGCGTGCAGTTGGAGGGCGCGCTGCTGACCGGCGACTACCTGCCCATCGGGTCGCAGGTGGTGCTTGGACAGGGACCCTTGCCCAACGACCTGCACGGTCTTTTCGGTGCTGAGGTCTCGCGCTTTCAGGTTCCGGGCTGGCTGCGTCATCAGGTTTGCCCGGCTGAGATCATGGCGCTTTACAGCGCTCTTGAGGCCGATCTGCGCGCGGTGACGGCGATCCTCGATCGCGGCCCGCCGTTGTGTGCACTGGAAACCGCGGCGATCCGGCTTCTGGCGGTGCATTCCTGGCGGCGACTCCTGTTTCGCCACCCGGACTTGCCCGACGCGTTCTTTCCCGAGGGCTGGCGCGGCCCGGACTGTCGGATCCTGTTCTGCGACCTGGTCGCGCGCCTGCCTGCACCGGGCCTTGACCGGGTCGAGGCCGCGGCCTGACGGGGGCAGGGCGCGGGCCCCGTTGTTGCGGGATCATATGTGGCGATTCCAAGATTGCGTCGGCGCGGCGTCGTTTTGGCGCTGATGCCCAAATCATCGATTGCGGACAGAAATTATGCAGATATTCAGACATCTTGCCTGTGAATTTAACTGAATTTGGTCTTGTGAACTAAATTTCCGAGAAGGGCTAGACGCTCACGACCGAGTGCTTAGAGTGAGTCGGACAAAAGACGTGTCGCTTTCATGCTTGCAAGAGTCGTTTCGCAGGTACGAAAAGAAAGCGCTCGGGTGAAGAATGGCCGAAAGAGCCAGACAATAACCAGCACCCGACAGAGGTGTCTGACAACAGGGAAGTAACATGAACGCGAGTGCCGGAGCAGAGAGCTTCGTGGTCTTTGACCGCGTGCAAAAAAGTTACGATGGCGTCGAGTTGGTCGTCAAAGACCTGAACCTTGCGATCGGCAAGGGCGAATTTCTGACCATGTTGGGGCCCTCGGGGTCGGGCAAGACCACCTGCCTGATGATGCTGGCCGGGTTCGAAACGGCGACGCACGGGGAAATCCTGCTCGACGGCAAGCCGATCAACAACATACCCCCGCACAAGCGCGGCATCGGCATGGTATTTCAGAACTACGCGCTGTTCCCGCACATGACGATCGGCGAGAACCTGTCCTTCCCGCTGGAAGTGCGCAAGATGGGCAAGTCCGAGCGCGAGCAAAAGGTCAGGCGCGCTCTCGAAATGGTGCAGATGAACGACTACCAGGGGCGGCGTCCGGCGCAGCTTTCGGGTGGTCAGCAGCAGCGGATCGCACTGGCCCGGGCGCTGGTGTTCGAGCCGGAGCTGGTGTTGATGGACGAACCGCTTGGCGCGCTCGACAAGCAACTGCGCGAACACATGCAGTTCGAGATCACCAAGCTGGCCCACGATCTTGGTATCACCACAGTTTACGTGACCCACGATCAGACCGAGGCGCTGACCATGTCGGACCGGGTGGCCGTGTTCGACGATGGCCGCATTCAGCAGCTTGCCCCACCGGATGAGCTTTACGAACAGCCACAAAACAGCTTCGTTGCGCAGTTCATCGGTGAAAACAACACGCTGATGGGAACGGTCAGCAAGATCGACGGTGAACACGCAGAAGTGACCCTGGACGATGGCGAGGTGATCGACACCAAGCCGGTCAATGTCAGCAAGGTTGGCGAGCGTACGCTGGTCTCTATCCGGCCGGAACGGGTGGAGTTCAACAAGGACCGGCTGATGCCGGGCGCCCACACGATCAAGGCCGAGGTGCTGGAGTTCATTTACATGGGCGACATCTACCGCACCCGCCTGCGCGTCGCTGGCAGCGACAACTTCGTCATCAAGACACGCAATGCCCCCGATCAACGCCGCCTGAAACCGGGCGAGCAGATCGAGATCGGGTGGCGTGCAACTGATTGCCGGGCCCTCGACGCCTGAGCATGGTGGCCGCCCGAAACCGGGCGACCGCGCAATGACAAAAGAAGAGACTCAACAGAGGAGAGACCCATGAAACTCAAATCAGTTCTCATGCTGACGACCGGTGCGGCCCTGGCCGCGCCAATGGCGCTGGCGCAGGACATGGCCGACAGCATGACGGTTGTCAGCTGGGGCGGTGCCTACCAGAACAGCCAGATCAACGCCTACGCCAACCCCTACACGGAAATGCACCCCGAGGTTGAGGTGGTCTGGGATGAAAGCTCGGCCGAGGCCGTGGCCCGACTGCGCGCCATGAACGAAGCCGGCAACATCACGTGGGACCTTGTCGATGTCGTGGCCGCCGACGCCATGCGCCTGTGCGATGAAGGCCTGGCGATGGAAATCGACCATGACGAGGTTTTGGCCCCCGGCGACGACGGCAGCGATGCCAGCGACGATTTTGGCGACCTGATCGTGTCCGATTGCTTCATCCCGCAGATCGTCTATTCGACCACCTTCGGCTATCGCACCGATGT
>PFEX01000180.1 GCA_002783145.1 Rhodobacteraceae bacterium CG17_big_fil_post_rev_8_21_14_2_50_65_11 | reverse complement strand
GGGAAAGATCGTTACCGCGATGCCCGCTTCCTTCAGCCCACACAGAAGCCAGTCAGCGCGTGCACTGTCGGCCCCCGTAACCAGCATGGTCCGCTCATGCATGCCTGCGAGGTCCCGAACCGCACCCGTCGCCACACCGCGGCCGAAGCGGATCTCTCCGGCGGTAGCAAAGCGGAAGCTGGACAGAGTCACGGGGTCTTGCCTTCTGACGGGATCGGGACGCGCGCCCGGCTGGTGTCACGCCTTGCAAATGGCGCTGTTCCGCGCAAAAGGCAAGGAAGGCCAGGCTCACACATTCAGGTCATCCGCACCGCTGTCGATATGAGGCGCCCAGAAGGCGACGCTTTCGGCGACCTGGGCAATCACCTGCCGGTCGTTCGGCTCGCGTTCCTTGAACGAGAGTTCAAGGCAGATTTCGTTATCGACAGCGCCCCCTTCGGAAAACGCCCGGAGCAGCGGATCGGGCTGGATCGCGCCCTTTGCATTGTATTCGGCGGTGAAGGGCCGGTGACCGGATTTGTCCATCATCGACTGCTTGATGTGGATGATGGGCGAAACCTTGGGCACCGCGCGGGCCCATGCATAAGGGTCGGTGTCGTCGGGGTTCGGCGAGGTCACGTCACCATGGTCGATATCGGCCATCATCCACATCGGCACGGCCATGTCGGCGGCGGTCAGGCGATCCTGCAACGCCATGCATGCGGCGATGGTTTCCCCGAATTCGCGCCCCACGCTCATCGGTTCCCAGAAAACAAAATCCAGCCCCGCAGCCTTCGCGTGGGTCGCCACCTCGGCCCAACAGTCGATGGCGGTCCGGATCAGGTCTTCGCGGCGCGCCGGGTCGTCCCAGTCCCTGAAGGTGAAGATTGCAAATTGCGTCCCTACGGAGGTGCCGCCGAGATCGCCGATGATGTCGGCGAAGGTCTTGAACCAGTCCACGTAGTAGCGCCGCACCTCCGGGTCGGGATGTCCGAAATGGTTGAGGCGCCCGTAAGGTCCGGTCATGCCGCTTGTAACCCGGCAGCCCGTCCGCGCCAGAGCCCGGCCCATGCCGCGCGTCAGGCGGCGGATCACCGGGGCCGGCCAGCCGGGGTTGATGAATTCATGCGTGAGCTGGATGTCGCGGACGCGGATATCGTGCGCAACGGTCTCGATCAGGTCATCGGGCTCGGCAAAGCGGTTGACCAGCGGGTTGGTGTTCAGCGACAGGGTCAGCGGCATCTCAGGCGGCCTTGGCCTGGGTGTCGAACCACTCGGTAAAGGCGGCCCGTTCTGCCTCGGTCAGGTGCAGCCGGTGCTTGGTGCGTCGCCAGAGGATATCCTCGGCGGTCTGTGCCCACTCATGTTGCATGAGGTAGCGCACCTCGGCCTCGTAGAGATCGCCGCCGAAATACCGCCCGAGCCCGTCGAGCGATGTCGCATCACCCACGATCCGGGCGATCCGCGTGCCGTAAAGCCGTCCGTAGTGGCGGCGCAGCTTGCGCGGCATCCATGGGTAATCGCGTTTCATCTTGCCGCGGAACGCCTCGTAATCCGCGTTCTCGATCTCGCCGCCGGGCAGGGGCGCGCTTTCCGTCCAGTCGCCGCCCATCTGCGGGAAGACCTTCCTGATCCGGTGCAACCCGCGCTCGGCCAGTTCGCGGAAGGTGGTGATCTTGCCGCCAAAGACGTTGAGCAGCAGCGCCCCGCCGGTTTCGTCGAGATCGAAGACGTAGTCGCGCGTCACCGCAGAGGGGTTGCCCTGCCCGTCGTCGAACAACGGCCGCACACCCGAGAAGGTGGTTTCCACGTCAGCGCGCGTCAGTTCCTCCTTGAAATAGCGGTTCACCGCGTCCAGCAGGTATTGCACCTCGTCCTCGCCGGCCTGCACGTCCTCGGCCCGGCCTTCGTAGGAGATGTCTGTGGTCCCGATCAGGGCCTTGTCGCGTTCGTAGGGGTTGATGAAGATCACCCGTTTGTCGTGGTTCTGCACGAGATAGGCGTTCTCACCTTTCCAGAACTTGGGTACGATGATGTGGCTGCCCTTGACGAGCCGCACGTTGCGCGACGAATTCGACCCGGCCACCCGTGTCACCACGTCGGTCACCCACGGGCCGGCGGCGTTCACAAGCACTCTGGCGCGAAATGCGCGCTTTTCGCCGGTCAGGGTATTCGAAGTGGTGACATGCCACATCCCGTCCTCGCGTCGGGCCGAGGTGCAAGGGCAGCGTGTCAGGACCGTCGCGCCGCGTTCCGCTGCGTCTACCGCGTTCAGGACGACCAGCCGGGCATCGTCCACCCAGCAATCTGAATACTCGAAGCCGCGCGTGTACCGATCCTTGATCGCCGCGCCCTCTGGATCTCGGCGCAGGTCCAGGGTGCGGGTTCCGGGTAATTTCTTGCGTCCACCAAGATGATCGTAGAGGAACAACCCGAGCCGCACCAGCCAAGCGGGGCGGTCATCGGGGCTGTGCGGCAGGACGAAGCGCATCGGCCAGATGATATGCGGAGCATTGTTCATCAGAACTTCGCGCTCGATCAAGGCCTCGCGCACCAGCCGGAACTCGTAGTATTCAAGGTAGCGCAGCCCGCCATGGACAAGCTTGCCGGACCGCGACGACGTGCCTTCGGCGAGGTCGTCCTTTTCGCAAAGAACGACGCTCAGCCCCCGCCCTGCGGCGTCGCGGGCGATGCCGGTGCCGTTGATGCCGCCTCCGATCACGAAGAGGTCTACTGTGGGTATATCCGTCATTGGTCTGTTCCCTGCCAAGTGCGATGCGAGGCCAGGTCCTCCCATACGGGGGCCAGCGCACCGCACGCCGTGCGGTAAGATTTGAAAACATTTTCATAGATCGGCACCAGCGCCGGGTCGGGCGGTTCCGCTTCGCCCAGAAGCGGCGTCGTCCAGTCCCCGATGCAGGCGTCCATGTCGGCATAGGCCCCAATGGCGACCGCCGCCATCATGGCGCAGCCCGCCGCGCCGGCCTCGTTCCTTTGAGACACGCGCACCGATGTGTTGAGCGCGGCGGCCAACACCTGTCGCAGCGCGGGGGACCGCGCCGCCCCGCCGGTCAGCCGCAACTCCGAAGGCATCGGTCCCATCGCCTCGTAGCAATGGCGTGTCGCCATGCCGAGGCCTTCAATCACCGCCCGGATGATATCGGAAAAGCGGTGATGCGCGGTCAGGCCAATGAGGCTTGCCCGCGCGTTCGCGTTGACGAAGGGGCCGCGCTCCCCCGCCTCGGAAATGTAAGGATGGTAGAGCAGCGCGCCGGGCGTCGAGCGCGCCATCCAGCCGTCGATTCTGGCGACGAGGTCGGCATGGTTCGGCGCTTCGCCGATCTCGGCCAGCAGATCGCTCGCCAGCGCCAGCACCCAATCGATGTTCAGGGTCGCCGCCATGTTGGTCTGCACCTGCGTCACGAGGCCCGGCACCGGAAGGCAGATGACATAACCCGTGCCGGTGGCGTTCAGGTGGACCTTGTCCGCGGGCACCGCGCGCATGTGCACGCCGGTCGATCCAATGGTGGAACAGGCCGCGCCCGCATCGCCGGTATGCACGCCCGCACCGAGCGCGGTCATCACCATGTCGACATAGCCAAGCGTGACCGGCGTGCCTTCCAGCAGGCCGGTCGCCCCCGCCGCGGCGCGGGTCATGGGGTGCGTCTCCCGCGATCCGTCGAGGATCGGTGGCAGCAGGTGACGGCGCCCGGTGAGGCCGAGCGCTTCCAGAACCGTGTCGTCATAGTCGCGGGTCCGGAAATTGCCGAACGTGAAGCTTGCTTCCGACGGATCGGTTGCGCGGATGCCTGTGAGGTTCAGGTACAGCCAGTCCTTGCAGTGCATCGCCGCCTCGGCCCGCTTCAGCAGTTCCGGGTAATGCGCCTGCATATGCGCGATCTGGCTGCCCTGCTGGCAGGTGTTGAGGCCCGTGCCCGTCGCCTCGAACCGGGCGCGGCTCTTGTCCCCGGCAGCGAGCTTCGTCACCGTGGGCGCGGCGCGCGCATCCAGCCAGAGCCACGCATCGCAAACGGGATCATTGCCGGCGCCGACCAGCCATGTGCCGTCGCCTTGCCCTGTCAGGGCCAGGGCGGCTGTCCGATCGGCAAGGCCCTCAACCTTTTCGCCGAGCCCGCGCAGCGCGGTGGCGCAATCGGTCCATGTCCGCGACAGTGACTGGGTGGCCGAACCGTCGGCCCCCGTGTGATAGGCGTTGCGCACCGAGGCGCTGGCCAACTGCCGGCCACGCAGGTCGAACGCCACCGCCTTGATGACGGAAGTCCCCGCGTCGACGCCGATGATCAGGTCACGCGAATCAGGCATTTCGGCCTCTGGCCGATGACGCAAGAATGGTGTCTCTCACCTTTTCCACTCCTCCAATTCTCTCGGGCCTCTGCGTCATGGCCCTTTGCTTGCCGGCCCCTGCAAAGACCCGTGCAAACGCGTCCACGATGACCCGGTGCAGGTCAGACGCTAGCACAAAAAAAATCACGATGATGCATTTTTTTGCAGACAACGTAAAAATTTTCAAATACGGTTGGAACAAGATGTCACACTGGTCAAAGTGGCTGCGCGCCATAGAGACCCCGGGATGGAGGCCCGGCGCGTGACAGGCAGGGGATGAGCGAGTCCGTCGAGGGCCCCTCATTCAAGAGTAGACACAGGCGGTTCCGGCTTCATCGTGGTGACGCAGGGCGCCTGTAAGGAAAAGGGGGGTGGTCCGCCATGGCCAAGAACAGCATTCCAACCAGATTCGGCGCTATCTTGAGCCGCGGTCAGGTCGTGGGTGGGGTCGCCCTGATCGTCCTGCTTGGCGCAATCGCGCTCGACACCACTGCTGTTCGGATCGGCTCCGACGAGGATATCCGTGAGCAGGCCTTCGACCCCGACATCTTTGGCCAGGAGCAGTTTCCGCGGATACGGGAATTCGTAGCCGAGCGCGCCCCGGAGGCTGCTGATCTGGCTCAGGCGCTGGCCGATGATCGTAGCGCGGCAATTGAAGCATACGGAACCATGGCGGGGGTTTTCCCGGTGATGGCGGTTCGGTTCATTGGCGTGGTGGGCGAGGGTCGCTCCGGTATCTTCAACGTGGATGTCGATGGGCTGTCGGGTGTGACGATACGCGTCCAGACCGGGCCCGCGATCAACGGGACCGAACTGCGCGACGTGGTCGGCGATATCGAGTTTGGTGCTTTCACCAACCAGATCGAGTATCAGGATGCCGGATCCGGGATCAATCGCGCGATGGCCTCTGACGTGCTGGACGGCCTCGAACGCGAGGCCCTGAGCGGCACCACTATCAGCGTCACCGGCGCCTTCACCCTGATCAACCCAGCCAACTGGCTTGTGACCCCGGTCGCGCTGGAGGTGCAGCAATGAGAGTCCCCGAAACCGACGAGGCCCCGCAGGTCGCGCCAGACACCACCGAGGTCGTCCTCGCCGCGCGGAACGTGTCCAAGTCCTTCGGTGCGGTCCATGCGCTCAAGGGTGTGAATTTCGACGTGCATCGCGGGCAGGTGACGACGCTGTTTGGTGAGAACGGGGCCGGCAAGTCGACCCTGATGAAGATCCTGTCGGGTGTGCACTTGCCCACCAGCGGCGAACTGATCCTCGATGGTGAGGCGGTCGAGATCGCCTCCACTGTCGAGGCGCGGGACCTTGGCATCGCGATCATTCACCAGGAATTGAGTCTCGCGCCCAACATGACGGTCCGTGACAACATTTTCCTTGGGTGCGAGATCATGGGGTCCACGGGTGTCAATTATGCCGAAGAGGGACGTCAGGCACGCGAACTGATGCGCGAACTGGAAGAGGATATCGATCCCCTGACCCGCGTTGAAGATCTGCGTCTTGGCCAGCAACAGATCGTCGAGATCGCCCGCGCGCTGTCGGCCAATTCGCGCATCCTCATCATGGATGAGCCGACTTCGGCGCTGTCCGCCTCGGAAGTCGAGGTGCTGTTCAAGGTGATCCGTGACCTGAAGGCGCGCGGTGTGTCCATCGTCTACATCTCGCACCACCTCGAAGAGGCGTTGACGATCACCGATCACGCCGTCGTTCTGCGCGACGGGGTGATGACTGCCTACGCGCCGCGCTCCGAGATCGACCTTGAGTGGATCGTGCGCAACATGGTTGGCGAGAATTTCGACATCGGCAGTCCGCCGAGCCGCCATGAGATGGGCACAACGGCCCTGGAATTGCGGGGCCTGACCGTGCCCGCCACATCTTTCACCGGTAACGCGGTAGACGGGCTCGACCTGAGCGTGAAGTCGGGCGAGGTCGTCTGCATCTACGGCCTCATGGGGGCAGGCCGGACCGAGATGATGGAATGCGTCGCCGGGCGTTTGCCGGCCACGGCCGGCCGGGTGCTGTTGCACGGGCAGGATATATCCAGTTTCACGATCGCGCAGCGGATCGAGGCGGGGCTGGTTCTTGTCCCTGAAGATCGTCAGCGCGACGGTCTGGTCCAGACGATGACCGTGGGGCGCAACCTGTCGCTGGCCTCGATCTCCGATTTCACGCGTGGGCTGTTCACCAACCGCCGCGACGAGAACAGGATTATCGAGGACTCCATCCGCGAAGTCACCGTCAAGACCGACGGCCCGGACGCCACGATCGGCTCGCTCTCCGGTGGCAATCAGCAAAAGGTTGTTATCGGCAAGATGCTGGCCACGACCCCCTCGGTCGTCGTTCTGGATGAACCTTCCCGCGGTATAGATGTCGGTGCCAAGGCAGAGGTTTTCCGCATCCTTGCCGAACACGCCAAGAACGGGATGGCGGTAGTTTTCTCCACATCGGAGGTCGGCGAATGCCTGTCGATCGCGCATCGCATCATCGTCATGCGGCGCGGTCGGATTGCAGCCGAATTCACCCAGGACACAACGAAAGAAGCGATCATGGCCGCCTCGGGCGAGAGCCTGGTTGCCTGAGACCATGCAGGGAGACAAACCCATGTCGGACACAACGAACCGCGCCGCGGGCAGACCCGGCAAAAAAGGCGGGTGGAGCATCATCCAGCTTTTGCTGGAGGGCCGCGCCTTCTTTGGCCTCATCGCCATCGTGATGACCTTCTCGATGCTGTCGCCGAACTACGCGACGGTGTCGAATTTCCTGATCATGTCCAACCACGTGGCCATTTTCGGCCTGCTGGCCCTGGGTATGCTGCTGGTCATCCTGAATGGCGGCATCGACCTGTCGGTCGGCTCCGTGCTTGGCCTGTCGGGGGTTTTCGCCGGCTTCCTGATGCAGGGGGTGGAAATCCAGTCGGCCGGGGTCATCGTCTATCCGCCGGTCTGGGCGGTCGTGGTGCTGACCGTCGCGCTCGGCGCCTTCGTCGGCATGTGCAACGGGGTGCTCGTCGCGTATTTCAAGGTGCCCGCCTTCGTGGCGACGCTGGGGTCGCTCTATGTCGCGCGCGGCGTGGCGCTGCTGATGACCGATGGTCTGACCTTCAACAACCTTTCCGGCGATCCCGCGCTTGGCAATACCGGCTTCGAGTGGCTCGGGTTCAACCGGATCGCAGGCGTGCCCGTGGGGGTGCTCATTCTGGCCGTTGCCGCGATTGTCACCGGGGTGATCCTGTCGCGCACCGCCTTCGGTCGCTGGCTCTATGCCTCGGGCGGCAATGCCCGCGCGGCGGAGCTTTCGGGCGTGCCGGTCCGGCGCGTGCAGGTCATCGTTTACAGCCTGTCCGGCGTCCTCGCCGCGTTCGCGGGGCTGGTGCTGAGCGCACAGCTGACCTCTGCCGGGCCGCAGGCGGGCTTCACCTACGAGCTGACCACCATCGCAGCCGTCGTCGTCGGCGGCGCGTCCCTGATGGGCGGGCGGGGCACCGTCACCGGGACACTTCTGGGGGCCTTTGTCATCGGGTTTCTGTCGGACGGCCTCGTGATCATCGGGGTCAGTTCCTACTGGCAGACCGTTTTCACCGGCGCCGTGATCGTGCTCGCCGTTATGCTGAACTCCATCCAGTACGGCGGGCGCGGCAAGACCTAGCAGCAGGCGATCCAGAACCGAATTTGCGGGTGAGGGACAGAAGACCCCTCCGCGTAAACAGCCGAATTCCGGCGCAATCCAACCAAGGGAGGACTACCTCATGTTCAAACTGACCAAACGCACCCTGCTGGCTACTGCGGCAATGCTGCCGCTGATGGCCGGCTCGGCCTGGGCCGAAGGCCTGATCTCGATCATCGTCAACGACCCCGCCAACCCCTACTGGTTCACCGAGGGCGAGGTCGCCCGCGAAACCGCCGAGGAAATGGGTTACCAGGCCACGGTTTCCGCGCATCGCGGCGATACAAACACTGAATCGAACCTCGTAGATGCCGCGATCACCAACGGCGCCGCCGCAATCATCCTCGATCCTGCGAATGCCGATGGCTCGGTCGGGGTGGTGCGCCGCGCGACCGAGGCGGGCATCCCCGTCTTCCTCGTGAATGCCGAGATCAATGTCAGCGGGATCGCAGTGGCGCAACTCGTATCGAACAACGCGCAGGGCGCCGCGCTGGGCGCTGTCCACTGGCAAAGCGTCGTTGGAGATGAGGCCAATTACGTCGAATTCTTCGGAAACCCTTCCGACAACAACGCCGCGACCCGGTCCAACGGCTACCTAACGGTGCTGAGCCAGTATCCGGGCCTCGTGGAAGTGGCCGAGGAGGTTGCCAACTGGGATCGCACTCAAGGCTTCAACCGCATGCAGTCGATCATCCAGGCCAACCCCGACATCGATGCAGTGATTTCCGGCAACGACGAAATGGCGCTCGGCGCGATTGCGGCCCTTCGTGAAGCCGGCATGTTGGATGACGTGGTTGTCGGCGGTTTCGACGGCAATCCTGATGCGGTGGAGGCTGTTGCGGCAGGCGAAATGGCCTACACCGTGTTGCAGCCGGTCGCCATCTTCTCGCGCGAGGCGGTAGTCCAGGCTGACTACTACATCCAGAATGGCGAGCCGATGGTCGACGAAGAGAAGCAGTTGTTCGATTGCCTGCTGATCACGCCCGAGAATGTCGACAACTACACCGGGCCATTCACTCTCTCGCAGTAAGTTCCGGGTTTTTGCCAACACGGGAGGCGCCCCTTCGCGGGGTGCCTCTTCGTTTTTCGGCGCCGTCGGTTGGGGAGTGTCGCGTTCGTCCGGGAAGTCCATTCCCGTCATGTGAGCCCAACACGCAAGTCCGCATGGCCGTCAACGACGTAAATGCCACCGGTGGCAGGCCCCGCAATGTGGTGTCGACCAATGCCATGAGTCACCTGTTGGTATCGCGTCAGAATCCGATACCAGCATTTGATACCAACATCGCGTGGATGCATAGGGACGCATCTGGACGCATGGATTTTGGGGATGTTGATTTTAAACGATTTTCTCCCCTGTGAAATTGCGTTGAACACATTTCCGGAGAGAGTTGGTAGCCCGTAGGGGAGTCGAACCCCTCTTTCCAGGTTGAAAACCTGGCGTCCTAACCGATAGACGAACGGGCCAGACCGGCAAGCGAAGGGAGATGATCCCCGCGCTCTCGCTGGCGTGAGGCGGTGTTTAGGAAAAGGCCGGGTGGCACGCAAGGGAAAAAACCCTGAGCGCGGCACTTTTTTCGGTGTCAGGCGGGGGCGGCGTCTTCCAGTTTCAGTTGTACGCTCTGGCGGCCGTTCCAGTGGTTGACCTCGATGTGGCCGGCAAGGTGGAAGGGACGTCCGACATGCCCTTGAAGCGCGTCCCAGAGGGCGCTGCTGCGGGCGTTGAAGGCGATCGCGTCAAGCACCACGGGGCCGCCGTCGGAAAAGCTCAGCTTCAGGTGGCCATCGCCGACGGGTTTGGTGAAGCGGATGCGTTGCGACGGAAACACGAAGCGCGGGGCGGATGCACCGGCACCGTAAGGGCCGGCGGCGTCCAGCGTCTCGATCAACTCCACCGTCGCGCCGCCGGGCATCAGCACGCTGTCGATGCGCAGATCCGCCGGGCCCGCCTCGCCCGCGCCCTGTCGCGCCAACAGCTCCGACAGTCGCGCCATGGCGGGTTCCAACTGCGCGCGCGCCAGGCTCAGCCCTGCGGCCATGCGGTGCCCGCCCCCCTTCGCGATCAGCCCTTCGGCGGCCAGTTTCTGGATCGAGGCGCCGAGATCGACGCCGCTCACCGAGCGGCCCGATCCCTTGCCGTCGTCGCCGTCGAAGCCGATCACCACGGCGGGGCGGTTTGTGGCCTCCTTCAGGCGGCTTGCCACGATCCCCACGACGCCGGGGTGCCAGCCATCCTCGGCGGCCCAGACCAGCGGTGCATCGAGACCGCGCGCCTCGGCCTGCGCAAGCGCTGCGTCGCGCACCGCCGTCTCGATCTCTCGCCGGTCGGTGTTGAGCGTTTCAAGCCGCTGCGCGATCCGCATTGCCTCGCCCGTATCGACCGTGGACAGCAGCCGCGCGCCAAGGTCGGCCTGTCCAATGCGCCCGCCGGCGTTGATCCGGGGGCCAAGAACGTAACCGAGGTGATAGGCGGTTGGTGCCCGGTCGAGCCGCGCCACATCCGACAGCGCCACGAGGCCGGGGCGCTGTCGCCGCGCCATCACCGTCAGGCCCTGCCGTACGAAGGCGCGGTTGACCCCGGTCAGTTGCGCCACGTCGGCGACCGTCGCCAGCGCCACGAGGTCGAGCATCGCCATCAGCTCGGGGCCGGTCGCGCCCGCGTCGCGCATCTGGCGGTTGGCCTCGACCAGCATCAGGAAGACCACGGCGGCGGCACAAAGATGGCCAAGCGTGCCGTCTTCGTCCTGCCGGTTGGGGTTCACCACCGCCACGCAGTCGGGCAGATCCGCACCGCCGAGGTGGTGGTCCAGCACGATGACATCGGCCCCCTTGGCGGCGGCGATCGGCCCCTGCGACAGGGTTCCGCAATCGACGCAGACGATCAGGTCATGGTCGCGGGCAAGCACCGCCATCGCCGCGTCGTTGGGGCCGTAGCCCTCGTCGATCCGGTCGGGCACGTAAAGCGTCGCCGGCCGCCCCATCCGGCGCAGCCAGTCGATCAGCAGCGCCGCCGAACTGCCACCATCGACATCGTAATCGGCGAAAATCGCGATCCGCTCGCGTCCCTTGACGGCTTGAAGAAAGCGCGTCGCGGCGGTTTGCATGTCGCGCAGGCGGCGCGGATCCGGCAGCAGGTCGCGCAGGGACGGGGCCAGAAAGCCCGGCGCCGCCTCGGGCGTGACGCCGCGCCGCGCCAGCACGCGGGCCACCGGTGGCGCCAGGTCGGCACGCTGCGCAAGCGCCTCCGCCAGGCGGTCCTGTTCCGGTGTCAAGCTGATCCAGCGCCGCCCGGTCAGGGACGGATCGACCCCGAGAAACGCGCCCGCCATGCGCCTAGCCGCGCGGCGTGCGGTAGACCATGCGGCGCACCGATCCGGTCTTGGACCGCATCAGCAGCGTGTCGGTGGTCAGCCAGCCGACCTCGCGCTTGAGGCCATCGACGAGCGAGCCGTCGGTCACACCGGTGGCGGCAAAGATCACGTCCCGCGTCACCATCTCTTCGCGCGTGTAGATCTTGTCGAGATCGGTGATCCCGGCCGTTGCAGCACGGGCGCGTTCTTCGTCGTTGCGGAAGGTCAGGCGGCCAAGGATCTGCCCGCCCATGCATTTCAGCGCGGCGGCGGCCAGAACGCCCTCGGGCGCGCCGCCGGATCCCATGTACATGTCGATGCCGGTGACTTCGGGCTCTGCGCAATGCATCACGCCCGCAACGTCGCCATCGGTGATCAGCCGGATCGCCGCGCCGGTGCCGCGCACCTCTTCAATCATCTGCTGGTGGCGGGGACGTTCGAGAATGCAGACGGTGATATCGGACGGCAGGCAGCCCTTGGCACGGGCCAGCGCCGAGACCCGCGTTGCCGGGTCCATGTCCAGCGTCACGACGCCCTCGGGGTAGCCCGGCCCGATGGCGAGCTTGTCCATGTAGACGTCGGGCGCGTGCAGCATCGACCCGCGCGGCCCCATGGCGATCACGGTCAGCGCGTTGGGCATGTCCTTGGCGGTCAGCGTGGTGCCTTCCAGCGGATCGAGTGCGATGTCCACGGCAGGGCCGGAGCCGTTGCCCACCTCTTCGCCGATGAACAGCATCGGCGCCTCGTCGCGCTCGCCTTCGCCGATCACCACGACGCCCGAGATGTCGAGCTTGTTGAGCTGGTCGCGCATGGCGTTCACCGCGGCCTGATCGGCCGCCTTTTCGTCACCGCGTCCGACCAGGCCGGCGCAGGCAATGGCGGCGGCCTCGGACACGCGGGCAAGCCCGAGTGAAAGCATTCGGTCATTGAAATCAACGAGATGGGACATGGACGGCTCCGGTCTATGGTTTTGCGGGTTTAAAATCTGTTGCGACGTCAGGGTTCTGTCGGGGGCGTCGCAGGGACGGTGACGTTGGCGGCAGGTCAGACATCCTCGATCCTGAGGGCGACGGGGTGGCCGGTGACGACATCGGTCTTCGGCAGCGCCTCCAGCGCGTCCTGAAGCGAGGGCGCGGCAACCTTGTGGGTCACGATCAGCACCGGCGCATCCTCGCCGCCATGGCTGCGTTGTCGCATCCGGTCGATGGAGATGCCGCAATCGCTGAGTGTCGCGGCGACCTTGGCCAGGGCGCCCGGCTTGTCGCGCAAGGCAAGGCGCAGGTAATAGGGGGCCGCCGTGGCGACGCTGGCGCGGGTGGCCGCGACAAGTCCGGTCGCGGGCTGGCCGAAGGTGGAGACGCGGATGCCGCGCGCGATGTCCAGAATGTCCGAGAGGACGGCACTGGCGGTCGGGCCCTCGCCGGCACCGGGGCCGCTGAGCACGATCTGGTTGACGCTGTCGCCTTCCAGCACCACCATGTTGGTGCCGCCCTCAAGCTGGCCGAACGGGCTGTTGGCGGGCACGAGGCAGGGTGTCATGCGCTGTTCCAGCCCGCGCCCGGACAGGCGCGCCACACCCAGAAGCTTGATCCGAAAGCCAAGTTCGGCGGCCTGGTTGATATCCTCGATGGTGACCTGCCCGATCCCCTCCAGCGCGACACCGCCGAAATCGACCTTGGTGCCGTAGGCGATGGAGGACAGCAGCGCCAGTTTGTGGCCGGCGTCGATGCCGCCGACATCAAGGTTCGGGTCGGCCTCCAGAAAGCCGAGTTGGCTGGCCTCGTCGAACACCTCGTCGTAGCTCAGGTCCGCCGACTGCATCCGTGTCAGGATGTAGTTGCAGGTGCCGTTCATGACGCCCATGACACGGGTGATCCGGTTGCCCGCCAGACCCTCGGTCAGCGCTTTCACCACCGGGATGCCGCCGGCGACGGCAGCCTCGAAGCGGATCACGCGGCCTGCGGCCTCGGCCGCCTCGGCCATCGCCTGCCCGTGATGGGCCAGCATCGCCTTGTTGGCGGTGACCACGTCCTTGCCCGCCGCGATCGCGGCTTCGGTCGCGGCCTTGGCCGGGCCGTCCTCGCCGCCCATGAGTTCAACCAGCACATCCACGTCATCGCGCCTGGCAAGCACGACGGGATCATCTTCCCAGTCGTAGTCCGAGATATCGACGCCGCGATCCTTTTCGCGCGAGCGGGCAGAGACTGCCGAGATCGTCACCGGGCGCCCGCCGCGCGCGGCCAGAAGGTCCGCGTGGCTCTGGACGATCTTCACGACGCCCACGCCCACGGTCCCGAGCCCGGCGATGCCAAGGCGAAGCGGGTCAGTCATGAAGGATCCTCCGGCTGTCTGGACTGATGCGTCGACCCCTGTTAGCGGCTTCGCGCGCAGGGTGCAACGCGACGTGGCGCGCGGCCGGCGGGGACGCCTAGCCGAGCGGCAGCGCCCGAAGTCGTGCAGCCCTGCGGCGCAGGTCGGCGGCGCGCGCCTCGAGGCTGCGTCCCTCCGCCTCGGCGGTGCGCGGGGTCAGCGCCGCGGCGCCCACCAGAAGCGGGCCGAGCGGCACCAGGTCCGGCCACGGCGCGGCGCGGCTGGTTTCCGTGATCGAGGCATCGAGTTCGGGCGCGCCGAGCGAACAGGCGGGGATCAGCAAGATGAGTGACAGGAAGAGTGCGGCGCGCATGGCGGTCCCCGGCTGGTGGCGTCAATGGCACGTTAGCGCGAGGGCAGGGGGCAGGTCCAGCCGATCCCGCCGACGCGTTCGCCACCTGATGAAGCCACCTGATGAAAGGGTGTGGTTTCGTCGTGGTCCGTACAAGGGCGTCGGGCAGCCCTTCGCAACGCAGCGGCTGGTGGGGTGGTGCGCCCTCGCGCGAATGGCACCGCAGGCGCCGCGCGATTGCCAGACCGCGCTGACGGGCTGGCGATTTTGTGACGACAGCGCGCAGAACCGGGCTTTCGCGGATTTGGCTGGCATCTGGCAAACGCGCCTTGGACAAGTGTCGGATCGCCATCCCGCGGTCTGGCAATCGGGCGCCTCGCACCAGCGTCCGGCAAACGCCCCGACCCGTCATTGCCCCTCCTCCGGCGGGTTGCAAACACGCAAGGTCGCGCGAGATGAATTGAACGACTGTTCATATCCTCTTGTCCCGATCGGTCCGGGCGGGCTACCTTGCCCGCATGGCACGCAAGCAAGGCTCTCACGCGGAAACCACCGGCCCGAGGATTCGTGACGCGGCATTGCGGCTTTTCGCGCAGCACGGCTACGCGGCCGTCTCGATGCGGCAGATCGCGCGCGAGGTGGGGGTGCAGGCGGGCGCGCTCTATCTTTACACGCCGGACAAGCAGACGCTGCTTTACGACCTGATGCGCGCCCATCTCGAGCATTTGCTCGGTCATTTGCAACTGCCCGACGCGGCACCGGAGGCGCAACTGGAAGCGTTCTGCCGCCACCACATCCGCTATCATATCGACCGGCCGGAGCTTGTCTTCATCGCCTACATGGAGCTGCGCAACCTTGAGACGGGCAATTTCGCGGCGATCGAAGCGTTGCGGCACCAGTATGAGGACCGGTTGCAGACGATCCTGAAGGCCGGGCAGGCCAGCGGGGATTTCGCACTGGCCGACAGCAAGCTGGCGACGATGGCGATCATCGCGATGCTGACCGGGGTCAACACCTGGTATCGCGAGGGCGGGCGATTGTCGCGCGCGGATGTGGAAGCGATCTACTGGGACATGGTGCGCAAGGCGGTCACCGCCTGACCGGGTGCCGATCCCGGTTTCGCCGCGTCGCGCGGCGACCCGCAGCCTCCTCCAGCCCTTGTGGGGCTGTCCTCGGCCGAGGGTGTCGCCACGGTTTTCGGGGTCAGAGATCGGGGTAGATCGGGAACCCTGCGCAGAGCGCCTCGACCTCGGCTTTCACCCTGGCCTCAACCTCGCCATTGCCGTCTTCACCGTTTGCAGCGAGCCCGTCCACCACACCGACGATCCAGTCGGCAATCTGGCGGAACTCGTCCGTGCCGAAGCCGCGGGTGGTGCCCGCCGGGGTGCCGAGGCGGATGCCCGACGTCACCGTCGGTTTCTCGGGATCGAACGGGATGCCGTTCTTGTTGCAGGTGATATGGGCCCGCTCCAGCGCTTTCTCGGTTGCGTTGCCCTTCACGCCCTTGGGGCGCAGGTCCACCAGCATCACGTGGCAGTCGGTGCCACCGGTGACGATGTCCAGCCCGCCCTTCATCAACTGATCGGCCAGCGTCTGCGCGTTCTTGATCACCTGTGCCTGATAGGCCTTGAAACCGGGGCGCAGCGCTTCGCCGAAGGCGACGGCCTTGCCCGCGATGACATGCATCAGCGGGCCGCCCTGAATGCCGGGGAAAATCGCGGAGTTCACCTTCCTGGCCAGCCCCTCGTCATTGGTCAGGATCATGCCGCCGCGCGGCCCGCGCAGGGTTTTGTGCGTCGTGGTGGTGACGACATGCGCGTGCGGGAACGGATCCGGGTAGAGGCCCGCTGCGATCAACCCGGCGAAATGCGCGACGTCGGCCAGAACATAGGCGCCGACCGTGTCGGCAATCTCGCGGATCCGGGCGAAGTCAATGTGGCGCGGGATCGCGGAACCGCCGGCGATGATCATCTTCGGCTTGTGTTCGGCGGTCAGCGCGGCGATCTGATCGTAGTCGATCATGTTGTCTTGCTGGCGCACGCCGTACTGGATGGCGTTGAACCACTTGCCCGACTGGTTGGGCCGGGCGCCGTGGGTCAGGTGGCCGCCGGCATCAAGGCTCATGCCCAGAATGGTATCGCCCGGTTGCAGGAGCGCGGTGAACACACCCTGGTTGGCCTGGCTGCCGGAATTGGGCTGCACGTTGGCAAATTCGCAGCCGAAAAGCTGCTTGGCACGGTCGATGGCCAGAGTCTCGGCAATGTCGACGAACTGGCACCCGCCATAGTAGCGACGGCCCGGATAGCCCTCGGCATACTTGTTGGTCATGACCGAGCCTTGCGCCTCCATCACCGCGCGGCTGACGATGTTTTCCGAGGCGATAAGCTCGATCTCGTCGCGCTGGCGGCCAAGCTCCCTGGTGATGGCGCCAAAGATCTCCGGGTCACGGTCGGCGAGGGTCTCGGTGAAGAATCCAGTGTCGCGGTGGGGCGCGTTCATGGCCTGTCTCCTTTGAAAAGGCGCTGCGGGTTCCGCGTCATCTAGCCAAACAAGGGCGCCGGGGAAAGCCCGGAAACCGGCGCATCTTGTCTCAGCACCGTCCACTATCGGAAACTTCGCCGCCGTCGCGCCCGAATCCGGGATTGAGTTTCCGGCCGTTGCGGGTGAACACTGGCCGCGACCCAAGACTGCCGGAGATGCCATGCCCGCCGCCAGAAACCTTTGCTTCCTCGCCGCCGATGTGCCGATTGCGCAGGAGGCTCAGGCCAACCTCGCAG
>PFEX01000084.1:6325-7888 GCA_002783145.1 Rhodobacteraceae bacterium CG17_big_fil_post_rev_8_21_14_2_50_65_11 | reverse complement strand
CGCCGCGAACACCAGTTGCTCGGGGTGGCGCGCGGCGGCGCGGCCCAGCATGTCGAAGCGGGTCGCATACTGGCCCAGCGTATCGTCCTCGATATCGTTGCGATCGACCCCGACGGTCTTTTCCCAGGCCTCGTTGCGGATCCGGTAGTCGCTGTTCTTGAGGTTGTCGATGGTGCGCGGCCCGAGCCATTTCTGCATCGAGCTGAGCTCGCCAAGCCAGCCGTAGATGTTCTCGCTGGCGCTCGACGGGATGGTTGTTGCGACCCGGTCGCGCAGCGACGGCACCGCATTGAAGGCCCCCTGGAACGAGGTCTTGAAGCCGACGCGCAGGGCGTCAAGGTTGGCGGAATTGATGATCATGGGGTGCTCCTTACGACAGCATGGCGCGGGTCAGGGCTTCGTCGAACCGGACCCAGACGCCAATGGCGTCCACGTTGTCGACGATGCCTGCGGGCGAACGGGTGGCGGTGGCCGAGGTCTTGGCGACGGTCTGGTCATCGACGATGTAACAGGCGGCCCCGATGTCGGCGGTGGCGATCAGATCGCCGGCGGCCGAGTTGGCGAAGCGGAAGATGCCAGGGCTATAGCGCTGGTTGGTCACCCCGGCGGTGGTGCTGGTACCCGCCGCCTCGGCACGGCCCACCCCGAACGCGCCGGTGGCGGTGGCGCCCGCGATCAGATGCCCCGAGGCGTTGCGCATCAGGATCGACCCGGCGTGGATCGTCTGGTTGGCCCCGAGAAGCCCGACGTCGATGTCGCCCATCGCCTGGGGGGTGTTGCGGTCCTGGGTCAGTGCGGTCATCGGTTTTGCTCCTGATTGGCGCGCTCGGCCTTGAGCGTCGCGAGATAGGCGTCATGGCCAAGGCCCAGCCGGTTGGCGGCCGTGATCTGCTCGGCATTCAGCGCGGTGATTTCGCCGCCATTGGCGGGCGGCCCAGCCGTGGCCTGATTGCCGCCACCAAGGACCGGCAGCGCGCCGATCTCTTTTTCGACGCGGGCAGCGTCTTGCATGTGCATCGCGATGTAGTGGTCGCGCAGCGGCTTCACGCCGACGCGGCCCCTGGTGATTTCACCATCGACGAAGGCGGTGGCTTTGGCTTTGGCACCCTCAGATTGCAGCGCGCTCAATTGGCTGGCCACCGTGGTCAGCTCGGCCTGCAGCGCGGCAATCTCGGCCGGCGGCGCGGTGTTTCGGGCCTGCGCCGCCGCCACGATCGCCGCGCGGTCGGTGCCGCACACCCCCAGGGCTGTGGCAATCTCGGCCATCGCCGCCTGCACTTCGACTTCAGACTGGCCACTGCCTTGCAGCTTGGCGGCAGCGGCGACCATCTCGTTGATCGTCGCGGTGACGGGCAGGCCGAGGGCTTCGGCCAGCTTTGTCAGATCCATGGATTGCTCCTGATTGAGCGCGGTAAGCCCGCGCAGGTTGGGATAATTGACCAGAGCGGCATTCTTGATCCGCAAGACCCGATACTCTGCGTCGTGGATGATGACCGGGCTGATGCCGCGATAGGACTGATCCGCCAGCAATGCGCGGCCGGCGGCATTCCAGGCGACGTGCCC
>PFEX01000084.1:5502-6264 GCA_002783145.1 Rhodobacteraceae bacterium CG17_big_fil_post_rev_8_21_14_2_50_65_11 | reverse complement strand
CCTTTGCCAGCGGCCAGTTCCGAGGCGTGGTTTTCATCAACGATCAGGCCGTTCGCCTCGCGGGGATCGGCAAACAACGAGGCGGTGATAACCGCCTCCGCGTCGGCGACCCGGAACGGGCCCCGGCCGTCGAACGTGCGGATTTCGCCGTCGATCGGCAACAGATGCACCCACTCCGGCACGCCATCCGTTTCGGGAAGGTCGAGTGCCGCAAGCGTCGCGGTGAACAGGCGGGTGTCGGGGCTCTTTGTCATGCCCCGTTGATGCCACACCGCCGCCGCCTTGTGCCGGGGGATGCAGTTTCGGGGGTGTCGCCGTGGGGCAGAGCAGCACGTGCTGGCGGCGCCGGAACAACCGGCTTCAGGTCAGACCATGATCCGGCCCGCCCCGCCGGTCAAGCCTGCCGCGCCGCCGCCAGGGCTTCACTGACGATGTCGAGGATCCCGCTGCGGTCCTCATCCGACAGCCCGAGAAAGGGGCGCGCCGGGATGTCGCCCCAGGGGCTGGAGCCATCGACATGGCCGCCACCCTTGCCGGTGTAGAAATAAGCCCCGAGCGCGCCCTTCACCGCCCCGAACTGCATCACCGCCGCCTGGATCGCGTTCGATCCGACCTGGACGCTGTCTGGCCCGTAGCTGTGGGCAATCTGCTGCCCCATATCACCGCTCTGCCGCAGCGGCGTGGGGCCGAATGTGATCTTGCGCCTGGCATAGATCGCCAGCGTGGCGGCCGAGCGCGGGGCGAAGGGACTGCCTTCGGGCG
>PFEX01000084.1:4593-5479 GCA_002783145.1 Rhodobacteraceae bacterium CG17_big_fil_post_rev_8_21_14_2_50_65_11 | reverse complement strand
CTTGGTCGCGGTCACCAGAAAATCGCCGATCTCGTTCATCACCGGGCTGAGGTCCGCGAGCAGCGCCTCCAGCCCGGACAGCGCCGCCTGAAGTTCGGCATCCTTGAGTTCAATGGTGATCATCGCCCCCCCCGTGCTGATAGCTGATGCCGTAAGGCGGATCGCTGATGATGGCATCGCAGCCCAGCCTGCCCGCCGCCAGCAGCGCCAGCGCATCGCCGCACATAAGGGTGGCCGGGCCGATGGTGACGGTGGTGGGCCTGTTGCTTTCGCTCATTCTGCTGCCTATGTTCTGTCTGCGGGTGTGACACGGTAATATTCTCCCGGCCGTAGCACGATCTTCGGATCGGAGCGCCATGCAGGGTTTCCGGGCAACCGGGCGGGGGGCCCTGCCACCCGCATCACGGCAGCGCCTTTCCCAGCAGCCGGTTCAGTTCCCGGTCCCGCCGGGCCGCGTCCCGGCTCAGACGTCGGAAGCTGGTGACAAACAGCCCCTCGCCGGATCGCGTGGCCTTTACCACCAGCACATGGCCCTGGCTGCCCGGCTCAATCAGCAGGTAGATCAGAGATTGCGGCGTGTCTTGGATGCGCCGCGTCGCATGATCGACAACCGTCTGGGCCATGGCATAGTCTGCCGCCGTAAGATCGCCATGAACGAGTGCCTGCTTTCGCGCAGTCTCGGCGGACAGATCGGCGATCGTGGTGCGCGCGCCGAGTGCCGCCGCATCTTCGGTTGTGATCCGTGCCAGTGGCCAAACCCCACGTGGCGCAGCAAACCAACCCGCGAAAGCCTCTGACTGCACCATGCTCTGGATCAGATCGCCCGCGATCTGCGGTGGCAGCACCTCCGCCTTGGCCCGGACCGCCGCCAGCACGTCATCAACCG
>PFEX01000084.1:3845-4564 GCA_002783145.1 Rhodobacteraceae bacterium CG17_big_fil_post_rev_8_21_14_2_50_65_11 | reverse complement strand
CCCCCGGCGCGTAGTCCCAGCCCTTGCCCACCCCGGCCGGCGTGCCGGTCTTCGGGTTCAGCCCCTCCCAGCCGTCCGGCAGTTGCTTGCCCGGGTCGCCGCCCACCCGCCGGATCCCGGCCTCGGTGCGCGCACCGGTCACATAGCAGGTGCAGCCCCAGTCGTTCGGCGGATAGTGGGTCGCCCAGAACGGATGATCCGGCGGCAACGCGGTGCCATTCCACGCCAGATGCAGCAGACGTGGTTCCAGCGCGTTGCCGTGCCGGTAGACCCAGAATTTGAATTTGCCGTCCACCAGTTGCGCCATGCGGCCCGCCGCGTAGCTGGTCAGCATGTTGGTGCGGTAGATCACCCGCATCCGCCACGCCTCGCCCCTGGCCGTGCCTTCGCCGGTCCAGCCGTGCCAGCCGTGCTGTTCGACGATGGTGCGAAACGAGGTCTTGAACGCCTCGAACCCGGTGCCCTCGCTGATCGCCCGGTCCACCGCCGCCCCCAGGTCGGCCAGCAGGTCGGCCTTGACCGCCCCCGCCACCACGAAGGCGCGGTCGTGCTCGGCGTGCGAGAGATCATCCCACCGCGCGGTCGGCACCAGATTGCCAAGCCGCCGCCGGTAGGCCGCGACCTGCGCGTCAAACGGGCGGCGAAAGCTGGCGGCGATGTCGCTCACCCGGCGGCCTCATCAACCGCCACGCGCCCGGCCCCGTGCGCGGCCAGCATCC
>PFEX01000084.1:0-3828 GCA_002783145.1 Rhodobacteraceae bacterium CG17_big_fil_post_rev_8_21_14_2_50_65_11 | reverse complement strand
CTGCCCGCCGCCGCCAGCATTGCCTCGATCCGCCCCAGCATCATTGCCATCGCCGGGGCGGCCTCGATCGCCAGCCGGGCGGTCAGATGGTCCACCGGATCAGACCCCTGATTTTTGCCCGCTGACGGCCCTTGCGCATTCAGGGCGGCCGATGTGCCCGGAAGGGCGTCACCCCGTTTAATTTCGCCTGAAACCCGTTTAATCTCGCGATCCGGACCGGGAGTGTCCGTCGGCAGTGCGCCCGCGAGCGCTGGCCGCAGCATTTTGGCCCCTTTCCGGGGTTCCGGCAGACCAAAGCGCTGCAGCATGGTTGCCTGCTCGACTTCAAGGCCGCGGTCGATCAGCGGGCCCAGTGCATCGGCCAACGCCTTCAGGTCTTCCTGTTGCGGGTCTTCGATGCGCAGATGCGGATAGACCCGCTGCGGGCCAAATTCCATCTGCACCCAGATCCGGATCAGATCACGGTTCAACACCGCGGCCAGCACCTTGGCATCCGCGCTCTTGATGTCGGCGCGCACGTCGCCATGCTCTTTGCCCGACCCCAGGCCGCCCACCACCGCATCCGTGGTCGCCGTCTGGCCCAGCACGGCCTTGGAGACCTGCTGATCAAGGAATTCGACCCGCTCCTTGTACATGCCGTGGCCCGCGCCGACATTGCCGCTCTCGATGAACTCGATCATCATTGACTCCGGGATGATCGCCGCGCAATCCCCGGCGATATTGGCCACCGCCCGGAACAGCGTGGCCTTGTCCTCTGCCGTGGCACCGGCCCCGAACTTGCCGACCCGCACCGGCTGGCCGTAAGTCTGGCTGAAGATCGCCCAGTCACGCTGGGTGTACATCTTGAAGAGATACGCCCAGAGCGCGGCACGGGCGATACCGCCGCGCACCGGCAGGCCCGACTTTGCCTGCATCCGGGCAAAGATGAATTTGCCCGCCTTCAGGGGTTCTTCCTGCCCGCCCTCGACCAGCAGCATCGGCGTGGTCATGTCGCGGCGATCAAACCGGAACCAGCGCGGGTCACGGGGCTCGAGGCGCGGCAGGTATTGGCCTTCCGACTCCTCATACGTTACCTCGGTGAACGAATAGCCCTTGCCGACCGCGTCAAGGATATCGAACAGCTCTTCCTGCAACGCGTCGCGCTTCAGCCAGTCGCGCACCATCTGGGCATGGGTTTCATGCTCTGGCGCATCCGACCCGGCTTCAACGGTCACCTCGATCTGGCTGACCGCGCGGCGGCGGGTGCCCAGCACCCCGAGGTAATGCAGATCCCGCTCTTCAATGGTTTCGGCCAGTTCGAGATAGCGCAGCGGGTCGCCCGCATCCGCCTCGCGCAGGATCGCGGCCAGCGTGGCCGGGGTCAGACCGTCGCCGGGATAGCCGGTGATCGGGCTGCGCACCCCGCCATAGCTCGCCGCCGCCACCTCCTGGGTCAGCGCCTTGCGTTCGATCGGTTTGCCATAGGCATCCAGCAGGACGGGGGATTTCATGGCTTGCTCCTTCTGTGGCAGCGTTGCTGCCCATGTTTCCCGGCCCAATAGAGCCAAAGCCCGAGATCGCCCGCCAAACCACCGAGGCCGCGCATTGTGGTCCGGAACAGCCACCGCATCAGATGCCCCCCCGCAAGCCAGCGCCGAGCGGCGGAGTGAACCAGTCGCGGGCACGCAAATCATCATCTTCGGGGGTCAGGCCCGGTTTCCCACTCTGGCTCTGGCCGCGCGGCACCGCCTGATAGCCATATTCGACAAAGCGCTGGCGGCTGGCCCAATGGGCGAGGGCGACGGCAATTGCGTGGTCGCCGTGGCGCTTCCTGCCCGTGGTGCCGTCCCGCAGGGCAGGCACGCGGGCGATCCCGCGCACCAGCTTGACGGCGCGCAGATCGGACAGATGCTCGGCATCGGCGATCAGGTCCATCATGTCGTCTTCAATCGCGGCCTTCAGCGGCGGCATGTGCAGCCGGTACCATTCTTCGGAGAATTTGACCGCCATCACCAGGCCGGAACCTTGCGGGTCTTCGCGCAGGCCAAACTCCCGGCCCAGATCTTCGGCCACGGTCCAGCCCATTCCGGTGGCGTCAAACGCGGCCCCTACAAGGCGGGCGCGCACGCACTGCAAGATCATCCGCACGATCTGCTTTTGCTCGACCCCCGGCACGTTGCGCAATTCAAACGCCAGAACCTCGCGGCGTTTCAGGCGCTGTTCAATGGCGATTAAAGACCCGGCTGTGAGGTCGGCCACGCGGGCAAAGTCGAAGCCGAAGGCAAACTGCGGCCCGAGATCAAGGGCTGCGAGCTGCGCCCGCAACGCTTCGAGAAAAGGGGCCATCACCGCGGCCTGTTGCAGGCGCGCGCGGAACATGTAGTCCGGTGGCAGTTCCAGCCGCAGCACCGGCGTCTTGACCACCATGCGCGCTTCGATCAAGGGCGCTGGCAACCATGAGCCCGACGACAACGACGGGATGCAAAAGAGTTCCTCGTCAGCGCCATCGCCGTAGAAGTCGATGATGTCCTGCCGCCAGGCCGCCTCTGACGCCGCCGACCACGCCTTGCCGGTGACCAGACAGATGCGCTGATACAGCCCCTCGGTCAGCGCCTGATCGAAGTCGATGCGGATATGCTGGTATTTTGACCGCCCGGCGAGGATGTCCTGGATTGTCGCGTTGAACGCATTGTCAACCCCGTCATGGGTCGAACAGACCACGACCTGACCGCCCCACATCAGAAACGCCAGCGCCGCCTTCAGAAGTTCCGGCAGGCTGTCAACGAAGGCCGCCTCGTCGATGATGATCACGCCCTGCTTGCCGCGCAGCCCGCGCGGGGCCGAACTGAGCGCCATGATCTCGAAGCCAGAGGCAAACTTGATGCGGAAGGCGTTGATCGCCTTGTCGGCGTCGTCCTGGTCAAACAGCGTCTCTTCGATCTCGCCCGCTGCCACGTCGAAAGCCCGGGCCCACATCGCACAAGCGTCAATGAACTCGCGGGTCATCTCGCGCGAATACGAGATGTACATCACGTCCATGCCGCCCGCCGCCTTCTGGCGACCGGCGCGCAGGGCACCATAGGCGGCCAGACCCCACGTCAGGCCGATCCGGCGCGACTTTTCCACGAACAGAACCGGGCACGTGCCATCCAGCAGCGACACGGTGCGCGCCTGATAGGGCAGCAGCACCTTGGGCAAGCCAACCTGGGCAATGACCACAGGCAGCGCCTCGGTTGCGGCGCGGCGCTGGCGCTCCCATTCGGCGGCAGAGATCGGGGCGGTCATCACGCCACCCCCAGGATCTGCGCCTTGATGGCCTCGGCGGTTTCCACCGTCAGGCCCTTGGCCCGCGCCACCGTCTCGACAGCCGTTCCGATGCGGCTCTCGAACTCCGCCTCGACCTTGCGGCGGCGATCGGTCGAAATGCTCTGCGCCTGCGCTGCCGACTTGAAGGCGGTGGCGAGCAGCATGGCGTCTTTCGGCGCGATGCCGTCAGCGCCGTCGCCCAGCATGTGCAGCACCAGCGCCTTGATCGTCTCGGCGGTCATGATGGTCAGATCGTCGCTGTCCTTGGCGTCGAAACTGGCTGACAGCGCCGAGACGATCTGGCGGGTCTCATCGAGCCGCCGGGTCAGCCGCGCCAGCCGGATCGAGTAGCGGTTGAAGCTCGAAAACGCCGGGATCGCGAACTCGAGCTCACCCCGGTGTTCGGCCATGAGCTCCTCGCACTTGCCCACGAACTCGGCGTAGATGTCGGTCTGCGTGCGCTCGCGCAGACCCAGCTCGGCCGCGGCCCAGGAGATGATGCCGTCGGCCTCGGGCGGCATCAGATCGATCGCCGAAAGGCGG
>PFEX01000057.1:5194-7665 GCA_002783145.1 Rhodobacteraceae bacterium CG17_big_fil_post_rev_8_21_14_2_50_65_11 | reverse complement strand
CCCGCCCGCATCGCCTTGTCGCGCCGCGCCTGCCAACCGCGCCGATGCATCAGCCCGCGCGCGATGCCCGGCTGCGGGATTTCGTGCCACGCCACGCCGTGGGCGCGCGCCCACGCCGCGACACGCCGGTCGCGCGCGAAGCTCCACAGGTTGCCGGTTTCCTCGTGACTGACCAGCCGGGTGAGGCCGGGGTCACGGCGCAACGCGTCCAGCACCTCCACCGCGTCACCGATCCGCACCAGCAAAGGTGCGCCGAGGCGGACCAGATCGTCGCGCAACCCGGCAAGCCCTTCGGCGATAAAGCGCCATTGCCGAGCTGATCGGTCGGGCTGCGCCCAGTCCGCGGGCTCTACGATATAAAGCGGCAAGACAAGGCCGTCGCCGGACGCCGCAAGCGCCATCGCCGGGTTATCCTCCACCCGCAAATCCCGTTTGAACCAGAGAATCGTGCCCATGCGACCAAAAGAACACAAGAAGAACATTTGCGGAAGCGGTTAATGCGCCCTCCCCGATCGGAAATAGCACCCGCCCGCCCCGCGTCCAACATTCGCCGCTGTCAGACGATCATCCCAGCCCGTGTGCCTTCGCCCAGGCCACCAGCCCGAGGGTGGAGCCATCCTTGCCGGCGCCATCCGCCGCGCCGCTCAGCACCGGTTCCAGGGTCTTGGCCAGCTCCTTGCCAAGCTCCACCCCCCATTGGTCGAAGCTGTTGATACCGAGGATCGCGCCCTCGACGAACACGCGATGTTCATAAAGCGCGATGATCTGGCCCAGAACGAACGGTGTCAGCCTGGGATAGATCAGCGTCGTGGAGGGGCGGTTGCCGGGAAAGACGCGGTGGCGCGCCTGCCGGTCAAGCTCCGCCCCCGACAGGCCCTTGGCAGCCATGATCGCGCGCGCCTCCTCAAGGCTGCGCCCGCGCATCAGCGCCTCCGATTGCGCGAGGCAATTGGCGACCAGCAGGCGGTGGTGGTGGGCAAGGTCCGGTTCATGCCCCTCGGCCGCAACGAGGAACTCACAGGGCACGACGCGGGTGCCCTGGTGGATCAACTGGTAAAAAGCATGCTGGCCGTTGGTGCCGGGCTCGCCCCAGACGACGGGGCCGGACTGCATCGCGAGGTCGGCGCCGTCCATCGACACGCGCTTGCCGTTGCTCTCCATTTCCAACTGTTGCAGGTAGGCCGGCAGGCGCAGCAGCCGCTGGTCATAGGGCAGCACCGCGCGGGTGGCGTGGCCCTGCACCTGGTTGTGCCAGATGCCGACGAGGGCCAGCAGAACCGGCAGGTTGTCGGCAAGGTCGGCCTGCCGGAAATGGCTGTCCATCGCGTGGCCGCCGGCAAGGAAATCCCCGAAATTGCGCGGTCCCACGGCCAGCATCAGGCCAAGGCCAATCGGCCCCCAGATGGAATAGCGCCCGCCGACCCAGTCCTCGAACCCGAAGACGCGCTCCGGTTTGATTCCGAATTCCGCCGTCAGGTCGGCGGCGGTGGACAGCGCCACGAACTGCTGGGCGGGGGTGGCGACGGCGCCGGCCATCCAGTCGCGCGCGGTGCGGGCATTGGTCATCGTTTCGATGGTGGTGAAGGTCTTGGAGGCGACGATGACCAGCGTGCGCGTCGGATCAAGCCCGTGCAGCGTGTCGTGAATATGCGCGCCATCGACGTTCGACACGTAGTGCAGGCGCGGCCCGTCATGGAAGGGGGAAAGCGCAAGCGTCGCCATGGCCGGTCCGAGGTCAGATCCGCCGATGCCGATATTGACCACATCCGTGTAAGGCCCGCCCTGCCCCGCAATCCGGCCCTCGCGCACGGCGCCGGCAAAGGCAGCCATCCGGTCGCGGGTTGCCATGACATCGGGCATGACGTTCTGCCCCGCCACCTCGACCATGCCGCCGGGTGCGCGCAGGGCGCTGTGCAGCACCGCACGGCCCTCGGTCTCGTTGATCGGCGCGCCGGTGAACATCGCCTCACGCCGGTCCTCGACCCGTCGCTGCCGCGCCAGTTCGACAAGAAGCGACAGCGCGGCGGTGTCGATGCCGGTCTTGGAAAAATCGAACAGAATGTCGTCAGTGGTGCGGCTGAAGCATCCAAACCGGCCCGGATCGGCCTTGAAGAGATCGGCAATGGTGCGGCCGGACTTGGCCGCGTCATGCGCTTTCAGATCGTCCCAGATGGACATGGGCGACATCCTTCCTTTGGTATTTCAATGGGTTGCGGGGCAAAGCCTAGGGCGCCCAGTGCACCGTCGCGCCGGACAGAACCGCGCGCACAGGGGCCTCTTCCACCGGCAGGGTTTGCGCCTTTTCCAGCGCCGCGCGCTTTGCGTCCCCGGTGATCACGATATGGGTCGACAGCGCCGCCTTCAACACCCGCGCTGACAGCGTTACCCGCGCCTCGGGCGCGCCGCCGCCGCGCATCGGCACAAGGATCGGCGCATCGTCGTCGAGCGCATCGGCCAGCCGGTCTGCACCG
>PFEX01000057.1:3983-5151 GCA_002783145.1 Rhodobacteraceae bacterium CG17_big_fil_post_rev_8_21_14_2_50_65_11 | reverse complement strand
CCGGCGTAAAGCGGCACGAAATTTGCCCGCCGCGCCTTCGATGTGACAAGCCGTTCGAGAATCAGTTTCGTGTTCGAGCGCGGATCATCGGACGGCACCCAGCGTTCATCGGACAGAAAGACCCTGACCCGGTGCCAGTCCAGCGCCTGTTCGGCCAGCACGTCGAAGACCGGCCCCGGCGTGGTGCCGCCGGGCACGCAGAAGCTGACGCTGTCCTCGCGCCGCAGATACCCGGCCAGTTCACTCGCCAGCGCATCGGCAAGGTCCAGCATCATCATCTCCGAATCGGGGTATTGCAGAAGTTCCATCAGCCTGCGATCTCCCTCCAGCGGCGGCTGTCACGGTAAAGGAGGATCAACGCATCCTCCGGCCCTGCGCTGCCGGCATCATAGGGCAAGGGTACATCTTCGCGCGTCGTCCATCCAGCGATGATCGGATCGGTCCAGGCCCACGCGGCCTCGACCTCGTCGCCGCGCATGAAGAGCGTCTGGTTGCCCCGGATCACATCCATGATCAGCCGCTCATAAGCATCGGGAATGTCGGCGGCTTCCGGCCCGAGCGCCTCGGCAAAGCTCATGTCCATCGGCACCTCCACGAGTCGCATGCCGCCCGGTCCCGGTTCCTTGATCGTCATGCGCAGGTCGATCCCCTCGTCGGGTTGCAGGCGGATGGTCAGGATGTTGCTGCGCGGATCGGCGGCCTCGGTAAAGATGTTGTGCGGCGGTTCCTTGAAATGCACGGCGATTTCAGACATGCGCGCCTTCATCCGCTTGCCGGTGCGCAGGTAGAACGGCGTTCCATTCCAGCGCCAGTTCGACACATGCACCTTCATGGCAACGAAACTCTCGGTCAGGCTGTCGCCGTTTTCGGCCTCCTCGCGGTAGCTGGCCCCGTCCTTGCCGGCCTTGTATTGCCCGCGCACGATGTCATTGGGATTCACCGGGTCGAGCGCGCGGATCACCTTGAGCTTCTCGTCGCGGACCGCGTTGGGTTCGAAATGCGCCGGCGGTTCCATCGCGGTCAGGCACAAAAGCTGCATCAGGTGGTTCTGCACCATGTCGCGCATCGCGCCGGAGGTGTCGTAATAAGCCCCACGCCCCTCGACGCCCACGGTTTCGGTCACGGTGATCTGCACGTGGTCGATATATTGCGCGTTCCAGAGCGGCTC
>PFEX01000057.1:3437-3962 GCA_002783145.1 Rhodobacteraceae bacterium CG17_big_fil_post_rev_8_21_14_2_50_65_11 | reverse complement strand
GTTCTGCACCGTTTCCTTGCCGAGGTAGTGGTCGATCCGGTAGATCTGCGCCTCGTCGAAATGCGCCGCCAACGTCGCGTTGAGCGTCCTTGCGGTTTGCAGATCGCGCCCGAAGGGCTTTTCCACCACGATTCGGGCGTCGTCGTCGGCGATGGCGTTTTCTTTCAGCCGCTCGGCAATCGGCCCGAACAGGCTTGGCGCGACCGAGAAGTAGAACGCCTGAACCACATCGTCGCGCATCTGCGCCTTCAGCGCCTGCCAGCCGTCTGTGCCCATGGCATCCACCGTCACGTAGGACAGGCCGTCAAGGAACGCCGCAACCGTCTTGGGGTCGCGCTTTTCCGCGACGACGAACTCCTCGATCGCGTCGCGCACAGTGCTGCGGAAGGCGTCACTTTCCTGGTCGGTTCGCGCCGCGCCGATGATGCGCGCGCCCGGTGGCATCTGCCCGGCCCAGAAGCGGCGGTAAAGCCCCGGCAGGATCTTGCGCCGGGCCAGATCGCCCGTTGCGCCGAAGATCACCAG
>PFEX01000057.1:0-3384 GCA_002783145.1 Rhodobacteraceae bacterium CG17_big_fil_post_rev_8_21_14_2_50_65_11 | reverse complement strand
CTGCGCGGCAACGGACGCCGCCGCTTGTTTTCTTGATCATGTTAGCGCTATCACGCACCGTCCTGACACGACTACACGCATAATCCTGACACGTCCAGCCTCTCAGCGGAAGATCACAATGGCGTTGGCGCCGCCATCCGCGGTTTTCTTTCCGGCCAGAGCCGCTTAGCCGTAGGCTACGTGACAGGAGGCTATGATGAAAGACACGCGCGATCCGCAGAAATTCAGCGACCCGAAGGTGACCGCCACGGGTGAGCCCCGCGCGAGCGTGGCGCTCGGCGATCCGCAAACGCTGTGGTTCAACACCGGCACGCTGTGCAATATCGAATGCGCCAATTGCTATATCCTGTCGAGCCCGACCAACGATGCGCTGGTCTACCTGACCGCGGCCGAGGTGTCGGACTTCCTCGACCAGTTGGAGGCGCGCAGATGGGGCGTGGGCGAAATCGGCTTTACCGGTGGCGAGCCGTTCATGAACCCCGAGATGATCGCCATGGCCGAGGCGGCGCTGATGCGCGGCTACGAGGTGCTGATCCTGACCAATGCGATGCGGCCGATGATGCGCCCGGGCGTGCGCGCGGGTCTGGAGCGGCTTCAGGCCGAGCATCCCGGCAAGTTGACCCTGCGGGTGTCGCTCGACCATTGGTCAGACGTGCACCACGATGCCGAGCGCGGCGCGGGCAGCTACCACAAGACGCTGACCGGCATGGACTGGCTGCGTGATCAGGACATCACGATGGCCGTCGCGGCCCGCACCTTGTGGGGCGAAAGCGAGGCCGCGTCCCGCGCCGCCTTCGCGCGGCTGTTCCAGACCCGGCGCTACGCGATCGACGCAAGCGACCCCGGCGCGCTGGTGTTGTTTCCGGAAATGGATGAAAGCGTGGATGTGCCCGAGATCACCAGCGGCTGCTGGGAAATCCTTGGCAAGTCGCCCGACAGCGTCATGTGCGCCTCGTCGCGGATGGTCGTGAAGCGCAAAGGCGCCGCGCGCCCGACCGTTCTGGCCTGCACGCTTCTGGCCTATGACGCGGCGTTCGAGATGGGCGAGACATTGGCCGAGGCAGAGCGCGAGGTGGCGCTGAACCACCCGCATTGCGCGAAATTCTGCGTGCTCGGCGGGGCAAGCTGTTCGGGGTAGGCCTTGCCCTGCGCAGCGATCCGGGCCATCTGCCTGACCCATGTTGCGCCTTGCCCTCACAATCCTGAACCTGTCGCTTCTGGTGCTCTTTCCGCTGGCATGGGTCGCGCCCCTGATGCGGACGGGGTTGTTGCCGCTGTTCGGCTTGTCCGAAATTTCAGTGCTGTCCGGTATCCGGGCCCTGTGGCAGGACGACGCGCTGCTGGCCCTCGTGGTGGCGCTTTTTGCCATCGTTGCACCGATCCTGAAGACCGCCGGGCTGGCGCTTGTGCATCTGGGCCGGGCTGACAGCCGGCTGCTTGGCCCGTTGACGGCTCTCGGCAAGCTGGCCATAGCCGATGTGTTCCTGATCGCCATCTACATCACTCTGGCGCGCGGCGTGGGGGTTGGACGGGTGGAACCCGCGTGGGGCCTGTGGCTGTTCACGGGCTGCGTGCTGACCTCGTTCGCCAACAGCCTCGCCACCTCGGCACTGGTCAAGCGCGGGGCCTTGGGCTAAGCCCGCGCCATGGCCAAGCCCGTCACCCTGTTCGTCTGTTCCGCCTGCGGCGCCACCCACAAGAAATGGGCCGGACGCTGCGATGCCTGCGGCGAGTGGAACACGATCCACGAGGAAAAACCGCTCTCGACCGGCCCCGGCAGCCGGGGCCTCGGGGGCATGAAGGGCAAGGGCATGGCGCTGACCGATCTGGCCAGCGAGGAACGCCCGCCGGAGCGCGACGGATCCGGCATCGCGGAGCTTGACCGGGTGCTGGGCGGCGGCCTTGTCGGGGCGAGCGCCACCCTCGTGGGGGGCGATCCCGGCATCGGCAAGTCCACGCTGATGTTGCAGGCCGCGGCCAGTTTCGCCCGCGCCGGGCTTTCGGTGATCTATGTTTCGGGCGAGGAAGCAACGGCGCAGGTGCGGATGCGGGCGCGACGTCTGGGTCTGTCCGATAGCCCGGTGAAGCTGGCCGCCGAGACCAACCTGCGCGACATCCTGACGACGCTCGACATCGAACGCCCCGATCTGGTGGTGATCGACTCGGTCCAGACCATGTGGCTGGACACGGTGGAAAGCGCGCCGGGGTCCGTCGCCCAGGTCCGCGCCACGGCGCATGAGCTGGTCAGTTTCGCCAAGAAAAAAGGCGTCAGCGTCATGCTGGTCGGCCATGTCACCAAGGATGGCCAGATCGCCGGGCCTCGCGTGGTCGAGCACATGGTCGACACGGTGCTCTATTTCGAGGGCGAGCGCGGCCACCAGTTCCGCATCCTGCGCAGCGTCAAGAACCGCTTTGGCCCGGCCGACGAAATCGGCGTGTTCGAGATGACCGGCGCCGGACTGGCGGAGGTACCCAACCCCTCGGCCCTGTTCCTGTCGGACCGCCAGACACGCGCGCCCGGTTCCGTCGTCTTCGCCGGGATCGAGGGCACCCGTCCGGTGCTGGTCGAGGTGCAGGCGCTGGTCGCGCCCTCGTCGCTCAGCCAGCCCCGCAGGGCCGTGGTCGGCTGGGATGGCAGCCGGTTGTCGATGATCCTCGCAGTGCTGGAGGCGCGGGTCGGGATCAGCTTTCAGGGGCTTGACGTCTACCTCAACATCGCCGGCGGCATGCGCATTTCCGAACCCGCCGCCGACCTCGCCGTGGCCGCCGCCCTGCTGAGCGCGCGCGAGGATGCCGCGTTGCCCGCAACATGCGTGGTTTTCGGGGAACTGAGCCTGTCGGGCGCCCTGCGCCCGGTGTCGCAGGCGGAAAACAGGTTGAAAGAAGCCCGAAAACTTGGTTTTTCATCCGCGATTGCGCCGGAGGGATGCAAAATCACCGACGGGGCTGGTATGGAGTTGAAGCTGATGCCGGATCTGACCCGGTTCACCGGCGATATTTTCGGCGCGGGCTGACGCGCCTTGAGGGAGACGAAAGACGCAATGGACGGTTTTACCATTTTCGACGCGGTCGTGACCGGCGTCATCGTCGTATCTGCCATACTGGCCTACTCGCGCGGCTTCGTGCGGGAATCGCTGTCCATCGCGGGCTGGATTGTGGCGGCGATCGTCGCCTTCCTGTTCGCGCCAAGGGCCCGCGACCTGATGTTCGAGGTGCCGTATCTGGGCGATTTCCTCAACGGATCCTGCGAACTGGCCGTGATCGCTGCCTTCGCCGCCGTTTTCGCCGTGGCGCTGGTGATTATCTCCCTGTTCACGCCACTGTTTTCCTCGGCCGTGCAGAAATCCGCGATTGGCGGAATCGACGCCGGGTTGGGCTTCCTGT
>PFEX01000188.1 GCA_002783145.1 Rhodobacteraceae bacterium CG17_big_fil_post_rev_8_21_14_2_50_65_11 | reverse complement strand
GAAGCCGTCAAGGCCGCATGACCGCGTCCCTCGCCGGATGCTTACGCCCAGGCGGGCGGTGTGCGCCGACATCTGCCGAGAAGGATCGCGGTCGCGGGCCGACATGGTGTAGCCGGGGCCGAGCTCGCGGTTGGCGGGCACCGCGTAAAGGACGAATTGCACGACCTGAAGGAGCGCGGCGAGGGTGAGAGCGGTGAGTTCAGGGGTCATTTCAGCCTATGTGATGAAAAAGGGTGGGAAACGACCCGCGTCACAACAAGCCGGGTCGGGGCGGCGTCCTGTCCAGTTGGAGCGTCTCGATGAGGGGGGCGCAGTCAATGCGCACCCTGCAATGCATCGCAGGATGCGCACCTAAGTGTGAGACGATCACAAATCCATCAGCAACCGCCGCGGATCCTCCAGTGCCTCTTTGACCCGCACGAGGAAGGTCACCGCGCCCTTGCCGTCGACGATGCGGTGGTCGTAGCTGAGCGCAAGATACATCATCGGGCGGATCACGATCTCGCCGTTCACCACCATGGGGCGGTCCTGAATCTTGTGCATGCCGAGGATACCCGATTGCGGCGGGTTGAGGATCGGCGAGGACATCAGCGAGCCGTAGACGCCGCCGTTTGAAATCGTGAAGGTGCCGCCCTGCATCTCCGCCATGGAAAGCTTGCCGTCGCGGGCGCGTTTGCCCTTCTCGGCGATCGCCTTCTCGATGGCGGCAAAGCTCATCGAATCCACGTCGCGGATCACCGGCACGACGAGGCCCTGCGGTGTGCCCGCCGCGACGCCCATGTGTACGAAGTTCTTATAGACGATTTCCTGCCCGTCGATCTCCGCGTTGACCTCCGGCACCTCGTTCAACGCGTGGCAACAGGCCTTGGTGAAGAACGACATGAAGCCGAGCCGCACACCGTGCTTCTTCTCGAACGCGTCCTTGTACTGGTTGCGCAGGGCCATGACCTCGGTCATGTCCACCTCGTTGTAGGTGGTCAGGATCGCGGCGGTGTTCTGCGCGTCCTTCAGGCGGCGGGCGATGGTCTGCCTGAGCCGCGTCATCTTCACCCGCTCCTCGCGCGCGGCGTCCTCTGCCGGGCTCGGCGCGCGCGGGGCGGCGGCGGGCGCAGGCGCGGGGGCCGCTGCGGCCGGGGCCGGGACGGCAGCCGCTTTCTGCACGTCTTCTTTCATGATCCGACCGTCGCGGCCGCTGCCCTTCACGTCGTCGGGCGAGAGGCCCTTTTCGGCCATCATCTTTTCCGCAGAGGGGGCGTTTTTCGCGGCCTCATCGCTGCCGCCGCTGGCGGCCTCTTCGGCCTTGGGGTCCGGCGCCGGTGCGCTGCTGGAGGCGCCGCCGATCACGGCGAGCCTGGCCGAGGCCTCCACTGTGCTGCCTTCCTCGGCGAGGATTTCGGACAGCACGCCCGAGGCGGGGGAGGGCACCTCGACCGAGACCTTGTCGGTTTCCAGTTCACACAGCATTTCATCCTGCTCGACGGTGTCGCCGACAGCCTTGAACCACGTCGACACGGTCGCCTCGCTCACCGATTCCCCCAGCGTCGGCACCATCACGTCGACTGCCTTGCCGGCGTCATCGGATTTTGCAGCGGGGTCGGGGGCGTCTTTTGCCTCTTTCCTGAGATCCCCGGCGCCGTCGCCGGCCTCCAGAGTGGCCAACAGGGCATCGACGCCCACCGTCTCGCCTTCGGCGGCGACGATCTCGCCCAGCGTTCCGGCGGCGGGGGAGTGGACCTCGACCGTCACCTTGTCGGTTTCCAGCTCACACAGCATTTCATCCACCGCGACGCGATCGCCCGGCTTCTTGAACCATGTGGCGACCGTCGCCTCGGTGACACTTTCGCCCAGGGTGGGCACGCGGACTTCTGTGGACATCGGTTACTTCCCCTCGATGGTGAGCGCGTCGTTCACGAGCGCGGCTTGCTGTGCTTTGTGCTGGCTGGCGAGGCCGGTGGCGGGCGAGGCGCTGGCGTTGCGCCCGACATAGGCGGGGCGCTGGTGTTTGGCCTTGAGGCGCGTCAGAATCCATTCGATGTTGGGTTCAACGAAACTCCACGCGCCCTGGTTCTTGGGCTCTTCCTGACACCAGACCATTTCGGCCTGCTTGAAGCGTTCCAGCTCCTTGGTGAGGCTGAGCGCCGGGAACGGGTAGAACTGTTCCAGCCGCAGCAGGTAGACATCGTCCAGCCCGCGCGCGTCGCGTTCTTCCAGCAGGTCGAAATACACCTTGCCGGAACACATCACCACGCGCCGGATCTTGTCGTCCGCCACAAGTTGCGTGTCGGAATTGCCGTATTGCGCATCGTCCCACAGAACCCGGTGGAAACTCGACCCGGTGGTCATTTCTTCGGCCTTTGAGACCGCCATCTTGTGCCTCAGCAGCGATTTGGGCGTCATCAGCACCAGCGGCTTGCGGAAGTCGCGGTGGATCTGGCGACGCAGGATGTGGAAATAGTTGGCCGGTGTTGTGCAGTTGGCAACAATCCAGTTATCTTCGGCACATTGTTGCAAGAACCGTTCCAGCCGGGCAGAGGAGTGTTCCGGCCCTTGGCCTTCGAACCCGTGTGGCAGCAGCATCACCAGGCCCGACATGCGCAGCCATTTGCGCTCGCCCGAGGAAATGAACTGGTCGAACATGATCTGCGCGCCATTGGCGAAATCGCCGAACTGCGCCTCCCACAACACCAGCGCGTTGGGCTCGGCAAGGCTGTAGCCATATTCGAACCCCAGAACCGCGTATTCCGACAGCATCGAGTCGATGGCGTCGTAATGTTCCTGCCCCTCGCGGATGTGGTTGAGCGGGTAGTATCGGTCCTCGGTATCCTGATCGACAAGGGTGGAATGGCGCTGGCTGAAGGTGCCGCGGGCGCTGTCCTGGCCTGACAGGCGCACCGGGTAGCCCTCTGTCAGCAGCGATCCGAAGGCCACGGCTTCGGCGGTGGCCCAGTCGAAGCCTTCGCCGCTGTCGAACATCTTCTTCTTGGTCTCCAGCAGGCGGCCGACCGTGCGGTGCAGGTTGACACCTTCGGGCGGGGTGGTCAGGGCGCGGCCGACCTCTTGCAGCGTTTCGGGCGCGATGGCGGTTTCGCCGCGCTGGTATTCCTCGCCCTTCTTGTCGATGTGCGACCAACGCCCGTCCAGCCAGTCGGCCTTGTTGGGCTTGAAATCCTTGCCGGCCTCGAACTCTTCGTTGAGGTGGGCCTGGAAGGCGGCTTTCATGTCCTCGATCTCGCCCTCGGGGATCAGCCCGTCCTTGATCAGACGTTCGGTGTAAAGTTGCAGCGTCGTCTTTTGCTTCTTGATCTTGTTGTACATCACCGGGTTGGTGAACATGGGCTCATCGCCCTCGTTATGACCGAACCGGCGGTAGCAGAAGATGTCGATGACCACGTCCTTGCCGAATTTCTGACGGAACTCGGTGGCAACCTTGGCGGCGTGCACCACTGCCTCGGGGTCGTCGCCGTTGACGTGGAAGATCGGCGCCTCGACCATCAGCGCGATGTCGGTCGGGTAGGGCGAGGACCGCGAAAAGTGCGGCGCGGTGGTAAAGCCGATCTGGTTGTTCACCACGATATGCATGGTGCCGCCGGTGCGGTGGCCGCGCAGGCCGGAGAGGCCGAAGCATTCAGCCACGACGCCCTGCCCGGCAAAGGCCGCGTCGCCGTGCAGAAGCACCGGGATCACCGTCTTGTGGTCACGGTCGTTGCGCTGGTCGCACTTGGCCCGCACCTTGCCAAGAACAACAGGGTTGACCGCCTCCAGATGGGACGGGTTGGCCGTCAGGCTGAGATGCACGGTGTTGCCGTCGAATTCGCGGTCGGACGAGGCACCGAGGTGGTATTTCACGTCGCCCGATCCGTCCACGTCCTCGGGCTTGAAGCTGCCGCCCTGAAATTCGTTGAAGATGGCGCGGTAGGGCTTGGCCATCACGTTGGCCAGCACGCTCAACCGGCCCCGGTGCGGCATGCCGATCACCACGTCGCGGACGCCAAGATTGCCGCCGCGCTTGATGATCTGTTCCATCGCGGGGATCAGCGCCTCACCGCCGTCGAGGCCAAAGCGCTTGGTGCCCATGTATTTGACATGCAGGAATTTCTCGAAGCCCTCGGCCTCTACCAGCTTGTTCAGGATCGCCTTGCGGCCGCGCCGGGTGAAGGTGATTTCCTTGTCGAAGCCTTCGATCCGCTCCTTCAGCCACGCCGATTGTTCGGGGTCGGAGATATGCATGTATTGCAGCGCGAAGGTGCCGCAATAGGTGCGCTGCACGATGTCGAGGATCTGCCGCATCGACGCGACCTCAAGCCCCAGCACGTTGTCGATGAAAATCGGCCGGTCCATGTCGGAGTCGCTGAAGCCGTAGCTTTTCGGGTCAAGCTCCGGGTGCGATGACGCGCTGCGCATGCCCAGCGGGTCGAGATCGGCCGCCAGATGACCCCTGATCCGGTAGGCGCGGATCATCATCAGCGCGCGGATACTGTCCAGAACGGCGCGCTGGATCGCGTCATCTGTCACCTCCAGCCCCTTGTCGGCGGCCTTCTCGCGGATCTTCTTGCCGGCGGTCTTCGCCTCCTCCGGGATCGCGGGCCATTCGCCGGTGAGTGCGCCGGTCAGCTCGTCGTCGGGCTGCGGCGGCCAGTCGGCGCGCGCCCAGCTTGGGCCCGCGGCCTCGGCCCTTGCGTCGTCGGCGCTGTCGCCAAGCTGATCGAAGAAATCGCGCCACGCCTGATCGAGCGCGGTCGGATCCTTGGCATATTGTGCATAAAGCTGTTCGAGGTATTCCGCGTTCGCACCCTGCATGAAGCTCGATGCGTGAAACTGGTCGTTGGGGCTTTGATCTGTCATCGTGTAATCTCCCGGCCGGTCGATGAAGCAGCTAGAGGGAAACCCGGCGCGCAGGTGTCCGTCTAGGGGCTTCGTCCTGTCATGCCGGGGCGGGGGACGCGCCCCGCCCCGGACACAGGCCTAGCCCTTGATCGCTTCCAGCACCGCCTCACCCAGGCTGGCGGGGCTTTCGGCCACCACGATCCCGGCGGCTTTCATTGCCTCGATCTTGTCATCGGCGCCGCCCTTGCCGCCGGCGACGATGGCGCCGGCATGGCCCATGCGCCGGCCCGGAGGCGCGGTGCGCCCGGCGATGAACCCGGCGGTCGGCTTCCAGCGGCCTTTCTTGCGCTCATCGGCGAGGAATTGCGCGGCGTCTTCTTCCGCCGAGCCGCCGATTTCGCCGATCATGATGATGCTCTCGGTCTCGTCATCGGCAAGGAACCATTCCAGCACGTCGATATGTTCGGTGCCCTTGATCGGGTCGCCGCCGATGCCGACGCAGGTGGACTGGCCAAGGCCGACATCGGTGGTCTGCTTCACCGCCTCATAGGTCAGCGTGCCGGAGCGCGAGACCACCCCGACCGAGCCGCGCTTGTGGATATGGCCGGGCATGATGCCGATCTTGCAGGCGTCGGGGGTGATGATGCCGGGGCAGTTCGGCCCGATGAGGCGCGACTTGGAGCCTTCCAGCGCGCGCTTGACCTTCATCATGTCGAGCACCGGGATACCTTCGGTGATGCATACGATCAGCTCCATCTCGGCGTCGATCGCCTCAAGGATGCTGTCCGCGGCAAAGGGCGGCGGCACGTAGATGACGGAGGCGTTGGCCCCGGTCGTCGCCTTGGCTTCGTGAACCGAGTTGAACACCGGCAGGTCGAGATGCGTCTGCCCGCCCTTGCCCGGCGTCACGCCGCCGACCATCTTGGTGCCGTAGGCAATCGCCTGCTCGGAATGGAACGTGCCCTGCGAGCCGGTAAAGCCCTGACAGATGACACGGGTGTTTTCGTCTACGAGGACTGCCATCTTGGCGTTCTCCTTGATTGAATTCAGGAAGCCGGATCGGCTCCATCATGGAAGTTCGAGTGGGCTTCGCGGAGAACGCGAAGCAGTTCTGTAAAACGCGCGCGCACAATCCCGCTGCTCAAAGCAACGCTTTTCTGCGAGATGACCTTGAGACGTTTGAGGCGGAAATCATGCGTGAAGTTCAGCACTGCCAACTGGCTGCGCTTGGTTGATATGACCGTTACGCTCTTGATATCACGCAACGAGATCTCGACGCTGGAGATGTTGCAGAGGGTTATCCCACGATCTGTGACTTTGCATAAGATACGTGGAAAGAATGGCAGACCGTACAACAACACCCCGCAAAGCGCGCCAAAAACCAGCGTGAGCACCCACGGCCACAGAACGCCCGAGTTGGCGTGCAATACCACCGAGAGAAACGCACTGAACAAAGTCATGACGGCTGTGAACAGCGAAAACAGGCACGATTTAACGTTCGACTTTTCGAACTGCCTCACCGTTGTATGTCCACTTGCCGGCTGCAACTCTATCAGCCCTTCACGGCCTTGACGATCTTCTGCGCGCCGTCCTTCAGGTCATCCGCCGCAATCACGTTGAGGCCGGAGGAGTTGATGATCTCCTTGCCCTTTTCCACGTTGGTGCCCTCAAGGCGCACCACCAGCGGCACCTTGAGGCCCATCTCCTTGACCGCGGCGACGACGCCCTCGGCGATGATGTCGCAGCGCATGATGCCGCCGAAGATGTTGACGAGGATGCCCTTCACCTGCGGGTCGGAGGTAATGATCTTGAACGCTTCTGTCACCTTTTCCTTGGTCGCACCGCCGCCCACGTCGAGGAAGTTCGCCGGTTCCGCGCCGTATAGCTTGATGATGTCCATCGTTGCCATGGCAAGGCCCGCGCCGTTCACCATGCAGCCGATTTCACCATTCAGCGCGATATAGTTCAGGTCATACTTGGAGGCCTGAAGTTCCTTGGGGTCTTCCTCCGTCTCGTCGCGCAGGTTGGCGATGTCGGAATGGCGGTAGATCGCGTTGCTGTCGAAGCCCAGCTTGGCGTCGAGCACCTTGAGGTTGCCGTCGGCCATCACGACCAGCGGGTTGATCTCCAGCATCTCCATGTCCTTCTCGGTGAAGGCCTGGTAAAGCTGGCCGAGCAGCTTGACGCATTGCTTGACCTGTGCGCCCTCCAGCCCGAGGGCGAAGGCGACGCGGCGGCCATGGTAGGGCATGAAGCCGGTCACCGGATCGACCGAGAAGCTGAGAATCTTCTCGGGTGTGTTCGCGGCCACCTCCTCGATATCCATGCCGCCCTCGGTCGAGGCGACGATGGAGATGCGGCTGCTGGAGCGGTCGACGAGAAAGGCAAGGTAAAGCTCGCGGTCGATGTCCGACCCGTCCTCGATGTAGACGCGGCCGACCTGCTTGCCCGCCGGGCCGGTCTGGTGCGTGACCAGCGTCTTGCCCAGCATCTTCTTGGCCTCGTCGGCGGCCTCTTCCACGGATCTGGTGAGGCGCACGCCGCCCTTTTCGCCAGCCTCGACCTCCTTGAAGCTGCCCTTGCCGCGACCACCGGCGTGGATCTGCGCCTTCACCACCCAGAGCGGGCCGTCAAGTTGCCCCGCTGCGTTCTTTGCATCTTCTGCCTTCAGAACGACGCGGCCATCGCTGACCGGGGCGCCGTAGTCGCGAAGCAAGGCTTTCGCCTGGTATTCATGAATGTTCATGAAGCTGTCCCGTGTTGCTTTTTAATCCCCCTTCTCAAAGCACAGGTCGGGGTAGGGGCGAAACCGTTTTCAGCATTGAAGTCAGGTTATCCGGAAAAAAGCGACATTTGTGATCACAGTCTGAAAATGTGTGATCACAAATACAAGATCTTTGTAATCAAGGAGCTTGAATGCCCGAATCATCTGCGGGTTGCACCGGGTGGGCGGTGTCCGGTGCCATTAATGGCGCGTCGTTGAGCCTGCAACGTGTCGACCCAGACCTGGAAAAACAAAAGGCAGCCCGAAGGCTGCCCAATGTCCAGACGATAGTGCCTCGCTCAGGCAAGATTGTTGTCGATGCCCTTGCAGGCGTCGACAAGGCCTTTCACGGCGTTGACCGATTTGGTGAACATCTCCTGCTCTTCCTCGCTGAGCTTGACGGTCACGATCTTTTCGATCCCGTTCGCGCCGATAACAGTGGGCACGCCGACATACATGCCGCCCAGGCCGAATTCGCCGTCGCACCACGCCGCGCAAGGCAGCAAGCGCTTCTGATCCTTCAGGTAGGCCTCGGCCATTTCGATGGCGGCGGTGGCGGGCGCGTAAAAGGCCGACCCGGTTTTCAGCAGGCCGACGATCTCGGCGCCGCCGTCGCGGGTGCGCTGTACGATCGCGTCAAGCTTGTCCTGCGTGGTCCAGCCCATTGCCACCAGGTCGGGCAGCGGGATGCCGCCAACGGTGGAGTAGCGGACCGACGGCACCATCGTGTCGCCATGGCCGCCGAGCACGAAGGCGGTGACATCCTTCATGGAGACGTCGAATTCCAGCGACAGGAAATGGCGGAAGCGCGCCGAATCCAGCACGCCGGCCATGCCGACGACTTTCTGGTGCGGAAGGCCCGAATATTCGCGCAAGGCCCAGACCATCGCGTCGAGCGGGTTGGTGATGCAGATGACGAACGCGTCGGGCGCGTTGCCCTTGATGCCCTCGCCCACGGCCTTCATCACCTTGAGGTTAATGCCGAGAAGGTCGTCGCGGCTCATCCCCGGTTTCCGGGGCACGCCCGCGGTGACGATCACCACGTCCGCCCCGGCGATATCGGCATAGTCAGTGGTGCCCTTCAACGTCGCGTCAAAGCCTTCCGACGGGCCGGACTCGGCGATGTCGAGCGCCTTGCCCTGCGGCACGCCGTGGGCGATGTCGAACAGGACGACATCGCCCAGTTCCTTGATGGCTGCGAGATGGGCAAGCGTACCGCCGATCTGGCCTGCGCCGATAAGCGCGATCTTGGGTCTGGCCATGGGAATTCGTCTCCAAGCTCAGTGAATGTTGCGGTGTGGCCTAGCGGGCGGCAGAGAGTCGCGCAAGGCCCAAGCGTGTGAGAGTCGTGTCACCCGGTTCGGTGGCGTCAGGGTCGAAAGCCGTAACAATCTGATAAGTCGAGGAAAAGAAAATTCTGCCATGCGGCGATATGTATACGGATGTATGCCGTTTTCAGAAGTTGAACAGGTTCACGCTGGGATTGCGGATCAGGCTGGTGCCCCGCGCGGTGGTTGGGCAAGATCCTGCCAGGCATTTCCGGACGCGACGAGGCAGGTTGTGCCATCGGGAGCGGTGACGGTGATCGTCCATGTTCCGGTGTCTGTCGATGCGAAAACCTCGATGATCCGGCCGCGTGGCCCCATGCCCCAACTGCGGGCGGTTTCGCCGAAGTGCCCGGTCAGCGTAGCGACGATCCGGTCACGCTCGCCGCAGATGCTGCGGGCGGTCTGCGCCTCGGAAAGGGTGACAAGAAAGAGAAGGGTGGCAAGCCCGGTGAGAGACGTCCTGATCATGGTCCGGCCTTTCTGTTCGGGCGGGCCGGCCCGGCGAAAAGGCGACGGACCTGCCGTAGCCTCCTGTTTGCAACCCGCCTGACGGGGCGGATACCGCAAAGTCTGCCGGCGACTCCTCAATATCCGGTTAACGCGGCAAAAAACGACTGCGTAACAAAATTTCGCCACACCGCAGAAAAAGGCAACTTGCATTCGCAGCATGGTTTGTGTTTGGTGCCGCCGATCCATGCAAGAAGGACCGCACCAATGGAACAGACCGCGCGCGCCTACCGCTCCGTTCTCTATATACCCGGCTCGAAGGCGCGGGCGCTGGAAAAGGCGAAATCCCTGCCTGTTGACGCGATCATCTTCGATCTGGAGGATGCGGTGTCGGTCGAGGAAAAGGACAACGCGCGGCGAACGCTGACCGAGGCGCTGGCCACCGGCGGCTATGGCGAGCGGATGCGGATCGTGCGGATCAACGGGCTGGATACGGAATGGGGCGCGCAAGACGCCAGGGCGGCCGCCGCGATGGATTGCGACGCGGTTCTGCTGCCCAAGGTGGAAAGCGCGGCTGAGGTCGATGCGCTGGCCGCGCTGATCGGCGACAAACCAATCTGGGCGATGATGGAAACGCCGCGCGGCATGCTGAACGCCGCCGAGATCGCCGCGCATCCGCAGATGCAGGGCTTCGTGATGGGAACCAACGACCTTGCCAAGGATCTCAACACCCGTTTCCGCGCCGACCGGCTGCCGTTGATGCCGGGGCTGGGCCTTGCCCTTCTGGCCGCCAAGGCCGAAAGGATCGTGGCGGTCGATGGCGTCTACAACGCCTTCAAGGATGACGAGGGTCTGCGCGCCGAATGCCGACAGGGACGCGACATGGGCTTTGACGGCAAGACGCTGATCCACCCGGCCCAGATCGAGATCGCCAACGCCGAATTCGCCCCGTCGGAAGCGGAAATCGACCTCGCCCGCCGTCAGATCGCCGCGTTCGAGGCGGTCGAGGCCGAGGGGCAGGGGGTGGCGGTCGTCGATGGCAGAATCGTTGAGAACTTGCATGTCGCCACCGCGCGGGCCACCTTGGCCAAGGCGCAGGCCATCGCCGAGATGGGCGCGGACTGACGCGTAAGCCATAGCCAGCCAGCGGGAGCCACACAGATGCACTTCACCCTCATGATCCTCGGGATCGCGCTTTGGGCCGGGGCCCACCTTTTCAAACGGATCGCGCCGGATGCGCGCGCCGCCATGGGTGACAAGGGCAAGGGGCTGGTCGCGGTCCTGATCGTCGCCTCCATCGTGCTGATGGTGATCGGCTATCGCGGTATTCTGGGCTATCCGGTCTGGCTCACGCCGACTTGGGGTGTGCATGTCAACAACCTGCTGATCCTGATTGCGATCTTCATGATGAGCCCCGCCCCCCGTAAGGGTCGCCTGCTGAACCGCTGGCGCCACCCGATGCTGATGGGCTTCGGCCTCTGGGCCGCTGCGCACCTGCTGGTCAACGGTGATCTGGCCTCTGTCGTGCTGTTCGGCGGGCTGTTCTTCTGGGCGCTGATCGAGATGATCGTGATCAACCGCGCCGAACCCCGCTGGCAGCCTGACGCGCCCGGCACTTGGGCCAAGGATGTCATGTTCCTTTTCGCGTCGGTCATCCTGATGGGCATCATCGGCTATATCCATAACTTGCTGGGTTATTGGCCCTTCGGCTGACCTGCTGAATCAGAAAGGCACCCCATGGCCAAGACCAATCCCGGCCGATTCTTCGAGGATTACCGGCTCGGCGAAATCCTCCGTCACGCCGTGCCGCGCACGATCAAGATGGGGGAACGGGCGCTCTATCACGCGCTCTACCCGGCGCGCCACGCGCTGCACTCCTCGGACGCCTTCGCGCAATCCTGTGGGCTGCCGTTCAGCCCGCTGGACGATCTGGTCACGTTTCACACGGTGTTTGGCAAGACGGTGCCCGATATCAGCCTCAACGCCGTGGCCAATCTGGGCTATGCCGAGGGGCGGTGGCTGACGCCGCTCTGGCCCGGTGACACGATCACCGCCGAAAGCGAGGTGATCGGCCTCAAACAGAATTCCAACGGCAAGACCGGGGTGGTCTGGGTGCGCACGCGCGGCTTGAACCAGCATCGCGAGACGCTGTTGGAGTATGTGCGCTGGGTAATGGTGCGCAAGAAGGACGCGGATGCGCCGGCGCCCGAAACGGTGATCCCCGATCTGGCCGGGGCGGTGCCGCCAGATAACCTTGTAATTCCTGCGGGGCTGGATTTCACGACCTATGATTTCACGCTGGCGGGTGAGCCGCATGGCTGGGGCGATTATGAGATCGGGGAAATCATCGACCACGTGGACGGCGTCACGATCGAGGAAGCCGAGCACATGATGGCCACGCGGCTGTGGCAGAACACCGCCAAGGTGCATTTCGATGCTACGGTCCGCCCCGATGGCCGGCGGCTGATCTATGGCGGCCATGTCATCAGCATGGCGCGCGCGCTGTCCTTCAACGGGCTGGCCAACGCGCAGCTGATCGCGGCGCTGAACGGTGGCGCCCATGCCAACCCCTGTTTCTCGGGCGATACCGTAACGGCGTGGTCGGAGGTTCTCGACAAGGCCGAGACGCCTGCACCGGGCGTCGCCGCGCTGCGCCTGCGGCTGGTGGCGACGAAAGGCGGCGTGCCGGGGCAGTTGCGCGATGATGCGGGAAAATACCGCCCCGAGGTGCTGCTGGACCTCGATTACTGGGCGCTGATCCCGGCCTGAGGGAGCGCGCCGTCCGCGTCGCGCCGGCACGACGATCCCGGCATCAGTATGGCAAGATCGTGGGGATTTCCGGGATTGCGGCCGGGATGATGCGTCCAGTCTTTTTCCAACTGGCAACAATAGTCAGTCGTTTTTAATTTCATTCGTTAAGAAATGCCGTTAACCTGTCTAAAAAGACAGGTAACGCACGAGGCAGACCATGTTTTCGCTTTCCATCGCGCTTTATTACCTTGCGGCGCTTGGCACTATTTTCATGGCGGCCCGATACATGTTCGGGTCGCTGCCCACGCCCTACCACAAGGAAATGATGCAACGGGCCGAAGCGCCCATGCCCGAGATCTTGGAGACCATCCTGCGCGCGCATGGGCGCAATCTTGGTGCCGGGTTGTTGGCATCGGGGGTGGCGATCTTCCTCTTCACCGACATGATCGAGCCCGGATCGAATTTCGTCGTGCGTCTGCGCCCGGTGCTGGTCGGCCTGATCATCGGCGTGCCGATCACTGTCTATACGCGTCGGCTGGAGAAAGACACAGGCGTTCATACCCCGTGGCGAGTCTCGCTCGGGCTGTTGTCTGTGATCGTCGTTGGGTACGGGCTTTCATTTTTGTGATCACACAAAGAAAATATGTGATCACAAAACAGCCTGCTGCGGCGTTTAGACCGGACTTTCATGTATTTTTTCCCGCCTGATGGGGCAGCGCCCTCGTGACTCCGGGGAAAAACGCGTTATTGATACTCACATGAAGATATCACCAAGCATGAACCTGAAAGGGTATTCGCCATGGCTGACGTGAACCGCGGCAACCGACCGCTGTCCCCCCACCTGCAAGTCTACCGGCCGCAACTCAATTCGATGACCTCGATCCTGAACCGGCTTACCGGCATCGCGCTTCTCGGAGGGGCTGTGCTCGTCGTCTGGTGGCTGATGGCCGCGGCCACGTCCGAAAGCTATTTCGCCCTCGTCGATGGTCTGTTGACCTCGCTTGTCGGGGATATCGTGATGACCCTGTCGGTTCTGGCGCTGTGGTATCACGCGCTCGGCGGGGTTCGGCATCTTGTCTGGGACATGGGCTATGGCCTCGACCCCGATGATGGTGACAGGATGGGCTGGGGCATTATCATCGGCGCCCCCGCGCTGACTTTCCTGACCATCATCGCAATCATCTGAAAGGGGTTGATCCATGTCACTCATGACTGACCGCAAACGGGTGATCGGCCTTGGCACCGCCAAATCCGGCACCGATCACTTCTGGAAGTCCACCGTCACCGCGGTCGCGCTGCTGGTCATCGTACCGATGTTCCTGTTCAGCTTCGGTCCGCTGCTGGGTGAGCCCTACGCCGATGTTCAGGCGGCGCTTGCGCGGCCGTTCCCGGCGGTGTCCGCTGCGCTGATGCTGATCGTCGGCTTGTACCATTTCCGCCTCGGTATCCAGGTGGTGATCGAGGATTACGTGCAGGGCCCCGCCCGCAAGATCGCCATCATTGTTGCCGCCTGCCTCAGTTACGGACTGATGGCACTTGGCCTCGTTTCGCTCGCCCAGATCGCGCTGTGATCAAGGGACAGGAGATCAAGACAGATGACAGAGTCCTATGAACTCAATCACCATTCCTATGACGTCGTGGTTGTCGGTGCCGGTGGCGCCGGTCTGCGCGCGACCCTCGGCATGGCCGAACAGGGGCTGAAGACCGCCTGCGTTACGAAGGTATTCCCGACCCGCAGCCACACCGTTGCCGCGCAGGGTGGTATTGCCGCGTCGCTCAGCAACATGGGCCCCGATAGCTGGCAGTGGCACATGTACGACACCATCAAGGGGTCGGACTGGCTGGGCGACATGGACACGATGGAATACGTCGCCCGCGAAGCGCCCAAGGCGGTGTATGAGCTCGAACATTACGGCGTGCCCTTCAGCCGCACCGAGGAGGGCAAGATTTACCAGCGCCCGTTCGGCGGCCACACCACCGAATATGGCGAAGGTGTTCCGGTGCAGCGGGTCTGCGCCGCCGCGGACCGCACCGGCCACGCGATGCTGCACACGCTCTACGGACAGTCGCTGAAAAACAACGCGGAATTCTATATCGAGTATTTCGCCACCGACCTGATCATGTCCGAAGACGGTCAGTGTCAGGGTGTTGTCGCATGGAAGCTGGATGATGGCACCATGCATGTGTTCAGCGCCAAGATGGTGGTGCTGGCGACAGGCGGCTACGGGCGCGCCTATTTCAACTGCACCTCCGCCCATACCTGCACCGGCGATGGCGGTGGCATGGTGGCTCGGGCCGGGCTGCCGCTTCAGGATATGGAATTCGTGCAGTTCCACCCGACCGGCGTTTTCGGGCCGGGGATGCTGATTACCGAGGGCGCGCGCGGCGAGGGCGGCTACCTGACCAACTCGGAGGGCGAGCGGTTCATGGAACGCTACGCGCCGACCTTCAAGGACCTCGCCAGCCGCGATGTGGTCAGCCGCTGCATGACAATCGAGATACGCGAAGGCCGCGGGGTGGGTCCGAACAAGGATCACATTCACCTCAACCTGTCGCACCTGCAACCCGAATTGCTGGCCAAGCGCCTGCCCGGCATTTCCGAAACCGCCAAGATCTTTTCCGGTGTCGACGTGACCCGTGAGCCGATCCCGGTGTTGCCGACCGTGCACTACAACATGGGGGGGATCCCGACCAACTACTGGGGCGAAGTCATGTGCCCGACGGCAGAGTCCCCCGATGCGGTCGTTCCCGGCTTGATGGCCGTCGGCGAGGCAGCCTGTGCGTCGCTGCACGGTGCCAACCGGCTCGGTGCCAACAGCCTGATCGACCTTGTGGTGCTGGGGCGCGCGGCAGCAATCCGTGCCGGCAAGGTCGTCGATCCCGAGGCGCCGGCACCGACGCCCAACCCGGCGTCCGTCGACAAGGCGCTTGGCCGTTTCGACGGGCTGCGCTATGCGAGCGGATCGACCCCGACAGCCGAATTGCGGCTGGAAATGCAAAAAACGATGCAAAACGACGCCGCTGTCTTCCGCACCGAGAAGACATTGGCCGAGGGGCTTGAGAAGATGACCGACGTCGCCGGAAAGCTGGGCGATCTCAAGGTTACGGACCGGTCACTGATCTGGAACTCCGATCTGATGGAAACGCTGGAGCTGACCAACCTGATGCCGAACGCCTTGGCGACCATTTCCGGGGCCGAGGCGCGCAAGGAATCGCGTGGCGCTCATGCGCACGAGGATTACCCTGAGCGTGACGACAAGGCATGGCGCGTGCACACCATCGCGCGTGTCGCAGGCAACACGGTCGATCTGAGTTATCGCCCGGTACATGTGGAGCCGTTGACCAGCCTCGAAGAGGGCGGCATCGACCCGAAGAAGATCGCGCCCAAGAAGCGGGTCTATTGAGGAGACGACGATATGGTTCAGTTCACGCTGCCGCGCAATTCCAAGATCATCACCGGCAAGACCTGGCCGAAGCCCGAGGGCGCCGGCACTGTCCGCAAGTTCAAGATCTATCGCTGGAACCCGGATGACGGAAAGAACCCGCAGGTTGATACCTATTTCGTCGACATGGACGATTGCGGGCCGATGGTTCTGGATGCGCTGATCTACATCAAGAACAAGATCGACCCGACGCTGACATTCCGACGCTCCTGCCGCGAGGGCATCTGCGGATCGTGTGCGATGAATATCGACGGGATCAACACGCTGGCCTGCATCTACGGCATGGACGAGATCAAGGGTGACGTGAAGATCTATCCGCTGCCGCACATGTCAGTGGTAAAAGACCTGATCCCGGACATGACGCATTTCTACGCGCAGCATGAATCGATCATGCCGTGGCTGGAAACCAAGACCTCGGCGCCGGAAGACGAATGGCGCCAGTCGATCGAGGACCGCGAAAAGCTCGACGGGCTGTACGAATGCGTGATGTGCGCCTGCTGCTCGACCTCCTGCCCCAGCTACTGGTGGAACGGCGACCGCTACCTTGGCCCCGCCGCGCTGCTGCATGCCTATCGCTGGATCGTCGACAGCCGCGACGAGGCGACGGGCGAGCGGCTGGACGACCTTGAAGACCCGTTCAAGCTCTACCGCTGTCACACGATCATGAATTGCGCCAAGACCTGCCCCAAGGGTCTGAACCCGGCAAAGGCGATTGCATCGATCAAGAAGATGATGGTGGAACGCCAGCTCTGAAAACGCGGTGCCGGGCCTCCTCGGCGCCCATTCAGGCGCCTCCTCGGCCGGGGCGCTGACGCCCGCCCGGGCCGCTTTGTGAATGGCAGAACGCCTCCGGCGGGAGTATTTCGGCCAAGAAGAAGGCGAATTCTTCCGCTCTGGCGGTGGGCTGCCTGTCTTGTGAGGAAGGTGAGGGACGGTGACCGAACCTGAGGATGCCTCCCGCCGTCGGGCCATCCCGCCGGTGATCTGTTACCCGACTGCTACGCTGCCGCGCCTTTCGGAGGTGCAGGTGGCGCGGGCGCGGGCAGGCTGGCGCAAGGTGGACGAGGTCAGGGTCGCGCCGCGCGACGCGGCCGCTTTTTCCGCGAAAGCCGGGCAGGCCTTCCGCATTTCCTGTATTGAGGGACCGCAGGTGGGTGACCTCAACCTATGGAATCCGAACGATTTTTCCGAGCGGTTCTATTCCGGCAAGACGCGCGCGCTGCACGGCACCCATGTGACGGAGGGCAATCGGCTCTGGTCCTCTTTTCCGGGTCTGCGGCCGATGGCGACGATCCTTGCCGACAGTCTGGCATGGTACGGGATGGACCCGTTCGGCGGCGCGGTTCACGACGTGATCGGCACCCGCTGCGACCCGTACACGAAGACACTCTTGAGCGGCGGACAGTATCACCATTGCTGCCATTCCAACCTGACCCGCGCATTCTCCGATGCGACGGGGAAAAGCATATTGGAATCAGAGGCGTACGTGCATGATGTGCTGAACGTGTTCATGTGCACCGGGTTCACCCGCGACACGGGCCAGTATTTCATGAAGGCCAGCCCGGTGCGTCCAGGTGATCACCTTGATTTTCTTGCGGAAATCGACCTTCTGGGGGCCTTGTCGGCCTGCCCTGGTGGCGATTGCGGGGCCGAGCATTCCTCTGACACCGCGGCCTGTTTCCCGCTGCTTGTGGAGGTGTTCGACACCGACCTGACCCCGGACTGGATCCCGTCGCCGGTAAACGGCTACGACCGCAGCCACGGGCGCTGAGCGCGTCAGGCGAAGGCGGCTTCCAGCGCGATCTCCACCATCGCGGCAAAGCTGGACTGGCGGTCCTCGGGCGGCAGCGCCTCATGCGTCAGCAAGTGGTCGGAGATCGTCAGCACCGCGAGCGCCCGGGCGCCGTGGCGCGCGGCGAGGTTGTAAAGCTCTGCCGCTTCCATTTCCACCGCCAGAACCCCGTGGCGTGTCATCTGCTCGTTCAGGTCCGGGCGTTC
>PFEX01000030.1:4742-22246 GCA_002783145.1 Rhodobacteraceae bacterium CG17_big_fil_post_rev_8_21_14_2_50_65_11 | reverse complement strand
CACGATCTGGTTGATCGACGGCTTCTTTCGCCAGATTCCGGCCTCGCTGTCGGAGGCGGCGCAGGTCGATGGCTGCACCCGCTGGCAGGCGTTCTGGAGGATCGAGTTTCCGCTGGCACGGTCCGGCATCGCGGCGGCGGGGGTGTTCGCCTTCCTGACCAGCTGGAACGAATACGCACTGGCCAGCCAGCTGACCCGCTCGACCGATTCCAAGACCTTGCCCGTTGGGCTGATGGATTTCACCTCGCAGTTCACCATCGACTGGGCAGGCATGAGCGCGATGGCCGTGATCATCATCGTGCCCGCGCTGATCCTGACCTTCATCGTGCAGAAACATCTGATTGCCGGACTGACCTTCGGCGGAGTTAAGGGCTGAACATGGCAGGCATCACGATCGACAACGTCACCAAGGCCTATGGCAAGCTGGAGGTCGTGCACGGCATCGACCTCGACATCGCGCATAACGAGTTCGTGGTGCTGGTCGGGCCCTCGGGCTGCGGCAAATCCACCACCCTGCGCATGATCGCGGGCCTCGAAGAGATCACCGGCGGCGAGGTGCGCATCGGCGACCGGCTTGTCAACGACCTGCCGCCGCGCAAGCGCAACATCTCGATGGTGTTCCAGAACTACGCGCTCTACCCGCACATGAACGTACGCGACAATCTCGGCTTCGGGCTGAAGATCGCCGGCCAATCCGCCGCACGGATTGCCGAGCGTGTCGATGAGGCCGCCGATATCCTCGGGCTGTCGGAATTGCTCGACCGGATCCCGGCGGAACTGTCGGGCGGTCAGCGTCAGCGCGTGGCCATGGGCCGCGCCATCGTGCGCCACCCCGATGCTTTCCTGTTCGACGAACCGCTTTCCAATCTCGACGCCAAGCTTCGGGTGCAGATGCGCACCGAGATCAAGAAACTGCATTCGAAGGTGGCGACCACGATCGTCTATGTCACCCATGATCAGGTTGAGGCGATGACGCTGGCCGACCGGATCGTGATCATGCGCGACGGGTATATCGAGCAGATCGGCACCCCGATGGAGGTCTTCAACCACCCTGTGAACACCTTCGTGGCAAGCTTTATCGGCTCGCCCCCGATGAACCTGATTCCGGCCGACATCGCCTCTGGCGCGGTGCGTTTCGCGGATGGCACCTCTGTGCCGGTGCCAAGCCGGCTGGTCGATTGCGTAACGGAGGGGCAAGAGGTGGTCTTCGGCATTCGTGCCGACGACATCACCCCGATCGGCCATGGTATTCACGAGGCGCGCGAGATCACCGAGATCGAGCTGGAGGTTGACCTGGCGGAGCTTCTGGGCGCCGAGACGCTGATCTACTCGCGCCTCGCCGGGCAAGAGGTCCAGTGCAAGATGTTCGATCCGCGTGACACGCGCAACGGCGAACGGCTGACCTTCCGATTGTCGCTCGACAGGGCGCATATTTTCGATGCGCAGAGCACCAAGACCGTGAGGCCGCGCTGATGGCTCGTATCGAACATGTCGAGATCCTGATGGTGGACCTGCCCCCGGCAGTGGAACGCGTCGATGCGATCCAGTCATTCGTCAGCCAGGAAACGCCGCTTGTGCGGATCACCGACAGCGACGGTGCCGAGGGCGTGGGCTATGCCTACACCATCGGCACCGGTGGTCCGGCGATCATCAGCTTGCTGGAACGCAGCCTCGTGCCACGGCTGATCGGCCGCGAGGCCGAGGAGATCGAGGCGATCTGGCGTGACCTGCTGTTTGCCACCCACGCCACTGCGGTGGGCGCGATCACTTCGCTGGCACTGGCCGCGATCGACACGGCGCTGTGGGATCTGCGTTGCCGCCGCGCCGGGTTGCCGCTGTGGCGCATGGCGGGTGGCGCAAAGCCCTCGGTCCCGCTTTACACGACCGAGGGCGGCTGGCTGCACCTGCCCGTCGAGGCGCTGGCCGAGGATGCCGCCGAGATGAAGGCGCGGGGTTTCACCGGTGCCAAGCTCAAGATCGGCAAGCCCTCCATCGCCGAGGACCGTGCCCGTCTTGCCAAGGTGCGCGCCGCGGTGGGTGAGGATTTCCGCATCATGGTCGATGCCAACCAGGCCTTCGACCTGGCCGAGGCGATGCGCCGGGCCGACATGCTGGCCGAGACGCGGGTGGACTGGTTCGAAGAACCGATGCCCGCCGATAACGTCGGTGCCCATGCCCGGCTGGCCCGCCATTCGCGCGTCCCCGTGGCGGTGGGCGAGAGCATGTATTCGCAGGCCCAGTTCAAGGACTACCTTGAACAGGGGGCCGCCAGCATCGTGCAAGCCGATGTCGCGCGGGTCGGTGGGATTACCCCGTGGCTCAAGATCGCGCATATGGCCGAAGGCTTTAACGTGGCGATCTGCCCGCATTTCCTGATGGAACTGCATGTCAGCCTCGTCTGCGCGGTGCCGAACGCGCCGTTTCTGGAATACATCCCGCAGCTTGATGCGATCACCATGTCGCGGCTCGATATCCGGGACGGTCGCGCGCACCCGCCCGACAGCCCCGGCCTCGGTATCGCGTGGGACTGGACCGCGATCCGTGCCCGCATCGTGCCCGGAACACATCACGTCTTTGGCAAGGGAGGAACAGATGCAACGCATGGCGATGGTCATCGGGCTGAAGCCTGAAAGGGCCGAGGAATACAAACAACTGCACGCAAATGCCTGGCCAGAGATCCTTGAAAGGATCACCGCCTGCAACATCAGCAACTACTCGATCTACCTCAAGGAACCGGAAAACCTGCTGTTTGGCTACTGGGAATATACCGGCGAGGATTTCGAGGCCGATGCCGCGAAAATGGCCGCCGACCCCAGGACGCAGGACTGGTGGGAGATCTGCAAGCCCTGTCAGGAGCCATTGGAGACCCGCGCCGATGGGGAATGGTGGGCAATGATGGAAGAGGTCTTTCACCATGACTGATGGTGAGAAAATCGCGCAGCTGACGACATGCTACACCTCCGTCGTGCATGACGTGATGCGCGCCATGGGTCTGCGCAACTTCACGGTGCCGCCGGCGCTGCGCCCGCTCGACCCGGACCAGACCCTTGTCGGCCCGGCGTGGACGGTAGAGGGCCGGATAGATGAGACCGCCGACCCGCATGAAACGCTGCTGGCCTGGACCGGGCTGCTGTCGCAGGCCCCCGCCGGGTATGTCTGGACGGCGCAGCCGCATACCGCGCTTGTCGCACAGATGGGCGAGCTTTCGGCCGAAACCCTGCACCGCAAGGGCGTGCTGGGCTGCGTCATCGACGGCGGCCTGCGCGACACGAATTTCCTGCTGCGTCTCGGCTTTCCCTGTTGGGGCAGTTTCCACACCCCGCGCGACGTGGTCGGGCTTTGGCTGCCGACGGCGACCGAGGTCGAGATCATGATCGGCGAGGTGGCCATCGCGCCCGGTGACTGGCTGCACGGCGACCGCGACGGGATGGTGCGCATTCCCGCCGACCGGCTGGATGAGGTGATCCCCGCCGCCGTCACCGCGATGAACACCGAAAGCAAGGTGCGCAGCGCGATCCTCGACGGGATGGACCCGCAAGAGGCCTATTTGCAATGGGGAAAGTTCTGACCGATGAAGATCACCGCCCTCGATATCCGCGCCTGCCGCCACGATGACGCCGCGATCCCCGCCGCGGCGATGCGCGACGGGCAGACACGGGCGGGGCTGGAATTCCTCGTCTACACGCTGCGCACCGAGGACGGCCGCAGCGCGTCGATGGTCGGCTTTGCCGGGCGTTCGGCGCTTGGTGCGGCGCATCAGGCGGCGGCGTCGCTTCGCCCCTTTCTGGTTGGCCGCGATGCGCGCGACCGCGAGGCGATCTGGCATGACTGGCGCACCGCCGATCGCTGGTGGCACCTCCTGCCGATCTACAGCTTCGGCCCGGTCGATTGCTGCCTTTGGCTGCTTGCTGCCGAAGCGGCGGGGGAGCCGTTGTGGCGCTTCATTGGCGGCGCGCGGTCCGAGGTGCCGGCCTATGCCTCCTCGCTCGTGCTGGCCGATAGCGACGCCTACGTGGCAGAGGCTCTGGCGGCCAGGGGCGCGGGGATGACGGCCTACAAGATCCACCCGCCGGGCCGGTCATTGGCGGAGGATATCGAGATCCACCGCGCCGTGCGCGATGCCGTCGGCGACGCCTTTCCGCTGATGTCGGACCCGGTGCAGCCCTACACCTTCGAAGAGGCCCTGCGGCTGGGACGCGAGTTGGAGCGCCTCGGCTTCCTCTGGCTTGAAGAACCGCTGCCCGACGAAGCTTTCGGTGCGCTGCGCGAACTGACACGGACGCTCGACATCCCGGTGGTGGGCACCGAGGTTCTGGCCAAGCATCCCTATTCGGTGGCCGAATGCATCGCCACCCGCGTCGTCGATGCCGTGCGCGCCGATCCAAGCTGGTCCGGCGGTGTAACCGGCACGCTCAAGACGGCGCGGCTGGCGGAGGCCTTCCACATGAACTGTGAGTTGCACACAACGATTTTCCACCCGCTTGAACTGGTGACTCTCCACCTTGCCGGCGCGATCCGCAATTGCAGCTATTTCGAGGTGCTCTGGCCGATCGACACGTTCGCCTTCGGGCTCGACCGCCCGCTGCCGATCCGCGATGGCATTGCGCACCTGCCCGACACGCCCGGCCTCGGTGCTGCGCTGGACTGGAACCTGATCGACAACGCGACGACTGAAAGGGTGTGACCCATGACCGATCCGCGCCTTCTATTGCTGTCACCCGACGACAACGTTTTCGTCCTGCGCGGCGCGATCGCGGCGGGTGAGACGGTGACGCTCGAAACCGGTGAGGCGACGTTGCCGGACCGCCTCGGAATGGGCCACAAGATCGCCCGCCGCGCGATTGCGGCGGGAGAGACCATCGTCAAATACGGCGCGCCCATCGGTACCGCCACGGCGCATATCGAACCGGGCGCGCATGTCCACGTCCACAACGTCAAGAGCAACCACACCCCGACCTACGTCTTGACGGAAACATCCCAGGAGGTGTCACGATGATGGGATATCTCAGGTCCGACGGGCGCAAGGGCATCCGCAACGTCATCGCGGTCGCCTACCTTGTGGAATGCGCCCATCACGTCGCGCGCGAGATCGTCGCCCCGCATCGTGACGCGGCACATCTGATCGGCTTTCCGGGCTGTTTTCCGAATGTCTATGCCCAGCAAATGATGGAACGGCTTTGCACGCATCCCAATGTCGGCGGTGTGCTGCTGGTGTCCTTGGGCTGCGAAAGCTTTGACCGCAACGCGCTTGCCGAGGTGATCCGCGCCACCGGCCGCCCCGTTGAAACGCTGGTGATCCAGCGCGAAGGCGGCACGAAGGCAACCATCGACGCCGGCCGCGCTGCGGTCGCCCGGATCGCGGATCGGATCGCCGACACGCCGCAGGTCGAGATGGCGCTTTCGGAACTCGTGGTCGGCACGGTCTGCGGCGGCTCCGACGGGACCAGCGGCATAACCGGCAACCCGGCGGTGGGGCGCTGTTTCGACCGGCTTGTCGAGGCGGGCGCCGCCTGCATCTTCGAGGAAACCGGCGAGATGATCGGCTGCGAGGGTATCATGGCCGACCGCGCCGCAACGCCGGAATTGGCCCGCGAATTGCGCGCCTCGGTCGACAAGGCGGCGGCCTATTACGCAACGCTGGGGTTCGGCAGTTTCGCCGCCGGCAATGCCGAGGGCGGGCTGACCACGATCGAGGAAAAATCGCTGGGCGCCTACGCGAAATCCGGGCAGTCGCAGATCGCCGGGCTGATCAAGCCGGGCGATATCCCACCGCGCGGCGGGCTTTACCTGATGGACGTGGTGCCCGATGGTGAGGTGCGTTTCGGCTTTCCCAACATTTCCGACAATGCCGAGATCGTCGAGATGATGGCCTCCGGCGCGCACATGACACTGTTCGTGACGGGGCGCGGGTCGGTCGTGGGCTCGGCGTTGGCGCCGGTGATCAAGATCGCCGCCAACCCGCAGATGTATGCGCGCCTGCGCGACGACATGGATATCAACGCCGGTCGCATCCTCGATGAAGGCGCAAGCGTGGATGAGGTCGGCGGCGAGATCCTCGACCTGGTTGCGCAGGTGGCGGCGGGTGAGCGGACGAAATCCGAGGAGCTTGGCCACACCGAGTTCATCCTCACCTACAAGAGCTTCGAGCCGATCGGGCCTTCCTGCCTGCCGGTGTGACTGCGAAAGGACATGCGAATGGCGCGATTGAAGGAAAAGACCTGCCTGGTCACTGCGGCCGGGCAGGGGATCGGACGGGCCACGGCGCTGGCGATGGCGGCAGAGGGGGCACGCGTGATCGCAACCGACATCAATGAGGCGGCGCTTGCCACCCTCGACGGGGTGGACGCCCGCCGCCTCGACGTGCGCGACGGCGACGCAATCCGTGCGCTCGTCGACGCGGTCGGTGCGCCCGACGTGCTGTTCAATTGTGCCGGCTTTGTCGCCAACGGAACGATCCTCGATTGCAATGAGGCGGAATGGGATTTCTCCTTCGATCTCAACGTGAAGGCGATGTATCGGATGATACGCGCCGTCCTGCCCGGCATGATCGCGCGCGGTGGTGGTTCAATCGTCAACATGTCGTCGGTCGCCTCCTCGGTGATCGCCGCGCCCAATCGGTTCGTCTACGGGGCGTCCAAGGCGGCGGTGATCGGGCTGACCAAGTCGGTCGCGGCCGATTTCATTGCGCAGGGCATCCGCTGCAACGCGGTCTGTCCCGGCACGGTGGAATCCCCGTCGCTGGAAGAGCGCTTGAAAGCCACCGGCGACTACGCGACCGCCCGCGCCGCCTTCACCGCGCGCCAGCCGATGGGACGGATCGCCACCGCCGAGGAAATCGCGGCGCTCGTTGTCCATCTGGCCAGCGACGAGTCGAGCTACACGACCGGAGTCGCCCATGTCATCGACGGCGGCTGGTCGAATATCTGAGAAAAGGACCCAACATGAAACTTATCCGTTTTGGACCCGCAGGCGCGGAAAAGCCCGGCCTGATCGACGCCGGGGGCAAGGCGCGCGACCTGTCTGCCGTGGTGCCCGACATTGCCGGTGACACGCTGAGCGACGCGGGCCTTGCCGCGATTCGCGCCGTCGATCCGGACCGCCTGCCTTTGGTGCCGACGGGCACGCGGCTTGGCGCTTGCGTCGGCGGAACCGGCAAGTTCATCTGCATCGGACTGAATTATTCCGACCACGCCGCCGAGGGCGGGATGCAGGTGCCCGACGAGCCGATCATCTTTCACAAGGCCACCAGTGCGATCTGCGGGCCGGATGACCCGATCATCATCCCGCGCGGGTCTGACAAGACCGACTGGGAGGTGGAGCTTGCGGTGATCATCGGCGCCCGTGCGAAATACGTCTCCGAGGCCGACGCCCTCGATCATGTCGCGGGCTATGCTGTCACCAACGACGTCTCCGAACGCGCGTTCCAGCTTGAACGCTCCGGCCAGTGGACCAAGGGCAAGAGCTGCGACAATTTCGGCCAGTTGGGGCCGTGGCTTGTCACCCGCGACGAGGTTGCCGATCCGCAGGACCTGTCGATGTGGCTGACGCTGAACGGCGAGACGATGCAGCAGGGCTCAACCCGCACGATGGTGTTCGGTGTGGCACGGCTGATCAGCCACCTCAGCCAGTTCATGTCGCTGCATCCCGGCGACGTGATTTCCACCGGCACCCCGCCGGGGGTGGGCATGGGCAAAAAGCCGCCGCGCTACCTGCGCCCCGGCGATGTGGTGGAGCTTGGTATCGACGGTCTCGGCACGCAGCACCAGACCGCCATCGCGGACCCGGAAGGAGACAGCGCATGATCGGCTTGATCGACACTCACCAGCATCTGATTTACCCCGAGGTCGCTGGCTACGGCTGGACGAACGGTATTCCCGCGTTGGAAGACCGGGCCTTCAGGGTCGAAGACTACCGTGCGCTGACCGAAGGTGCCGGGATCATCGGCACCTTGTTCATGGAGGCCGCGGTGGACGAGGGTGATTTTGGCGCCGAAACCGACCATGTCGCAAAGCTTGCCGCCGATCCGGCCAGTGGCATCCTTGGCCTGATCGCCACCGCCCGGCCCGAGGTGGACGAGGGTTTCCAGGCCTGGGTCGAGACGGCGCGTGACAAACGCGTCGTCGGGTTCCGCCGGGTCCTGCATGTCGTAGACGACGCGATGTCGACGACCGAGACGTTCCGCGCGAATATCCGTCGCATCGGTGCCGCCGACATGACATTCGACATGTGTTTTCTTGCCCGGCAACTGCCGCTGGCCATCGACCTGGCTGACGCGTGCGCCAATACACCGTTGGTGCTCGATCATTGCGGGGTGCCTGATATCGCGGGCGGCGGTCTCGATCCGTGGCGCGCGCATATCGCAGCGCTTGCCGAACGGCCGAACGTGATCTGCAAGCTGTCGGGGCTGCTGGCCTATTGCGCGCCCGATCGGGCGGGACACGAGGCGGTCAAGCCCTATGTCGATCACGTGCTCGAAAGCTTCGGCCCGCAGCGCATCGTCTGGGGCAGCGACTGGCCGGTGGTCAACTTGGGCGGCGGACTTGGTGACTGGCTTGCGGTGACACGGCAGATCCTCGACGCGCTGTCGCCGGACGAGGCGCGCGCCATCGCCGGCGGAACGGCGCGCCAGGTGTTCCGGCTCGACGCCTGAACGGCGCGTTGAGCCTGCCGTCAAGGGTGTAGCATTGCACCGCTGGCGGTGGAAAAAGCCACCCGTTCCATAAACGCGCCGAAATCGAGGTTGCAGCCCTCGGCCGTCGATTTGAACGCCTCAAGCTGTCATCGGCTTCCGTTTGCCGCCGTTGCAGGATCAATCAACCGGTGGCGCGCGCCACATCGGGGCGGAGAACGGTTGAGAAATGCCCACAGACCGCCTTGCCGGGGGCCGAGACCGGGTTGGAAGACACAGAGGAGATCGTCACAGAGCTTTGTGCCGAGATATTCGACGCGTGCCACGCCGAGAGTCGCGTGCCCTCCGGCGCGATCCCCAACCTTTACGCCATTGTGGCCAACTGCACGCCCGACAAAACAGGCACCGGAAAAGGGGCCTTCCATGATCCGGATCATTGTTGGGCTGCGACGGCCCGTCTAGACTGAAATGACACTATTGCAATGGAGAAAGCCAGATGAGTTTTCAGAATTTCAAAACCACAGCGCCCCGGGGGCGTAGCATTCTCAGGGCGGGACTTGGCGCAGGGGTGGCCGGCGGCATCGCCGAAATCGTCTGGATTGGCCTCGTCGCGCCGGTTTCCACGCCTGATCCGACCGCCGTCGCGCGGGGTGTCGCCGAAGCGGTAATCCCGTCGCTTGGCGCAGGGTCCGGTGCGGTCGTCCTCGGCCTGGCCATCCACATGGTGCTGGCGCTGGTTCTGGGCGTTGCCCTGGCCGCCGTGCTTCGCCGTGCCCTGCCAGTGGAACGTCACGGATCGGTTGGCGAAGCCGTCCTCGTGGTTTCTGCCCTCGCCATAGTCTGGGCGGTCAATTTCTTCGTCGTGCTGCCGATGCTCAGCCCCACCTTCCTGACGCTTGTGCCGCTCTGGTCTGCATTGGTCTCGAAGCTTCTCTTCGGGGTGGTCGCGGCGCTGGTCTTCCTGCGCTCTGCCTGATCGGCCGCGCATTATCGGTCGAGGCGGGACGATTCCCGCCTCGGTTGCCTTCCCGGGTGGATCTGGGCGGCATCGGCGCTCGCACCGGACCTTCCCGATGCATCGCTCACGAGGTGACATGACCCCTTTCGCTTCGACGCCAACCTTGAATCCGTGATCGCGCGGTCAGGGGGCGACGTTGGCATGATCCGTGTCGTGTGCCGGAACGGCAAACAGGTCGGGGTTCCGAAAATGACCGATCCGGTCACGGCGCTGGTGCCTGCGGCGACGGCGGAAGATGGCATGCGCGCCAACGCGGCCTGAGGGCCATGCCCCACCGCAGCCGGGTTGGATCAGCATTCTCCGGGGCAATGGACCAGCGCGAAGTGGCCGGGGAATGGATGGCCCGCCTATGCAACCAGGCCACCCGAGACGCTGACGATCGCTTCGAAGCCTGTCTTTGATCCCTGGCGTGGCGAACGCAGGGTCAGGCTGCCGCCCGTGCGCTCGGCGATGGAGGCGACGATGGCAAGACCGAGGCCGCTGCCCTCGGCTGTCCCGTGGCGTGTGAAGCGATTGGCCATCTTCGCCAGCACGTCCCTGGGCACGGGCGGACCGTCGTTCGACACGATCAGCTCCCCCGCCGGGCGAAGCACGATCTTGACGGGCTGATCGGGCGCACCGTGGCGCAAGGCATTGTCAATCAGGTTTCGCGCAATGATGGCCAGCGCGTCAGGGTCGAGATCGGACATGACCGGCGCGTCGGCAAGGTCGAGGTCAAGGCGACCGTGCGCGACCGTGCGCGCAATCTCTTCCGTGATCACCTGAAGGACGGGGCGCAAATCTCCGGGGGCGTCAACGCGCAGCCGCCCACCCTCGGCGCGGGCCAGTTGCATCAGCCGCTCGGAGGTGCGGGTCAGACGTTTCAGCGTGGTCTCGATCGCCGTGGCGCGTTCGGCCGCGGCGGAATCAGTGGTTTCGCTGCGCAGCCGCTGGGCCTGGGCGATGGCGCCGGCAAGCGGGGTGCGCAACTCGTGCGCGGCATTTGCGGCAAAGCCGCGCTCGGCCTCGAACGCCTCGGACAGGCGCGACAGCAGGTCGTTGACCGTATCGGCGAGAGGGCGCAGGTCGCTTGGCAAATCAGTCGTCGGAACGGGCGAAAGATCGCGCGCCCCGCGTCCGGTCAGACCGGAGCCAAAACGGCGCAAGCTGCCCAAACCGACCTGCACGACGACGATCACGATAATCAGCGTCAGCGGCAACACCAGCAGCAGCGGCAAGCCCAACCGCATGGTCAGATCGCGCGCGACCCCCCGCCGTTCTGACAGCGGCTCCGACGCGGTCAACCAGATCGCGCCTTGCAGCGCCGGCTCGCTGTAAAAGCGGTGCGTGTCAGTGCTGGTGAACCCGTAGCTGTCCGTGCCCGGAAACAGGGTCTGGTCCGCCCCATGGGACCGCATGAGAATATTCCCGTCGCCGTCGCGCACGATATAGGCGAAAAATTCGTCGTGATCGCTGATCCGGGCCAGTGTCTGGCTCCCGTCGGCGGGATCACGATTGATGATCTCGGTCACCGCGAGCGGCAAGAGCCGCTGTGCTGTCTCCTGCAAGGCTGCATCGAAGATCTCGTCCGTCTCATGTCGCAAGTCTGCTGCCGTCCAGACCGTGGCAGCCAGCCACAGCACCGTCAGGGTCACACCGAGGCCAAGCGCAAGCCGCGCCTGAAGGCTGCCCGGCCAGATCATGCGACGGCCAGCCGGTAGCCCATGCCGCGCTCTGTCTCGATCACGGTGCGGCCCAGTTTCTTGCGCAGCCGGCTGACATGGACCTCGATCGTGTTGCTGTCGATTTCCGTCTCGAAGGCGTAGAGCTTTTCTTCCAGTTGTGCCTTGGACAAAAGCTGTCCGGGGCGGGAGAGGAAGGCTTCGAAGAGCGCCCATTCCCGCGCCGTCAGCGGCACCGGTTTGCCCGCCCGCGTGACCCGCCGCGCGGCAAGGTCGATGTCAAGGTCACCATGCGTTACCAGCGGGTTGGGGTTGCCGGTATAGCGTCGCGCGACCGACCCGACCCGCGCGGATAATTCCGCCAGATCGAACGGCTTGACGAGGTAGTCGTCGGCGCCCGCATTCAGCCCATTGATGCGATCCGACACCTGATCGAGGGCGGTCAGGATGATGACAGGCGTCACATCCCCGCGCGCGCGGAGTTTCTTCAGGAACGGCACACCGAGTCCGTCGGGCAGCATCAAGTCCAGAAGGATCAGGTCAAATCCCGCACCGGCCAGCGCATCCCCCGCCGCGTCAAGCCGCGTGACCCAATCGACGGACCGGCCATCCCCTGCGATCTGGTCGCGGATGGCGGCGCCAAGGGTGGTGTCGTCCTCGATCAAAAGAATGCGCATTTTCGGGCCCTTTGCCACGAGACGCTGCTGCGACGTCATGAAATCCAGATTGATCTGAGCAGTAGCAATCACAGACTCCAGTTGACAACGCTTATCGGAGTTTCGTTGCATATTCGGTATATAATGATCTAGGACAAAGACACTGAAATGCAGCAGGTTCATCTTCGGGTTGCGCCGTGAAGACTTGTTTGCAATCAGTCTTTGAAAGCGGCCTTGACAAGATCGGAGAGTAGAATGAAGCGAATGGTATTACCCATCGCATCCGTTTTGTTTGTGGGGGGGCTCCTCACAAGCTGGGTGTCGCATGGGACGGGGATCGTCGTCGATGACCCTGAAAGAAACATCAGCATCCCGGACACGCACACGGTGCCGTTGCAGGTTCAGGCGGCCTACAACAACACCACGATGTTCATGCGCTATCGCTGGCCCGCCGAACGACCCGGCATCTTCCACGACGTTCTGGTCTACGAGGACGGTGAATGGGTGCGCCACGGACGTGGCATGCCGGGCTCGAACCCGGAAGGGTTCCACGAGGATCGCGTTGCGATGATGCTCGACGACGGCTCGGTGCCGGAATTCTCGCGCTATGGGGGCTATATCACAATCGGCGCGGGGCTGGCCGGACTGACCGACGAGGCACCAGAGGAGGTGACGAAATACCTGCCCGCAACGCGAAATTCGCTGGGTCAGTGGGACGACATGGCGCCCGAGGACGTGCAGGCGCGCCTGCGCGCGGCTGGCTATTTTCTTGACCTGTGGCACTGGCGCGGCGGTCGCTCGAACGCCCTTGGCTACGCCGATGATCAGAATGTCGGCGACCATCGCGCCGGTGACGGGGGGCGCGGCACCTACAGCACCAACTGGGACGGCGACCTGTCGCAGCCGCGTGTCATGTTCAACCCCGAGGTGGCGGGCTACCGCGCGCTGAACTGGGATGACATCATGGCGGGCAATATCAGCCAGGATCAGGTCTATGCCCTGACCCCGCAAGCCTCCGTGCCCTTTGACCCGGACGCCAACTGGCAGAACGGTGACGTGATCCCGCGCCGGATGCTGAGATTGCCGGAAGGGTCGCGCGGCGACATCACCACCGCCGACGGCGTCGGAACCTGGGCAGATGGCTACTGGGACGTCACATTGTCGCGGGCGCTGGATACCGGCGCACCGGAAGATGACAAGATTCTTGAGGATCTGGGCATGTATGATGTGGCGATTGCCATCCACCGCAATGCCACCGGCGGGCGCTGGCACTACGTGTCCTTGCCGCAAACCCTGGGCCTTGGCCGAGAGGCGGATATCGAGGCGGTTCGCTTCACTGGCCGACAACCGCAATGGGGCGACAACTGGACCGATGTCACGCTGTTCTACCCGGGCCAGGTCACGTGGCCGTTCCTGAACTCGCGCGCCCATGCCGGCGCCGAATACATCGACGAAGGGGTGCCGGTTGCATTCCGCCACACGCCCGAGCAATTGTCCAACTACGGCATCGAGGTTGAATTCATGAGTGAAATCAAGCGCCAGTGGCTCTTGACCATGCTCGCTGGTGTGGTGCTCATCGCCGGCTTCGGCGTAGCGCTGAACCGCGCCGTCTCGTCCACGAAAGGAGCCTGATCATGGCCGCTTATCACGTTGTTCTGGTGCACTTTCCGATCGCCCTCTGGTTGGCGTCGGCATTGCTGATCTTTCTGCGGGTGGTCAATGACGGACCTGTCGGGCAGGCCGCCGACCGCGCCCTGCCGGTGTTCCTGGTGCTGGGCTTTGTCCTCGGGGCTGTGGCGTGGCTCATCGGCACGCAGGTCTGGGACTGGCCGGCGCTGTCGGGAACCCCGATGGGGCGCAACCACATGCTGACGGCGACCTGGTCGCTGGCCTATTTCACGCTGTTGATGATCACCCGGCTCATGCAGGGCGATGCCTTGTGGCACGGCATGGCGCGTTGGGTAATGCTGGTGCTGTCCGGCGTCGGCGTTGTCCTTGTGGGTGTCACCGGGACGCTCGGCGGCCACCTTGTCGGCAACTACACGCAAGTGGGCGAGGTTCTGCGCCTGCTGGGGTGGGAGATCTACACCACCTACTACGTGCCTAACATAACGGTGGCGCTGCTGATCGGCCTTGGCCTTGTCATGGCGGTGCTTGGTGTGCTCGCACGCCGCCCCGCGTCGAACTGAGCGGTTTGAAACTGGCGCGCGCGGCACCCTTTGCGGGTGTCGCGCCGTTTTCGTGACAACAGTGCGCCGGGGCGTGCCTGACGGGAAGCTGACGTTCCTTTTATCGTTCGGTTAAGCCATCCGTCAGGTTGATGCGCAAGACTTCAAGTGTAAATCACCTAGGAGAAGCCCATGACACCCCGCATTCTGTCCCCCACCATCTTTGCCGTCGTCCTTCTTGGCGCCGGCGCAGCGCTTGCCGATGACGATGATTGCAGCAGCCCGATGTCGCAATGGCAGCCACAGGAGGCGGTTGTCCAACACGCGGCGCAGCTTGGCATCGAGGTTCGGCGCCTGCGCATAGATGACGGCTGTTATGAAGTGCGCGGACGCGACAATGACGGCAATCGCGTCGAGCTGAAACTTGACCCGGCAAGCCTTGGCCTTGTTGGACTGGAGATCGAGTTCCAGCCTGGCTCTGATCCGTCCCGGTATCTGCCCGGCGCACGCAGCGTTGAGGCTGTTCCACGACAGGCGCCGACGGAAAACCCACTGATCACGCCGGGCACGACGCCGCAGGTGAACGGTAACTGAAAATCATGGATATGACTCGTGTCTGGGATCTGGCTGTCAGGCTGTTTCACTGGGGGCTTGTCGCCGCCGTGGCGGTGGCTTGGCTCACGGCTGATGAGTGGGATGATCTGCACGTCATCGCGGGATATAGTGTCGCCGGTTTGGTGGCATTCCGGCTTGTCTGGGGGGTGATCGGGGGAAAGTATGCCCGATTTTCGCAGTTCCTTCGGGGACCTTCTGTCGTGATGGCGTATCTGCGCGACGCGCTGGTGGGCCACGAAAAGCGTTACCTTGGACACAATCCGGCCGGGGCCGTGATGATCCTGGCGCTGCTGGTCACGCTGTCGGCCACGGCCTTCACCGGCTGGCTTTCGCAAGACCCCGTGCGGATCGCGGCCCTCCCGCCCGCACCGCAGATCGTCAGCTTGGCCTGGGCGGACGATGACGGTGACGAAGGCGACGGTGAAGGCGGATCCGGAATCGTCGCAGATCTGCATGAACTGCTGGCAAATGGCTTGCTTCTGCTGATCATGCTACATCTTGGCGGCGTGGGTCTTGCGTCTTACCGCCACCACGAAAACCTTGCGCGCGCCATGGTTACGGGCGACAAGCGCGCGCCGGCCGAAAGCGATGTGGACTAAACCATGACAACACAAATCTGGGTCGGTGTCGGCCTGCTTGGGCAGGCGATGTTCACCTCCCGTTTTCTCGTGCAGTGGATCGCAAGCGAGCGACAGGGCCGGTCGGTGATCCCGATGGCTTTCTGGTGGTTGAGCATAGGCGGTGGCGCGATCCTGCTGTCCTACGCGATCTGGCGGCAAGATCCGGTCTTCATCATCGGCCAGCTTTTCGGCGTTGTCGTCTACTCGCGCAACATTGTCCTGATCGGCCGCGGTCGGCTTCGTGATGAAGGGCCCAAGCAATGACGCGGCTTCCGTCGCCGGTCATTCTGCTGATCTTCTCCTTGGTTGCGGTTCTGGGTGTCTGGCTGCGCCCGCTGACCCCGATTGACGAAACCCGCTATATCGCGGTCGCGTGGGAGATGTGGTTGAACGGCGATTACTTCGTGCCGACGAAGAATTTCGAGATCTACAGCCACAAGCCGCCGCTGTTGTTCTGGCTGATCAACCTGGTCTGGGCCGTCACCGGGGTCATGGAGTTTCCCGCCCGGCTGGTCGGGCCGGCACTTGGCGTTGCCACCATTGCCCTGACAGGCGTGCTTGCGCGGCGGCTCTGGCCCGAAGATGCGACTGCCGGGACGCGCGCGATGCTGATCCTTTCGGGCATGAGCCTGTTCGCGGTCTACGCGGGCCTGACGATGTTCGATGCCTTGCTCGCGGCCTGTGTCGTGGCGGCGATCATCGCGCTGATGACCGCTGCGCAGACGGGGTTGCTTCGCTGGTGGATCTCGTTGGGGGTGTGCGTCGGGCTCGGCGTGCTGGCCAAGGGGCCGGTGGTGCTGCTGCATGTCGTGCCGGCGGGATTGGCCATGTCGTTCTGGCTGCGCCACGCTTCGCGGCCGGTGGCTGTCTCGAACAAGCGGCTGGCGCTTGGTGGCGCGATCGCGCTCGCCGCGGCGCTCGCGGTCGTTGCGCTTTGGCTGGGGCCCGCGTTGCTGACAGGTGGCCCTGATTATCGTGAGGCCATTCTTTGGCGGCAGACGGCCGGCCGGGTGGTCAGTTCCTTCGCGCATGCGCGGCCATGGTGGTTCTTCCTTGCCTTGTTGCCGGTGCTTCTGTTCCCTTGGGTCTGGATGCCGGCACTGTGGCGTTCAGTGTGGCGGGACGACGGACGCGACCCCGGCTTGCGGCTGGGACTGGTCTGGGGCGCAAGTGCGCTGGTCCTGTTCAGTCTGATCAGCGGCAAACAGGCGCATTACCTGGTGCCGGAATTGCCGGCCGCGGCGCTGATCATCGCTCATCTGCTGCGTGGGCGCGCGGTGGTCGGTATTGCACCGGCGCTGCTTCCGGTCGTGGTGCTCGGCCTCGGTATGCTGGCGATTGCCATCGGTGCGGTGCCCGAGAGTGCGACGACCCGGATGCTTGAACCGCGCCTCGTCCTTGTGCCACTGGCGCTTGGGCTTGGCGCGATCGGCTGGCTTGCCTTGCGGCGGGGCGGGTTGGACGGCGGCGCCCTGCTGGGGCTTGGCAGTGTCCTGATCGTCAACCTCGTGATCGGCACGACGCAGGTGCGCCCGACCTACGACACCACCCCAATCGCGTCCCGCATCGCCCCCTTCCAGGAGGCTGGAATCGCGTATCCCGGCGACTATCACGCGGAGTTCAATTTTGCAGGTCGGCTGACGCAGCCGGTGGCCAACCCGGACAGTGCACAGGACATGGCAGAGTGGCAAAGCGCCCACCCGGCCGGACTCGTTGTCGCCAGAATGGACCGGGGGCCAGAGCGCTGGCCGCCGCATGAAACGATCCTGTTCAGGGGCCGCCCTTACGGCCTGTGGCACATGTCCGAGGCACCGGAAAACAGAGACTCACACAGAGACCCACAATGAAAAGCAACATCGACATAAGCGTGGTCGTCCCGGCACTGGATGAAGAAGCGGCGATCGGTCAACTGGTTGCCGAAATCGGGCAGGCGATGCAGGGCCACGACTTCGAGTTGATCGTGATCGACGACGGATCGCGCGATGCGACCGCCGACCGCTTGCGCGACCTTGCCGATCGGTTCGACTGGGTGCGCCCTGTTCACCACGCGGTATCGGTGGGACAGTCGGGCGCGATTCGGCACGGTGTCAGACTGGCGCGGGGGCCTGTGATCGTGACGCTTGATGGCGACGGCCAG
>PFEX01000030.1:1376-4722 GCA_002783145.1 Rhodobacteraceae bacterium CG17_big_fil_post_rev_8_21_14_2_50_65_11 | reverse complement strand
ATTCGGGCTGTGGGCTCAAGGCGTTCCGACGCGATGCCTATCAAGACCTGCCGTGGTTCGACCACATCCACCGCTTCATGCCGGCAATGATGCTGCGCGAGGGCTGGCAGGTTGCGACGGTTCCGGTCGCGCATCGCCCCCGCAACGGTGGCCGGTCGAAATACAACAACCTGCACCGCGCAATGGTCGGGGTGATCGACCTTCTTGGGGCGGTCTGGCTGATCCGCCGCGCCAGGGTGCTACCCCGGATCCAGCAGGACCGATAGCGCGAAACGCGCGTGCGGTGATTGCTGACGGCAACCTGAAGCCCGAAATGATGCATCGTCAGGACGAGGTCAGCCGAAGCTTCCAGTTTGTTTTCATCAAACAACTGGAGCCGCACCCATGCCGGAAAAATTGAACATTGCAGCCATTGCCGCCGCTCTCGTGGCGTTGGCCGGTCTGTCTGCCTGCGACGCCGACAGTGATCGCCGTGCCGATCAAGGGACTGTCGCGTACCGCGTGCAGGCTGACGCTGAATGCCATGACGATGACCATCACGAACGTGACGATGACGACGGCGATGATCGCTACGAACGCGATCACGACGACGCGTGCAGCCCGAGCCAGTCGCGGCCGGAATTGGCTGCGCAACAAGCCCAGGCAACGCCGCCCAATAACGGGCTCTTCGTCACGCCATGAGCCGGAACGCAAATGCCCCCACCACGCAAGAGCGGGCGGGGGCAAAGCGTTTCGTCAAGATTGCCGATGGTCACTTGTTATCCATCGTCTTGGTCTTGATCGTCATCATCGCCGACAACGATCATGTCATCCAGGCCCGTCGGCAAGGTTGCGATGTAGTTCATGACGTTGATTCGGTCCTGCACCGAAAAGGCGCGCATGTTGAGCATTGCCACGCCGGGATGGGCGTTTGAAATCTTGTTGAACACCTCGTCAGGAAGCGCTGCGGCTTCGGTGCCGACGAAATTGTGTTCGTCGCCTTGCCCCCAGTCGAGCGCGCGCCCGTCAAAGCCGTGGCAGGCCGCACACGTGGTCTGGAAGATCGCGCGTCCGCGATCCAGATCGCCCGATCCGACGATGACCTGACGCGTCTCGCGATCAATGAACGGGGTCATGTCCACCAGGCCCTCGCTCAGGAAGGTCGCAACGCGCAACATTTCCTCGTCGTTGATCATGTCGGTCGTGTAGGGATGGTTCTCGTCGCGCAGGATCGGCAAGATGCTTTCCGGGGGCTGGCCGCTGACGCCCATCACACCGATAATCCCCGTGTAATGACTGCCGCTGCTGTAGATCCCGTCCGCACCTTGGTAATCCCAGCCGTGGCATTCCTTGCACCGGTAGGTTCCGGGGCCACTCTGTTCCGCGCTTGCCGGGTAGGCCGGGTTGGTGCCTTCGGGCATGTCCCGGTCCAGCGCCTCCCACCAGTTGTCATAGATCCGACCACCGGCCGCAATCGTCCATTCGAGCGACTGCACCTGCGGCGCACCGTGGACGAAATACTGCTGGTTCGGCCCATGTTCCTGCGGGCGCGCGCTTTCCTGCGCATTCGCTCCCGCAGCCAGTGCAATTGTTGCGGACACGGCAAGTGCGGTTGCCCGCGTCAGCAGTGATGTGACTCTCATCTGTTCTTCCTCCCGATTTCGCTGATCGTCATCTGTGGTGGGTCGCTCAGGCAACGCCAAGGTGTGCTGCGAAAGCGCCGAACGCCGGTTCGGATGTTTGACCATCAGCTTCATGTCTTGCATCATGAGAGAGACGCGACAGGTTTGAGTCAAAAAGCAATGTTGGCCCGGGATGCGGAGATCAGGGCAAATATAACTTCCGTTTATTCAGATATACAATTTTAAGGCGTGTAAGACTTGAGAATGCAATCATACAGCACATTCGCATCATCCGGGCGGCTACAGAATGTTGAGCGCCTCCTGTTCTGGCTCAGCCTGATACAAGTGCTGTGCGCCATCGGCCTGGTCGTTGATCTGTTTTCAGAGTTTCCCGCCCTGGCAGAACGACTCACCCTGACCAAACGCGACTGGCTACATCTGCTTTCGGAAACCGCGTTGGTTGGGCTTGTGGTCGCAGGGCTTGCAATCACCCGTTACGCGATGACGAAACTGCACGTGGAGCGTGACGCGTTGCACGATCAGCTGGTGTCGCTGCGCGGCGAATTCGACCGCATCATCGAGGCGCGTTTCGCTGAATGGCGCCTGACAAAAGCCCAGCGGGATGTGGCATTGCTGAGCTTGCGGGGGCTGCGCCTGTCAGACATCGCTGCGGCGCGGAATTGCGCCGAAGGCACGGTAAAGGCGCATCTGAACGCGATCTTTCGCGCGGCGGGGGTGCGGACGCGCAACGAGCTGATCGGATTGATGATGGAGGACCTGCTTGATTTCGGGGCATCCGGTGTTCCGGTGCGCTCCGCGAAGTCAAATGCGCGCGCTATCGAATAATCGACAAGCTGACAGCAAGCTGAAGCAGAAAGTAACGGGGTGTCAGGCAATCCTCAGGCACATTCTCCAAACCGTGATCATCACATAACTGGAGAAGCTCCCATGAAAAAGACACTCGCCCTGCTGGCTCTGACGACCGCGCTGACCTTTCCCGCGCTCGTCTCTGCCACCCCTGTCACCTTCACCGTCAACCTGAACCGCTACGGCGGCGACGGTGCCTATCTTGCACTCTACGTGACAGATTCCAGCGGCGCCTATGCAGGAAGCCTGTGGATGGCGGGCACCCGTTCCAGGTATTATGAGCATCTCTCGGGCTGGTATCGCGCAACGCGCGGGAATCGTAGTCAGATCAACGGCATTACCGGGGCCAGTGTCGGCCAGGGTCGAAGCCTTGAAATCACGCTCGACCTTCAGGAGGCCCTGTTCGATGCCGGCTACACGCTGCATGTCGATGCCGCCGTCGAGGATAGGCGCGAAAGCCCGCGCGAAGTGTCTGTGCCGCTGACAAGCGCTGGAAACGGGCAGCCACAATCCGGGCGCACCTACATCAACACCGTCACCTACAGCTATTGAACGGAGCGCCGCGATGATCCGCATCTTTCACCGCTGGCCGGGCCTCCTGGCCGGGCTTGTCGTCCTTGTCGTCGGGTTCAGCGGCGCCGCGCTGTCGGTGTTTCCGGGCCTCGAATACATCACGTCGCCGCAGGCCACGCGCGACATGACGGTGGCCGAACTGGCGAGTCGGGTGCAGGCCGCCCATCCGGGGCTTGAACAGATCCGCCGGTCGCCCTCGGGGCAGATCACGGCCTACTGGTTCGAAAACGATATCCCGGGGGGTGGTGTCATCGACCCCGCTACCGGGCGGGACGTCGCAGCGGTGGATCCGAACCCGGTGCAGC
>PFEX01000030.1:0-1339 GCA_002783145.1 Rhodobacteraceae bacterium CG17_big_fil_post_rev_8_21_14_2_50_65_11 | reverse complement strand
GTGTCGGGCGCGCTGCTGGTTGCACGGCGGGTCGGAGGTTGGCGGCGCTGGTTCGCGCCGTTGAAAGGTGGGATGGCCGGACGGCTTCATGTTGAAATGGCGCGGGTTGCCGTCGTCGGCCTGACCCTGTCCACCGTCACCGCGCTATGGATGTCGGCCCAGACCCTCGACCTGTTCGAGGTTGTTCCCGCCGATGCCGGGATTGCCGATGCGGCGACCGATGCGCCGCTGATGCCGTTGTCGCAGATGCCGGTGCTGGCCGATATTCTGGTGCGTGACCTGCGCAGTCTGTCACCGCCGGATCCGTCCTGGCCTGGTGATACCCTGTCGCTGGAAACCGCGCGCGGCGTCGGGCTGGTCGATCCGACGACGGGCACGATGATCAACTGGGTCGACGCGGGCCTGCTTCAACGCGTGTCTGAAACCATTTACATGCTTCACACCGGCGAGGGCGCGGCGCTGCTTGGTCTCGTGCTGGGGCTTATGGCGCTTGCCTTGCCGGCGATGGCCGTGACCGGTGCATTGATCTGGCTGGCGGCCCGGCGCGGTCGGCCAAGGCTGCGCGGCACCGTTGGTGCGGCGCGCGCGCAGACGGTCATCCTCGTCGGCAGTGAAGGCGGCACCACATGGGGCTTTGCAACGACGCTGGCCAAGGCACTTATCGGGGCCGGGCAATCCGTCCACGTGGCCGCGATGTCCGGGTTCAACCCGGCGCGCTACGCGCAGGCGGAGCGGTTCATTGCCCTTGCCGCCACCTATGGCGACGGCGATGCACCATCCTCTGCCAAGGGGTTCCTCGACAAGCTCGCCACGATGCAGGATGCGCCGACCGCGCCGCTGGCGGTGCTCGGCTTTGGCGATCGCAGCTTCCCGGCGTTCTGCGGCTTTGCGCAAGCGGTCGTCGATGCCGCCGGAGCGCAGGGCTGGGCGCAGCTGATCCCGATGGACAGTGTCGATCGGCAATCGCCGCAGGACTTCGCCCGCTGGGGCCGGGATCTGGGTGCTGCCATGGGGATCGAGCTTGAACTGGTCCATGAAGCGGTGCGCCCGGTGGCGCATGCGCTGACCCTGGTTTCGCGCCGCGACTACGGGGCAGAAGTGCAGGCCCCGACCGCGATCCTGCGCTTTGCCCTGCCGCGCGCGCCGCTGTGGCAGCGGCTGACCGGGCGCGGTTTTGGCCGCTTTGCCGCTGGTGATCTGCTGGGAATCCTGCCCGAGGGGTCAAGCCTGCCGCGGTTCTACTCACTGGCCTCCGGGCGCCGCGACGGGTTCGTCGAGATCGTTGTCAGGAAACACCCCGGCGGGCTGTGCTCCGGGCAACTGACCGCGCTCGAACCGG
>PFEX01000088.1:4162-5928 GCA_002783145.1 Rhodobacteraceae bacterium CG17_big_fil_post_rev_8_21_14_2_50_65_11 | reverse complement strand
GGCTCGTGGCCATTGCCCTGCTGATCGGTGGCGGTCTGGGCTCGCTTCAGGCGATGGTGATCTCGACCGGTCTGCCCTTCACGATCGTTCTGCTGCTGATGTGCTGGGCTATTTTCCAGGGCCTGCGCAGCGAACCGCGCTGACCTTCGGCCAGGCTTGAAAACCGACGCGCGCCCCGGCCGGGGCGCGCGTTTTTTCGTTGCGACGGGCCGATGCGCAGGCGACTCAACCGCCGCTTTCGGCCTTCTTTTCCCACGTTCCGCCCGCTTCCGACCAGTATTGCGCGGCGCAACCGGCGCCGGTCAGCGCCTTCCACTGGCCGCGCGCATGGACCAGCGCCACCTCGTCCGCCCCGTCGAACAGGATGCAGACCCGGTCCATCGCCGTCACCTCGTCGGGCGACACCTCGGCGCCCTCGACGCTCATCAGGCAGGTCGCGCCGTTGGGCACGCCCGCCCCGACCGTCAGCAACACCGGCTGATCGGCATCATGCGGCCCACCAGCCCGGCCATGCGGCAGGAAGCCGTCCTCGGGGCGCAGCCACAGCCCCTCGTCGAGCCGGTCGAGCATGCCCTCGGAGCGGCCGCGCACCACCACCCGCCACCCGGCCTGACGCGACTTGCCCAGAAGGCTGCGCAGCGTCGCCTCCGCCGAGGACCGCGTCAGGTGGTAGAAATAGGCTGCCCCCATGGCGATCACTGCGCCTCATACGCATCGCGGATGAACCGGTCGAGCGCCCGCACCCCCCAGCCGGTCGCGCCCTTGGGCGCGAGATCCGTCTCCTCGGATACCCGCGCGACGCCAGCGATATCGAGGTGAATCCACGGGCAATCTTCCTTGACGAAGCGTTGCAGGAACTGCGCCGCGGTGATCGACCCGGCGGGGCGCCCACCCACGTTCTTCATGTCGGCCACGGTGGATTTCAGCAGCTTGTCATAGGCCGGCGCCAATGGCATGCGCCACGCCCCCTCGCCTTCCGCCTCGGCGGCTTTCAGGAATCCGCCCGCGAAGCCGTCGTCGTTGGAAAAGACGCCCGCCTTTTCATGGCCCAGCCCGACGATGATCGCCCCGGTCAGCGTCGCCAGATCGACCATCCCGGCAGGCTTGAACCGCTCCTGCGCGTACCACATCACATCGCACAGCAGAAGGCGCCCCTCCGCATCGGTGTTGATCACCTCGACCGTGTCGCCCTTCATCGTGCGCACCACGTCGCCGGGGCGCTGCGCGCGCCCGTCCGGCATGTTTTCGACCAGCCCGATCAGCCCCACGACATTGGCCTTGGCGCCGCGCCGTGCGAGGGTGTGCATCACGCCCGCGACAACGCCCGCACCGCCCATGTCCATGGTCATCTCTTCCATGCCCGAGGCAGGCTTGAGGCTGATCCCGCCGGTGTCGAACACCACGCCCTTGCCGACAAGTGCCAGCGGCGCCTCGTCGCCGCCGCCATTCCATTGCACAACCGCGACCTTGGTCGGGCTGTCCGAGCCCTGCCCGACAGCAAGCAGCGCCCGCATGCCGAGCGCCTCCAGCTCCGCCTCGTCGAGCACCTCGACCTCCAGCCCCAGGTCGCGCATCGCGGCAAGGCGCGCGGCGAATTCCTCGGTGGTGAGGATGTTGGAGGGTTCGTTCACGAGAGTGCGGGTCAGGAAAACGCCCTCGGCCGCCGCCAGAAGCGGCGCGGCGGCGGCGGCGACCTCATCGGGTTTGCTGGCCATGATGACCGCGTCGCCAAGCGGCTTGTCCTCGTCGGTCTTGTGGTCACTGAA
>PFEX01000088.1:0-4089 GCA_002783145.1 Rhodobacteraceae bacterium CG17_big_fil_post_rev_8_21_14_2_50_65_11 | reverse complement strand
TGGCAAGCGCCCCGCCCGCCTTGCGGGCGGTTGCGGGCTCAGGGCGGCGGGCCAGCTTGACCACGATCAGCGCCTCTGCGGCAAGACCGGCGGGAAAGGCCAGCGTCACGCAGTCGCCGGCTTCCGCCTTGCCCCAGCGATCCGACTCGATCAGCCGCGCCACGGCCCCCTTGGCCAGCCGGTTGACCCGCCGCGCCGCCGGGTCGAGCTTGCCGTCGGGCGTGACGATCAGAGCCAGCTTGCCGGTTGCGGCCGCGAGCGCGTCGAGATCGGTTTCAACGAAGGAAATGGCGATTGGCGTGGTCATGGGGAGCCTTTCTGGAAAGTGACATCGGGGTAACACTAGGACTCGTGGTCCGGCTTGACCAGATAGGCCTGTCCTTGTGACCTTGATTGACTTATGACGGAAGCACTGGGGTAAGAGACGTGTTTCGCGGGGGATGTGCGCATGGGGCGCTATGACCGGTATATCCTGTCACAGCTGCTGATCCTGTTCAGCTTTTTCAGCCTCGTGCTCGTCTCGGTCTACTGGGTCAACAGCGCCGTAGGCCTGTTCGACCGGCTGATCGGCAATGGCCAGTCGCTGCGCATTTTCCTCGAATTTTCCGCCCTGTCGCTGCCGCAGATCGTCTTGCTGGTGATTCCGGTGGCGGGGTTCGTCGCCGCAATCTACGTGACCAACCGGATGATTTCGGAAAGCGAACTGGTGGTCATGCAGACCGCCGGCTGTTCGGCGCTGCGTCTGTTGCGCCCGGTCGTCGTGTTCGGCCTGATCATCGGCTTTCTGGTCGCGGTTCTGGCGAACGTCCTCGTCCCTGCGGCGCGCGGCGAGTTGATGGACCGATCGGTCGAGGTTTCGGCGGACCTGACCGGCCGTCTGTTGCGCGAAGGGGCGTTCATCCATCCCGCCAACGGCGTCACCGTCTATATCCGCGAGATCACGGATCTGGGTGAGTTTCGCGACGTGTTCCTGCAAGACCGCTCGCAGCCGGGTGCCGAGACCACCTACACCGCGCAGCGCGCGCTTCTGGTGTCGTCCGAGGCCGGGCCGAGGCTTGTCATGTTCGATGGCGTTGCCCAGACCTTGCAAATCGAGGGCGAGCGACTGTCGATCGTCGAATTCCGCGATTTCACCTATGATATCGCCGGGCTGATAGAGGCGCCGAACGGGCGGTTGCTGCATATCCGCGAATTGCAGACCTCGGTGCTGCTTTTCGCGCCGGCGAGCTACGCCGAGGCGCAGGGCTCCAGCCTTGGCGCCTTCCGCTTTGCCGGACACGACCGGCTCGCCAAACCGGTCTACGCGCTTTTCGTGCCCGTCATCGCCGCGGCGACCTTGATGCTGGGGGCGTTTTCGCGCTTCGGCATCTGGCCGCAGATCCTGCTGGCGATCATGCTGATGATCCCGCTTGAAATGTCGTGGAACGCCGCCGAAAGCATCGGCGCGCGGCAGGCCGGCATGGCATGGCTGGCCTGGGTGCAGCCGGCGATGGCCCTGTTGACAGCCGCCGTGATGACCACGCTTGCGATGCGCGGGCATCGACGGCCGCGCGCCGCGAAGGCTGCACCGGCATGATCCTGCATCTCTATATCGCGCGCCGGTTCCTGCGGGCCTTTGTGATGGTGCTGGCGGTGTTCGTGGCGATTCTGCTGCCGATAAACCTGGCCGAGCAATTGCGGATCATCGACCAGCCCGATGCCGGGCTCGCGGCGGCAGCGCGGCTTGCGATGTTGAACCTGCCCGGCGCGCTCTACCGGATGCTGCCGCTGTTCATCATATTGGCGACGCTTGTGCTGTTTCTCGGGCTGGCGCGCACCTCGGAACTGGTGGTGATCCGGGCCTCGGGGCGCTCTGCCCTGAAATCGACGATCTCGCCGGTTGCGGTGTCGCTTGGTATCGGCCTTCTGGGCCTTGGCGTGATCAATCCGCTGGTCGCGGCAACCGAAAGGCAATACGACCAGACGATCACCCGCTACCAGACCGGCGAGAACCGCACGCTGTCGGTCTCTGAGGAAGGCCTCTGGCTGCGGCAGGGCAGCGCCTTCGGGCAGACGGTGATCCACGCCGCGCGATCGAACGGCGATGGCACCGCGTTGTTCGATACCAGCTTCTTTGTCTTCGATCCCGACGGCAGCGCGCAAAGCCGGATCGACGCCGAGGCGGCGCTGCTGACCGAAGGCGCATGGCAGTTGACCGATGTGAAGCGATGGCCGCTCGGGCAGGCCAACCCCGAGGCGGCGGCCACCACCCACGACGCGTTCACCCTGCCCTCCACCCTGACGCGCAACCAGATCCGCGACAGTTTCGGGCGGCCCTCGACGATTCCGATCTACGAACTGCCCGCCTTCATCGCGCAGCTTCGCGCGGCGGGCTTTGCCGCGTTGCAACACCGGGCCTGGTTCATGAGCGAACTGGCCAGCCCGGCGCTGCTTGCGGCAATGGTTCTGATTGGCGCAAGCTTCACGATGCGGCATACCAGATTCGGGAAAACGGGGATTATGGTGTTGTTTGCACTGCTGTTGGGCTTCGGGCTGTTCTTCCTGCGCAACTTTGCGCAGGTTCTGGGCGAGGCCGGCCAGTTGCCGGTCGCCGTTGCCGCGTGGGCGCCGCCGCTTGCCGCGATCCTTCTGTCGCTCGGCTTCCTGCTGCACACGGAGGATGGCTGATGCGTATCGCGGCGCTTCTGTCGGCGCTCTTGGTGATGCTGGCCACGCCGGTTGTCGCGCAGACGGCTGCGCAGGCGGATGCGATGCCCGCGACCCTGATCGCCGACGATATCCGCTTCTCGCGGGCGACGACCACCGTCACCGCCAATGGCAACGTCGAGATCTTCTATGAGGGGACGCGGTTGCGCGCCGCGCGCGTGCGCTATGACGGCAGCCTCGACCGGGTGGTCGTGGACGGGCCGATCACCCTGACCGAAGACAGTGGGCGCAGTATCATCTTCGCCGAATTCGCGTCGCTTTCGGCGGATCTGCAAGAGGGCGTGCTGCAATCCGCGCGGCTGGTTCTTGGCCGTCAGTTGCAGATCGCAGCGACCCAGATCAACCGCGAGGGCGGGCGTTACACGCAGATGTACCAGACGGTCGCGTCCTCGTGCGAGGTCTGCGCCGAGAACCCGGTGCCGTTATGGCAGATCCGGGCGCGGCGCATCGTGCACGATCAGGAGGACCAGCAGCTTTACTTCGAGGATGCCCAGTTCCGCGCATTGGGCATTCCGATCGCGTATTTCCCGCGCCTGCGGCTGCCCGATTCGTCGCAAGAGCGTTCGACCGGCTTGCTTGCGCCGCAGATCGTGGCGAACGACCATCTCGGCACCGGCATCCGGATGCCCTATTTCATTGAAATCGGCCCGCATGCCGACCTGACCCTGACCCCGTACCTGACGACCGGAGAGGGCCAGACGCTCGAGGCGCGTTTTCGGCGCGCGTTGCGCAACGGGTTCATCGAACTCAACGGCGCGATCAGCCGCGATGACCTGACACCGGATGCGACCCGGTCCTACCTGTTCGCCGCGGGGCAATTCGATCTGCCGCGCGATTTCGTTCTCGATTTCAGCTATGAAACCGTGTCCGACCCCGACTACCTGCTGACCTATGGAATTTCGGATGAGGACAGTCTTGAAACCGGCCTCAGCGTCAGCCGGAGCCGGCGCGACGCGTATATCGAACTGTCGCTTGACCGTTACCGGTCGCTGCGCACGACGGACAACAACTTCACCCTGCCGACAACCTCTTACGATGCCGGGATCACCCGGCGCTTCACCCCCGGCGGGATCGGCGGCATTGCGACGCTCGGCCTGACCTCGCACGGGCATCACCGCCGGTCCGATGCCGACATCGTCGGGCGCGATCTGGCGCGGCTCAGCCTCAACGCGAACTGGCGGCGCGACTGGGTGCTGCCGGCCGGGGTGCTGGCCGCGATCGAGGCCGATTGGCAGGGCGATCTCTACAACATCAACCAGGACAGCACCTTCGATGACGTCACACCCCGTGTCACCCCCGCGATTGCAGCGGAACTGCGCTGGCCGCTGGCGCGCGGCGGGCACAACGGCGTGACCCACCTGATCGAGCCCGTGCTGCAATATG
>PFEX01000104.1:2032-6095 GCA_002783145.1 Rhodobacteraceae bacterium CG17_big_fil_post_rev_8_21_14_2_50_65_11 | reverse complement strand
CCTCCTCGCCCAGCCGCCACGCACGCGCGCCGTGATACTCGATCTCGGCCGAGGCATTGGCGCGGTTGCCCAGCTTGTCCTTCAGCCGCATCAGGTGGATGGCATTGCGCCCCTCCTCCAGCCAGCGCGGCACGAGGAAACAGGTCAGCCCGCCCGGTGCCTGCGCCAGCGTCAGGAAGCCGTCGGACATCGGCGCCGAACAGAACCACTTGTGCCCGGTCAGCCGGTAGGCATCGCCATCGGGCGCGGCGCGGGTCGTGTTGGCGCGCACGTCGCTGCCGCCCTGCTTTTCGGTCATCGCCATGCCCAGCGTCGCGGCGCGCTTGAGCGCCACGGGCGCGATGGCCGGGTCATAATCCCACGCCGTCAGCTTGGGCAGCCAGGTCGCGGCCAGATCACTGCCGCGGAGCGCCGCCACACCGGCATAGGTCATCGTCATCGGGCAGCAGGTGCCCGGCTCCAGTTGGCTGTGCAGGTAGACCATCGCGGCATGGGTGACGTGGCTGTCGCCGGTCCACGGGCCGCCCGCGTAGCCCGCCGACAGGCCAAGCGCCATCAACCGGTGGTAGCCGCCTGGAAAATACACCTCGTCGAGCCGCCGCCCGCCCCGGTCGAACAGGCGCAGTTCAGGACCGATTCGCTCTGCCTCCTGCGCGGCGCGGGCCGCGTCCTCGGTCGCCAAAGCAGCACCCTGGGCGGCCAGCGCGTCGGCATCGGCGCCGAACGCGTGGTCGCGCAGGACCGTGTCGTTCGCCCACAGGCTGACGCCTTCGCGCGGCGGCGGCTGGTTGGTCACCTCGTGGGTCGGCAGGTCGGCGCGCGGATCGGTCATGAGATGATGATACCGCGATTCCCGCCGTGCAACAGGGGGATTCCCTTTCGCCGCGAGATATGCGACTCTCACCCCGATCTTCCGCATCAAGACGGGGGGCGTCGAGGCAAGGTATGCAAAGACGACGATCCTTTTCCGGGCTGTTCGCGCCCCTCTTTCTGCTTCTGGTCGGGGCCTACTTCACCTTTACCGCGGTGCAGGGCGATTACGGCCTGTTCCGCCGCATCCAGATCGAGGCCGAGCGCGCCGCCTACGAGGCGGAGCTTGACGCCCTGCGCAATGAGACCGCCGAATACGCCCTGCTGACGCGGCGCTTGTCGGATGATTACCTGGATCTCGACCTCCTCGAAGACCAGGCGCGGCGGCGCCTTGGCTACCTGCGGCCCGACGAGATCGTCCTGCCCTGACGCCGCATCGCCGCAGGTCAGGGCCGGCGGAAAATCTTTGGGTGATTTCTTGCAGCATCTTTGATAAACGGTAGTTCAACGTTAAACTATACGCTTGTTGAAGAGGAGGGGCACGCATGGCCGCACGCAAGGCGACAGCAAAATCTGCCGCAAAACCAAACGTTTCACCCGAAGATCTGATGGCTTATTACCGCGACATGCTGCTGATCCGCAGATTCGAGGAAAAGGCCGGGCAGCTTTACGGGATGGGGCTGATCGGCGGCTTTTGCCACCTTTATATCGGTCAGGAGGCCGTCGTCGTAGGGCTGGAGGCCGCCGCGAAAGACGGCGACAAGCGCATCACCACCTACCGGGACCACGGGCACATGCTGGCTTGCGGCATGGACCCCAAGGGCGTGATGGCCGAACTGACGGGGCGCCAGGACGGCTATTCGCACGGCAAGGGCGGCTCGATGCACATGTTCTCGAAAGCGACGGATTTTTACGGCGGCCACGGCATCGTCGGCGCCAACGTGCCGCTTGGTGCGGGGCTTGCCTTTTCCGACAAGTATCGCGGCAACGACAACGTGACCTTCACCTATTTCGGTGACGGCGCCGCCAACCAGGGTCAGGTCTACGAGACCTTCAACATGGCCGCTTTGTGGGACTTGCCGGTCGTTTTCGTGATCGAGAACAACCAGTATGCCATGGGCACCGCGCAGGCGCGCTCCACGTCCAGCGCCGACCTTCACAAGCGCGGCGAGGCGTTCGGCATTGCCGGGGAAATCGTCGACGGGATGGATGTGCTGGCGGTGAAGGCGGCCGGAGACACGGCGGTGGAACACTGCCGCGCCGGCAAGGGGCCCTATATCCTCGAGGTGAAAACCTACCGCTATCGCGGCCATTCGATGTCGGACCCGGCGAAATACAGGACCCGCGACGAGGTGCAGAAGATGCGCTCCGAACGCGATGCGATCGAACATGTGCGCACCATGCTTCTCGGTGGCGGCCACGCCAGCGAAGAAGACCTGAAAGCCATCGACAAGGAAATCAAGGGCGTCGTGAACGCGGCGGCCGAGTTCGCCAAGGAAAGCCCGGAACCGGCGCTCGACGAGCTTTGGACCGACATTTACGCCGCCGAAATTCCGCAAGAAAACGCCTGATCCGAAGGGGACATACCGATATGGCAACCGAAATTCTGATGCCCGCCCTGTCGCCGACCATGGAGGAAGGCACGCTGGCCAAATGGCTGGTCAAGGAAGGCGATACGATCGAATCCGGCATGATCATCGCCGAGATCGAAACCGATAAGGCCACGATGGAATTCGAGGCCGTCGACGAAGGCACCATGGGCAAGATACTTGTAGAAGAAGGCACCGAGGGCGTGAAGGTCAACACCGCCATCGCCGTGCTGCTGGAGGAGGGCGAAGACGCCAGCGCAGCAGAAAAAGCCGCCGCAGACACGCCCGCCCCTGCCGCCGATGAGGCGCCCAATGCGACCGAAGAGGCCCCCGCCAAGGCACCGGCGACCGCCGCCGCGCCCCCCCCTGTCAGCGCCGGCAGCGATCCCGACTGGCCTGAGGGCACCGAGATGAAGACGCAGACCGTGCGCGAGGCGCTGCGCGATGCGATGGCCGAGGAAATGCGGCGCGACGACACCGTGTTCCTGATGGGCGAGGAGGTCGCCGAATACCAGGGCGCCTACAAGATCAGTCAGGGCCTGCTGGATGAATTCGGCGCCAAGCGGGTCATCGACACGCCGATCACCGAGCATGGCTTCGCCGGGATCGGCGTCGGTGCCGCCTTTGGCGGGCTGAAACCCATCGTCGAGTTCATGACCTTCAACTTTGCAATGCAGGCGATCGACCAGATCATCAACTCTGCCGCCAAGACGCTGTACATGTCGGGCGGCCAGATGGGCGCGCCGATGGTCTTCCGCGGCCCCAACGGCGCCGCCGCCCGCGTCGGTGCCCAGCACAGCCAGGATTATGCCGCCTGGTACGCGCAGGTGCCGGGGCTGAAGGTGGTGATGCCCTACACGGCGGCCGACTACAAAGGCCTGATGAAAACCGCGATCCGCGACCCCAACCCGGTGATCTTCCTCGAAAACGAGATCCTCTACGGGCGCAGCTTCGACGTCCCGGTGCTCGATGATTTCACCATCCCCTTCGGCAAGGCCAGAATTGCGCGCCAAGGCAGCGATGTGACGCTGGTCAGCTTCGGCATCGGCATGACCTACGCGATGGAAGCCGCGGAAAAGCTGGCCGAGGACGGAGTCTCGGCCGAAGTGGTGGACCTGCGCACCCTGCGCCCCATCGACTACGACACGGTGATCGCCTCGGTGATGAAGACCAACCGCTGCGTGACCATCGAGGAAGGCTGGCCGGTCGCCTCCATCGGCAACCACCTCAGCGCCACGATCATGACCCGCGCCTTCGACTACCTCGACGCGCCGGTGGTCAACTGCACCGGCAAGGACGTGCCGATGCCCTACGCGGCCAATCTCGAAAAACACGCCCTCACCTCGGTGCCCGAGGTCCTTGAGGCTGTCAAGCAAGTCACCTACCGGTAAGGAGCGCGCATCATGCCAACCGAAATTCTCATGCCCGCCCTCTCCCCGACGATGGAAGAGGGCACGCTGGCCAAGTGGCTGGTCAAGGAAGGTGACGAGGTCAGCTCGGGTGACCTTCTGGCCGAGATCGAGACCGACAAGGCGACGATGGAATTCGAAGCCGTGGACGAAGGCACCATCGGCAAAATTCTTGTAGAAGAAGGTACAGAGGGGGTGAAGGTCAACAGCCCGATCGCGGTGCTGTTGTCCGAGGGCGAAAGCGTCGACGATATC
>PFEX01000104.1:865-1996 GCA_002783145.1 Rhodobacteraceae bacterium CG17_big_fil_post_rev_8_21_14_2_50_65_11 | reverse complement strand
GCAGCACCAGGCGGGTCGGACGGCAAGCGCATCTTCGCCTCGCCGCTCGCCCGCCGGATCGCGGCGCAAAAGGGACTGGACCTTGCGCGGATCAGCGGCTCCGGCCCGCATGGCCGGATCGTGAAGGCCGATGTCGAAAAGGCGGAAGCCAAGCCCGCCGCCGCCCCCGAGGCCGCAGCCGCCGTCCCGGCCACACCGGCCACACCGGCCGCCGCCGCGCCGACCGGTCCCTCCGCCGGCATGGTGGCGAAGATGTACGAGGGGCGCGAGTATGAGGAAATCAAGCTCGACGGGATGCGCAAGACCATCGCCGCGCGGCTGTCCGAGGCCAAGCAGACGATCCCGCATTTCTACCTGCGCCGGGATATCAGGCTCGACGCGCTGCTCGCTTTCCGTGGCAAGCTCAACAAGCAGCTCGAGGCGCGCGGCATAAAGCTCAGCGTCAACGATTTCATCATCAAGGCGCTTGCCAACGCGCTGCAACAGGTGCCCGCCTGCAACGCGGTCTGGGCCGGCGACCGGGTGCTGCAGCTCAAGCCTTCCGACGTGGCCGTTGCGGTCGCGGTCGAGGGCGGGCTGTTCACGCCGGTGCTGAAAGATGCCGACATGAAATCGCTCTCGGCGCTGTCGGCCGAGATGAAGGACCTCGCAGCGCGGGCCCGCGATCGCAAGCTTGCGCCGTCCGAATATCAGGGCGGGACCTTCGCGATCTCCAACCTCGGCATGTTCGGGATCGACAATTTCGACGCCATCGTGAACCCGCCGCATGCGGGCATCCTCGCGGTCGGCTCAGGCGTGAAAAAGCCGGTCGTCGGCGCCGATGGCGAACTGACCGTGGCCACCGTGATGTCGGTCACCATGTCAGTGGATCACCGGGTGATCGACGGTGCCCTCGGGGCCAAGTTGCTGAATGCCATCGTCGACAATCTCGAAAACCCGTTGACCATGCTGGCCTGATACTGGCCATCGGAAACGCGAAAAGGGCGGCCGCGCGGCCGCCCTTTTTCATGATGCTCTCGATTTTGGCGGTCAGGAGCCGGGTTTCAGAGTCTGGTCCATGCTCATCGAGGGCTGATCGCAACCCGCCTCGCCGACGATCTTCGCCGGAACCCCGGCCACCGTGGTCGCCGG
>PFEX01000104.1:0-821 GCA_002783145.1 Rhodobacteraceae bacterium CG17_big_fil_post_rev_8_21_14_2_50_65_11 | reverse complement strand
CGCCGCGATGCGCGAACAGCAGCCCACCTTGATATTGCCCAGCACCTTGGCGCCCGCCCCGATCAGCACGCCGTCGCCGATCTTGGGGTGGCGGTCTTCCTCTGCCTTGCCGGTGCCGCCAAGCGTCACCGAATGCAGCATCGAAACATTGTCGCCCACGACCGCCGTTTCCCCGATCACGATGGAATGCGCGTGGTCGATCATGATGCCCTTGCCGATGGTCGCCGCCGGATGGATATCGACACCAAACATCTCGCTCACCCGCATCTGCACGAAATAGGCAAGATCGTGCCGCCCCTGCCGCCACAGCCAGTTGCCGACGCGATACGCCTGCACCGCCTGAAACCCCTTGAAGAACAGCAGCGGCTGGATGAAGCGGTTGCAGGCCGGATCACGCTCAAAGACCGCGACGATATCGGCCCGCGCGGTTTCGCCGATCGACGGGTTGGCACGATAGGCCTCATCCGCGATTTCGCGGATCAATTGCTCCGACATCTCGCCAGAGGCAAGCTTTTGCGCCATGCGGTAGGCCAGCGCCGCCTCCAGCGACCTGTGGTGCAGCAGGCACCCATGCACCAGCCCGCCGAGCAGCGGCTCAGTTTGCACTGCCTCCTCGGCTTCGCGGGTGATACGGGTCCAAACAGGGTCCAGTTCGGCCAAGTGTGTGCGCGTCTTCGCCATGGCAGCCTCCTGCGTTACAAGCAGATGTGTTCTAGCGCAGATAAGCCGCCCGAACCAAGTTGAAACCCATGATCGGGGTATTCACGATTTGTTATGTCGCGTCCGGGATCGACAGGGCGAGGTAATGCGCCACCAGCGTG
>PFEX01000021.1:1358-19615 GCA_002783145.1 Rhodobacteraceae bacterium CG17_big_fil_post_rev_8_21_14_2_50_65_11 | reverse complement strand
CACCCACACACACGCAAGCCCTTTTTGAAGGAAACACGACATTTTTCCAACGTGCGTGTGAAACACAATATTTATCAGCATGTTACGAGCCAAGTTTTCGTCGGCCCGGCGTCGTCGGGCAGCCTTCTTCGAGGCGCGGCGCAGCCGGTAAGACCGCCTGCCCGGCAATGTATCGAGTTATCCACAAATTTACCCCCAGACCTGCGGCTTGCGATCGGGAATCACGGCGACTCGGCCGGTCAGCGTGCGACTCGGCGACGGCGCCAAAGCAGGCGCATGGCCACCACAGCTATGGCAATCCCGAGGTAGATCAGCGATTGCGCCGTCCAGACCTTTTCCTGCATCACGAAATGCACCCCGCCGAGGACAACCGACACGTAAGACAGTCGGTGCAGCGTCTGCCAGCGCGGCCCCATGCGCCGGATCGCCCGCTTGGTCGAGGTCATGGCAAGCGGGACCAATGGCACGAAGGCCATGACTCCGATTGTGATATAGGGGCGTTCGACGATGTCATTGACGATCTGTGCCCACAGCAGGGACATATCCAGCACCAGCCACGTCAGAAGGTGCAGGCAGACATAGATGAAGCCCAGCAGCCCGAAGGCACGTCGAAACTTCAGCAGGTTCACCCCTGCATATCGGCGCAGCGGAGTCACCAGAAGGCTCGCGATCAGGAATTGCAGCGCGGTGACACCAAGCTTATGCTCCAGCGCGCTGATCGGTTCGACGCCAAGACCGCCGGTCATGCCCAGCCACAAGAACCAGACCGCCGGAAGCAGGCCGATGATGTAGACCGGCCACTCCGGCAGTCGTCGAAGGACGTCGTTCACCTGCTACCCTCGGATCATCACGCGTCGGCGTGGAAGACCAAGCTTGCGCCGTTGATACAATGAAGCGGGCTTTCCTCATATGAAATGATATGGCCCAGGTGGCTGCCGCAGCGGCGGCAATGGGCTTCCATCATGTTTTCGGATTCACCAAGGGAGTCGCCATACTCAGCCGGCACCACGTCGATCGACGTCAGCACCGCGTTGGCGTGGCTGTGGTGGAAGAAGACCCAGCCGATCAGCAGCATGATCTTCTGATCCGACCCGTAGAGCGTCAGGTCGCAGCCCCGACAGTGGTAATGACCTGCGGACATCTGTTCCCACAACTGCGAGTTAAAGCGCGGCTCGGTGGCGCCCTCGCGCATGATGCGGTATTGGTCCTCTGACAGCATCTCGCGCCATTCGGCCTCGCTCCGCGTGACCTCGTAGGTGACGCCCTCGTCGGTGGGTGTATGCGCCCTGGCTTGACCGCCCAGCAGGGTCGGGGCCGCAGCGACCGAAACGGCGGCGCTGCCCAGGAACGTTCGGCGGGTTTGTTTTGAAAGTGACATGGTTTTGTCCTTCACGTTGGCGATAATTACAAGTCAACGGTAAAGCAGCCGGCGGTCACCCGGAAATCACGACTTCGGTATTCCCGATTGCGTGATCCTATTTGACTGACCGGCAGGCTTCGCCAAGTTGCGACAGGCGGATCAAGGCCAGAACCTGATTCGTGAATTCTTGTCAAACACAGGGCGATTGAAGCGATCACCGCATCGCATTCTGGATGAAGAATGCCGCGCCTCCATTCGGCGGCGCGGCATTCATCTTGTCATGTCAGGTCGCGGTGCGGATTATTCGTCCTCAGCGCTCTCAGCACGCAGGCGAGCAAAGATTTCGTCCGCGTAGGTCGGATCGGTCATGATGATGGTCACGCCAGCGCCCAGGCCGCGGACGTCGGCCATGCTGTCGGCGTCCATGTTGAAGTGACGGTAGATATCCAGCAGGGTCTGATCGTCGGTGATGTCCACAAGCTGCGCGTCACCGGTCGGGATCATGCGGACGTTCATGTTGCTGTCTTCGTCCATGTTGAAGTGCATGATCGCGAAGTTGCGTGCGTCCGAGTTCGATTGCGCCATGACCGGGGCGACCAGGGCCAGGGATGCGGCGGCGGCATACATAAGCGTTTTCATTTTCTGTTCCTTCACATTGTGGAAGCAAACTCGCTTCCGGAAACTATTGCCGGCACCTTCGATTTGCAGCGCCGTTTTTCAGGATCGACACTTTATGTATCGAATGGCCTGAACATGACGCGTGACGGTTTCGATAACAACTTTTCCGTACTAAGATTTCACGAGTCTCACGGTGACTTCACCAGACTTGAGCGGATGATAACATTTGCGTTACCCGTCCGTGATCAATTGGATTTCCAAGGGCTGGAATTGGAATATGAAATGCGCAGGCCCCGGCATCTTTTTAAGGGGCTTTTGTAAAACGCGGAACGCCACCATGCTTGATGGCGGCGTTCACGCGGTTTGTTACAGGAAGCATCAAAAGGCCCGCGCCCCGAGGGCGCCAGGGCGGCGCGCGAGGTCAGAAATACTCCGACAGGTCCATGCCCTCGTACAGGTGGGCGACCTCGTCCTCGTAGCCGTTGAACATCTGCGTCGGGATCCGCGACGAAAAGAGGCCTCCACCGACGCGGCGCTCACTGGCCTGCGACCAGCGTGGATGGTTCACGTTCGGGTTCACGTTGGAATAGAAGCCGTATTCGCGCGAGTTCTGCATGTTCCACGTGGTCTGCGGCTCAACATCGGTCAGGCTGATCCGCACGATCGACTTGATCGACTTGAACCCGTATTTCCAAGGCACCACCAACCGGATCGGCGCGCCGTTCTGGTTGGGCATCGGCTCACCGTACAGGCCGGTCGCCAGAATCGTCAGCGGGTTCATCGCCTCGTCGAGGCGCAGCCCCTCGCGGTAGGGCCATTCAAGGCTCTGCCGGCGCTGCCCCGGCATTTCCTCGGGCCGCACCAATGTTTCGAAGGCGACATATTGCGCGCCCTCCTGCACGCCGACACGGGTCAGCAGATCGGCCAGTTCGAAGCCGCTCCACGGCACCACCATCGACCACGCCTCGACACAGCGCAGGCGGTAGATGCGTTCCTCGATGGTCTGGCCCGCGACGATATCCTCGAACGAATAGGTGCCGGGATTATCCACCATGCCGTCGATCTCGATCGACCACGGCGCGGTTGTCAGCGCATGGGCATAGTTGGCCGGGTCCGTCTTGCCGGTGCCGAACTCGTAGAAATTGTTGTAGCTGGTGATCTCCTCGAAACTGTTCGGCTCAAGCCCTTCCTCGGCGCGGGCTTGCCCGCCGATCGCCCCCGCACCCAGCAGCGCACCCGCCCCCATCATCCACTGGCGGCGGTTGAGGTAGAGCGCCTTTGGCGTCACGTCATTCCAGGTCAGCTCATTCTTCCAACGATGGGCCATCGGGTTGTCTCCTGCGGTGTCTCTGAAAACTGGGCCAGAAGGTAGCACGCATCGGCCCTGGCGGCGCAATCTTCACGAAATTGTGGGCACATCGTGACCGCGCGGAAAGACCTCGTGCATGGGGCGAGAGGTGCCATCTGCCATCACCAGCCGCACATGCCGCCGCCGCAACTTGCGCGGTTCGGTGACGCCGACGGAATGGGCGATGGTCTCCACCTCCTTGATGATCCCCTTGGCGTAGCGCGCGACGCGGTCCTCCTTGACCTCGACCACCAGCCCTTTTTGCAATCGTTTGTCATGGGTGGTGATGCCGGTGGGGCAAGTGTTCTTGTTGCATTTCAGTGCCTGGATGCAGCCAAGCGAGAACATGAAGCCGCGCGCCGAGGTGACGAAATCTGCCCCCGCCGCAAGCGCCCATGCGACATCGCCGGGGTTGATCAGCTTGCCGGACGCCACAAGCCGGATACGGTCTTTCAGCCCGTGCCGGTCGCGCAGATCCGAAACCATCAGCAGGCCTTCGCGGATCGACACGCCGACAAGATCCATCAACGGCATCGGTGAGGCACCGGTGCCGCCTTCGCCGCCGTCCAGGGTGATGAAATCGGGGGCGCTCTCTTCACCGCGTTCACAGATCGCACGAAAAAGATCCTCGAACGGTTCCGTCTCGCTGACCACCGTCTTGATGCCGACGGGCTTGCCGGTGACTTCGCGGACATGCGCGATCATGTCCAGAAGCTCCCCGACAGTGGCGACCTCGGGGTGGCGGTTGGGCGACAGGCTGTCCTGTCCCATTTCGATGCCGCGGATCCTGGCGATTTCCGGCGTGATCTTCTCGGCGGGCAGGATGCCGCCCTTGCCCGGCTTGGCGCCCTGCGCCAGCTTCAGTTCAAACATCTTCACCGCGTCATGCGCGGCCATCTCGCGCAGCTTGTCGTCATCAAGGCTGCCATCGGGCTTGCGCACGCCGTATTTCGCGGTGCCGATCTGGAAGACGATATCGCAGCCGCCCTCAAGGTGATAGGATGACAGCGCGCCCTCGCCGGTGTTCATCCAGATCCCGGCCTTCTTCGCCCCACGCGAAAGCGCCAGAACCGCAGGCCGCGAGATCGCGCCAAAGCTCATCCCAGAGATATTGAAAAACGACGGCGCCACGAAGGGATGACGCGCCGAGGCGCCGATCACAAGGGGTTCCGTCTTGGCGGATTGCGTGTCGAGCGGTGGAAACGTCGCATTCACGAAAATCGGCGTGCCGGGAATGGACAGGTTGCGGGTCGACCCGAACGCGCGCGTGTTCGATCCGCCATCGGCGGAGTGATTCACCCAATCGCGCTGCGCCCGGTTGAAGGGCAGTTCCTCGCGGTCCATGGCGAAGAAATACTGCCGGAAGAACTCGCCCAACTGCATGAAAAGCCCGCGAAATCGGCCGAACAGCGGATAATTGCGCCGGATCGCATCCTGCGTCTGTATCCGGTCAAGAAGCGCCAGCAGCGCCAGCGCGAGGATCACCACTCCGAATGTGAACAGGAAGACCTGCGCCAGAAATTCCACAACGCTGAACATGGGCCGGTTCCTTGCCTTTGGGGTGATATCGCGCACTCTGCACGGAGCACCGGGCGCTTTCAATCGTCTGTATCGCGATAAAGGCGCTCACGTTGGATCACGTCGACACACAGAGTCGTGATTGGAAATTCGGAAACGCAGCGGCTTAGGCCATCATGCGCCCCCGACAAGCCCCTGTTTCGGGCCGCTTGCGGGAGTCCGCCGATCATCCAGACAGCGCCGCCGCGCGTATCTGGGGGTACATTCACTCAGACAGGGGGAACACCCATGATCCGCAATTCTTTCTTCGGCGCAACCGCAGCGGCACTGCTTTCCACCACTTCGGTCTTCGCCGCCGGCCACGCGATGGATATCGTCGACACCGCCGTTGGCGCCGGCAGCTTCAACACGTTGGTCGCCGCCGTTCAGGCCGCCGGGCTTGAAGACACCCTGCGCGGCGACGGTCCGTTCACCGTCTTCGCACCCACGGATGAGGCCTTCGCGGCTCTGCCCGAGGGCACCGTCGAAACCCTTCTGATGGAAGAGAACCGCGACCAGTTGGTCGCCATCCTCACCTATCACGTGGTGCCCGGTGCCGTGATGTCCGACGACCTGACGGACGGCATGATGGCCCCCACCGTGCAGGGCGGCGAAATCGAGGTCGGCACAATGGACGGCGTCACCGTTGACGGCGCCAACGTGATCACCGCCGATATCGAAGCGTCGAACGGCGTCATCCATGTCATCGACGCAGTGATCATGCCCGACATGTAAGAAAATTGGCCCGCTCCGATCCATCGGGGCGGGCCTTCTTGTCATCGACAGCGGCGCAGACAGGCCCGCAACGAGACCACCCCCGGTGGGGATGTTCTGCTGGCAAGACGTCCCGTTCAGTGCACCACGGCGTCATCCGGCTTGGGCCGGTTGGAGGCGGAAATCCTGTCGCCGACCAAAAGCCCATCGGCCCCGGCGCTCACATGCACGATATCGCCGTCCTTCACCTCGCCGGCAAGGATCATCTCGGCCAACTGGTTCTGCAACGCATTCTGGATCACGCGCTTCAGTGGCCTTGCGCCAAACACCGGGTCATAGCCCTCATCGGCCAGCCATTGCCGCGCGTCCCCGTCAAGGTCGAGCCGCATCTTGCGATCCGCAAGCCGCTTTTCCAGAAGCCGAAGCTGGATGGTGACGATCGCCCCCATATCCTCGCGCGTCAGTCGGTCGAAGATGATGGTTTCATCCAGGCGGTTCAGGAATTCGGGCCGGAAATGCGCCCGCACCGCCTCCATCACCTCGCGCTTGGCCTCCGAACTGTCGGCGCCTTCGGGCAGCTGGCTCAGCGCCTGCGCCCCGAGGTTCGAGGTCAGCACGATCAGCGTCTGCTTGAAATCCACCGTGCGCCCGTGCCCATCGGTCAGCACACCATCGTCGAGCACCTGCAACAGCACGTTGAACACGTCCGGATGCGCCTTCTCCACCTCGTCGAACAGCACCACCTGGTAGGGCCGCCGGCGCACCGCTTCGGTCAGCACGCCGCCCTCGTCGTAACCGACATAGCCCGGCGGTGCCCCGATCAGCCGCGCGACGGAGTGTTTCTCCATGAATTCGCTCATGTCGATGCGCACCATCGCCTGGTCATCGTCGAACAGATATTCGGCCAGCGCCTTGGTCAGCTCCGTCTTGCCGACGCCGGTCGGCCCCAGCATCAGGAACGACCCCAACGGCCGGTTTTCATCCTGAAGCCCGGCCCGCGCCCGGCGCACCGCGTTCGACACCGCCTTGACGGCCACTTTCTGGCCGATCACGCGCTTGCCGATCTCGTCTTCCATGCGCAAGAGCTTCTCGCGCTCGCCCTCCAGCATCTTCGACATCGGGATGCCGGTCCAGCGTTCGACGACCGAAGCGATCTGTTCGGGCCGCACGGCTTCCTCGACCATAAGATCGCTGTCATCCTGTTCCTCGGCAGCAACCAGATCCTTCTCAAGCTGCGGTATCACGCCATAGGACAGCTCCCCGGCGCGGGCGAGGTCGCCCTGCCGCTTGGCCTGGTCGAGTTCGGCGCGGGCATGGTCCAGCTTTTCCTTCAGCGTCCGCGCACCTTCCAGCTTGTCGCGTTCCGATTGCCACTGCGCCGTCATCTCGGCCGATTTCTGCTGCAACTCGGACAGGTCCTTTTGCAGCTTTTCCAGTCGGTCCTTCGATGCCGTGTCGTCCTCTTTCTTCAAGGCTTCCGCCTCGATCTGCTTTTGCAGGATGTCACGGTCCAGCGCATCGAGCTCCTCAGGCTTCGAATCCACCTCCATGCGCAACCGGCTGGCCGCCTCATCCATCAGGTCGATGGCCTTGTCGGGCAGGAACCGGTCGGTGATGTAGCGGTTGGACAGCTGCGCGGCCGCCACCAGCGCCGCGTCCGAGATGCGCACGCCATGGTGCAACTCGTATTTCTCCTTGATCCCGCGCAGGATGCTGACGGTATCCTCCACCGTCGGCTCCTCTACCATCAGCGGCTGGAACCGGCGGGCAAGGGCGGCGTCTTTCTCCACGTATTTGCGGTATTCATCCAGCGTGGTCGCGCCGACGCAATGCAATTCCCCGCGCGCAAGCGCCGGCTTGATCAGGTTTGCCGCATCCATCGCACCATCGGATTTGCCAGCCCCGACCAGCGTGTGCATCTCGTCGATAAAGAGGATGATCTCGCCCGCCGCATCGGTGATCTCGGCCAGCACCGCCTTCAGGCGTTCCTCAAACTCGCCACGGTATTTCGCCCCGGCAATCAGCGCCCCCATGTCGAGCGCCATCAGCGTCTTGTTGCGCAGGGATTCCGGCACGTCGCCATTGATGATGCGCAACGCCAGCCCTTCCGCAATCGCGGTCTTGCCGACACCGGGCTCCCCGATCAGCACCGGGTTGTTCTTGGTCCGGCGGCTCAGCACCTGCATGGCGCGGCGAATTTCCTCGTCACGGCCGATGATCGGGTCGATCTTGCCCTCGCGCGCCGCCTCGGTCAGGTCGCGGGCGTATTTCTTCAGCGCCTCGTAGTTATCTTCGGCCCCGGCACTGTCGGCTTTGCGCCCCTTGCGCAGATCCTCGATCGCGGCATTCAGCGCCTGCGCGTTGACAGCGCCCTTGTCCAGCGCGTCCTTGGCGCCGGATTTCACCATGGCAAGCGCTGTCAGCAGCCGCTCGACGGCGACGAAACTGTCACCCGCCTTATCGGCCAGCTTCTCGGCCTCGCCCAGAACCTTCGAGGTCTGTCCGTCCATGTAGAGATGTCCGGCATCGCCGGTCACCTTCGGCAGGCGCGACAGCGACAATTCCAACGCCTCGGCTACGCGGCGCGCATCCCCACCGGCACGGGTGATCAGGTTGGCAGCCATGCCCTGATCGTCGTCGAGCAAGGCTTTCAGCAAATGTTCGGGAACAAGCTTCTGATGGTCTTCCCGCTGCGCAATGGTTTGCGCGGCCTGAAGGAACCCGCGCGCACGGTCCGTGAACTTCTCCAAGTTCATCACGTCTCTCCTTTTTACAAGCGCCTGCCCCTTATCCTCGCCCTGCCATCCGGCACGAAGATTTTGCAGACCTTGTCAATCAAATGGGATGCGCCATCCGTCCCCGCAAGACACAAACGGCAAAAACACCCCGCCTTTCATCTTGGCAAAAATACCTCCGCCGGAGGCGCCCCGCCCCATCGACCAGAACAAGGCCGGATCTGCACCCGGACCAACGCCGCCGCCGATGAGCGCAGCGAAGAGGCGCGGATCGACGCGCACTGCGCGGCGAAACCCGGCAAAAAAAGATTTGAACCCGGCGCGATCCTGCCGCGACCCATGATCACGAAAGCGCGGGGCCATCCTCTCCCACCCCGTGCGGTAGGCGCAGCCACCCGTCCCTCATCCCGGCTGCGCCTCGGACAGGCAGACCCCTCGTCCCTCAAGGTCTCCTGCTGCCCGGCCCGGTCGCCCGTCCCGCGACCGGGCCGTTTTGCACCGCCCCATGGACAGCCCCCGCCCGGCATCCTAAAGCAGCGCCAGCCCGTCACAGAAAGGAATCCCGATGCCCGACGACCGCCTGATTGCCGCTCTCGATCTGCCCGATGCCGTCGCTGGACTGGCCATGGCCGACACGCTTGGCGATGCCGTCTGCTTTTACAAGATCGGCCTCGGCATGCTGACGGGCGGCGGGCTGGCGCTCGCCAACGAGCTGAAACAGGACCATGGCAAGCGTATCTTTCTCGACATGAAGCTTTTCGATATCAGCGCCACGGTCGAGGCGGCGGTGCGCGGCCTCGCACGCTTCGATCTCGACTTCCTGACCGTGCACGGCGATCCGCACGTGGTGCACGCCGCCATGGAAGGTGCCGCCGGGACCGGGCTGAAGATCCTCGCGGTGACGATCCTGACCTCGCTCGACCGGAACGATCTCGATGCCGGCCTGATCAAGCCCGGTGCAATGCGTGATCTGGTGACCGAACGCGCCGCGCGCGCGCTTGACGCCGGGGCCGATGGCGTCATCGCCTCGCCGCAGGAGGCGGCGCGCATCCGCGCCCTGCCCGAAGCCGAGGGCCGGCTGATCGTCACCCCCGGCGTGCGGCCCGCAGGGACCGCGCCCGGCGACCAGAAGCGGATTGCCACCCCGGCGCAGGCGCTGGCAGACGGGGCCGACCACATCGTGGTCGGGCGCCCGATCTGGCAGGCCGCCGATCCACGCGCCGCCGCCCAAGCGATCTGCGACGAGATCCGCCGGGTCTGACTGCAAGCCGCGTATCGTCGGGCCACGGCGCGGCGAGCCATCGCAGGGGGTTTGCGCTTTATCCCTGCCACATCATCCCTGCCACATCATCCCTGCCACATCCCTGCCATATCCGCGCGAAGGTCGAGCCCGGCACCAAGCCCAACCAAATCGCCGTGCCGCCGCGTGCACCCCGCCTTAACGAAATCTTCAGCTTTTCGTGCTTCTCTGACCCCAAGCGCTTGCCGGGTGACGCCGGTTTCCGGATCATGACGAGGGGACATTCGGGCCTTGCCGAAGACAGCCCCTACATCGGGCCAAGGCAAGGCGATCCTGCCCGACCTACGCGCCCCGCCTCGCTGCGGCGCCGCAGTCTTTCCCACGTCGACCTGCCAGAGTTTCCGGGCCTACCCCCCCGATGACCAGCGCGACAGGGCCTCCTCGTCCTCCTCGCGGGCCTCCACCCATGCCGCGCCTTCAAAGGTAAATTCCTTCTTCCAGAACGGTGCGCGGGATTTGAGGTAATCCATCAGGAACTCGGCCGCCGCGAAGGCCTCGCCCCTGTGGCGCGCGGCGGTGGCGACCATCATGATCGTCTCGCCCTGCCCCATCCGCCCGTAGCGATGCAGGATGAAGGCATCCATCAGCGACCAGCGCGTCATCGCCTCCCCGGCGATTCCCGACAGCGCCTTTTCGGTCATGCCGGGGAAATGCTCGATCTCCATCGCCGTGAGGCCACCGGCTGCCGCGTCGCGCACGATGCCCGAAAAGCTGACCACCGCACCGGCATTCTCTTGCCGCGCGGCAAAGCGGTTGAGGCGCTCTCCCATGTCGAACGGCTCGGCCTGCACCACGATCTCGGGCATCTCAACCCCCGGTCATCGGCGGGAAGAAGGCCACTTCCTTCGCCCCGGCGATCGGGGTGTCAGGCCCGGCCAGTTCCTGATCGACGGCGGCGCGGATCGCGCCGGGATCGGAAAACGCGAAGGCATAGCCCTCGTCCCGGCCCTTCAATTCCTCGATCAGCGCGCCCACGGTCTCGGCGTCGGTGTGCACCGTTTCGTGCCCGGTGCCGACGCGTTCGCGGACCCACGCGAAATAGCGCAGCTCAATCATGGCGATCCTCCCTCAGATGCGGCATCGCCTTCACGAGGTAATCGGCCCCGGTCGCCACGGTCAACGCGGCGGCGAGCCACAGCAGGATCAGCCCGCCGGAATAGGCCCGGTTCGCCCACTCGCTGAGCGCGACAAGGTTGAAGTCATCATCAATCTCGCCGGCAAAGACCTGCGCCACGATCTCGGGCGACATGCCGAGGCTGTTCATCACGAAATGATGCTCGAACACGCCGTAGGAAAACAGCACCGCGATGGCGATCATCTGCACCGTCGTCTTCCACTTGGCCAGTATTGTCACCTTCAGCGTGCCCGCCGTATCGCCAAGGAATTCGCGCAGGCCGGACACGAAGACCTCGCGGAACAGGATCGCGGCCACCGGCAGGATCAGCAGCGTCTGGAAGCCGAAGATCCCCATCAACGTGGCCAGCGCGATCACCACCATCGCCTTGTCGGCAATCGGGTCGAGCATGGCGCCGAACCGGCTGCCCTGTTGCCACAGCCGGGCAAGGTAGCCGTCCAGCCAATCGGTGATCGCGGCGGTCACGAACAGGATCAGCGCCACCCAGTCGGCATAGGGGCGCGGCAGGATCAGGAAGATGATCGCGACACCGGGCGCAGCCAGGAGGCGCAGAAGGGTCAGGATGTTTGGCAGGGTCCATCGCATGGCCCTTGCATAGCGCGCTTGCCCCGCACGGGCCAGCCCCGGCGCGCGACACGGTCAGCCTTTTTCGTGGAAATAGTCATAGATCATCTCCGCCAGCGTGTTCGAGATACCGTCGACCGCCTTCAGATCTGCAAGGTCGGCGCGGCTCACCGCCTTGGCGCTGCCGAAATGGGTCAGCAGCGCGCGCTTGCGCGTGGCGCCGACGCCCGGCACGTCATCAAGCGGCGTCGCGCCGATCGCCTTGGACCGTTTCGCGCGGTGGGTGCCAATGGCAAAGCGATGCGCCTCGTCGCGCAGGCGTTGCACGAAGTAAAGCACCGGGTCGTTGTGGCGCAACGCGAAGGGCCGGGTGCCGGGGCGGTGAAACTCCTCTTTCCCCGCGTCGCGGTCGATGCCCTTGGCGACGCCGATGAAGGGCACGTCATCGACACCCAGATCGGCCATTATTTCCGCCACCGCGCTGACCTGCCCGGCGCCGCCGTCGATCAGCAGCAGATCGGGCCAGGCGTCGGACTGTCGATCCGGGTCTTCCTTCAGCAGGCGCTTGAAACGGCGGTTCAGCACCTCTTTCATCATCCCGAAATCGTCTCCGGGCGTCAGGTCAACGCCCTTGATGTTGAACTTGCGATACTGGCTTTTCAGCAACCCCTCGCGCCCCGCGACGATCATGCCGCCCACGGCATGTGCACCCTGGATGTGGGAGTTGTCGTAGACCTCGATCCGCTCCGGCACCTTGTCCAGCCCGAACGCCTGCGCCAGCCCGGCCAGCAGCTTGCCCTGCGTCGCCGCCTCGCTCATCTTGCGGGCAAGGCTTTCACGGGCGTTGCGCGCGGCGCCTGCGATCAGCTCCGCCTTTTCACCACGCAGCGGCACCAGCAGCTCCACCTTGCGACCGCGCTTTTCACCCAACGCCTCGGCCATCAGGTCGGCGTTCTCGATCGGGTGCGACAGCAGGATCTGCCTTGGTGGGTCTTTTTCATCGTAAAACTGGCCAAGGAACGCCTCCAGCACCTCCGCCTCCGCCGCGCCCGACCCGGTGCGCGGGTAGAAGTCGCGGTTGCCCCAGTTCTGGTTCGCGCGGATGAAGAAGACCTGAACGCAAGCCTGCCCGCCCTCCATGTGCAGCGCCACCACGTCGGCCTCGGCCACGCCGCGCGGGTTGATGCCCTGCACGCCCTGCACATTGGTCAGCGCGCGGATGCGGTCGCGCAGGGCGGCGGCGCGTTCATATTCCATCGCCTCGGCGGCGGCCTGCATCTCGGCCGCCAGCTTTTCCTGAATCCCGGTGCTGCCGCCCGACAGGAAGCGTTCGGCCTCGCGCACCGATTGCGCGTAGTCCTCCTGCGAGATCAGCCCGACGCAAGGCCCCGAGCAGCGCTTGATCTGGTAAAGCAGGCAGGGCCGGCTACGGGTTTCGAACGTGGCGTCGGTGCAATTGCGCAGCAGGAACACCTTCTGCAACTGGTTCAGCGTCCGGTTCACCGCGTCGGCACTGGCGAAGGGGCCGTAGTAATTGCCCTTTTCCTTCTTCGCGCCGCGGTGCTTCCTGATCTGCGGATAGCCATGCGACCGGGTGACGAGGATATTGGGAAAGCTCTTGTCGTCGCGCAACAGCACGTTGTAGCGCGGCTTGAGCTGCTTGATCAGGTTCTGTTCCAAAAGCAGCGCTTCGGTTTCCGTGCGCGTGGTCAGGAACATCATCTCGGTCGTCTCAAGGATCATCCGGCCGATGCGCGGGCTGTGGCCGGTGGGCTTGGCGTAGTTCGACACCCGCCGCTTGAGGTTGCGCGCCTTGCCCACGTAGAGCACCCGCGCCTGCGCATCGAGCATGCGGTAAACCCCCGGCGAGCCATCGAGCATCCGGAGGTAGGAGGCGATCAGGGCATGGCCCGTCAGCGGCGTTTCAGGGGGCGTTTCAGGCATGGTCACAGGTTTGAATCGATTCCATTGCGGCCTGCAACGAGCGAGGCGCCGGTTCAAGCGAAACCTTGTCCACGGTTTCTGTGGATAACCTTAGGGATAAAATGTTCTGGACGCGGAATTTTCCTTGTTTTCGGGCGAGTTCCTTTCTTTGATGAATTTTTGTGCATCTATATAAGGTATTGTTTTTCATGCACATTTTTCTTTCCACAGCGCCCGGACGCGCACTGGTCACAAAACAGTCACCCACCTGTTACCGCACTGTTATCAGTGGAAAAGTGTTAACGCGCGCGCCTTGGACAGCGTTAACACCGCCCTGGCGAGACCCGAAAGCCTTTATTCGGGACCAAGGATATCGGGCGTCTGCCAGGCCAGATGCTGGCCACCATCAACACAGATCAACTGCCCCGTCACGCCGCGCGCGCGCAGAAAATAACGCAGCGCCTCGACGATGCCGTCAGCGTCGGCACCACGACCCAGCACCGTTGCCTGTCGCTGGCGGGTGAAGTGATCCACCGACTGGCGCGCGCCCTGCATCGTCGGCCCCGGCCCGATGGCGTTGACGCGGATATGTGGCGCCAGCGCTTGCGCAGCGGTTCGGGTGAAGGCCCAAAGCCCCATCTTGGCGATGGTGTAGCTCATGAATTCCGGGGTCAGCTTGCGCACCCGCTGATCGACCATGTTGATGACCAGACCCTGCGCCTGCGGTTCGCCGTTCTCATCAGGCACCGCATCGGGCATCTGCGCGGCCAGCGCCTGCGTCAGAACCACAGGCGCGCGCAGGTTGGAGTCCAGATGGCGATCCCAGCTGTCGCGGGTGGCGCTCCAGATCGTGTCATGCTCGAAGATGGAGGCGTTGTTGATCAGCACCGTGATCGGCTGACCAAGCGCCCCAACCGCGCGCGCCAGCAGCGCCTGAGTCTCGTCCTCGTCGGTCAAATCGGCGCACAGCGTCACGGCACGACGGCCAAGCGCGCGAATTTCAGCCGCCGTTTCCTCGGCAGCTTCCGCCGACCCGGCGTAATGCACCGCGATATCATGGCCATCCTCGGCCAGCGCCAGTGCCATCGCCCGGCCGAGCCGTTTCGCCGCCCCGGTTACCAGTGCAGCCATAGGGATCCTCCGTTCAGCTCAACACCACCACCGCATAGATGATGTAGAGCGCCGAAAAGACCACCCCGACAGCGCGCCCGAAGATCCATTTACGATAAACGAACGGGATCAGAAGCAGCGACGTGGCCAGCATGATCCAAAGATCGAAGCGCAGGAATTCCGCAGCGACCGGGATCGGCCCGATCAGCGACACCACCCCGATGATGCCCAAGAGGTTGAAGATGTTGGACCCGATGACATTGCCCAACGCAACGGCTGCGTGACGGCGCAGCGCCGCCATCACCGTCGTCGCCAGTTCCGGCAGCGAGGTGCCGACCGCGACCAGCGTCAGGCCGATGGCGGCATCGCTGACCCCGTAGTGTTGCGCAATCACCACCGAGGCATCGACGAGGATATCGGCGCCAAGCGGAAGCCCGACAAGCCCCAGCACAAGGAACAGGATGATCTGCCACCATGGCATGTCCGGGTCGGCGCCTTCCACGTCCTCGGGGCTGTCTGCCACCTCCAGCGCGGCCATGTCGCGGCGATGATTGCGCGCGGCCCAACCAGCCTCGCCCAGCATCGCCACCAGCCCTGCAAGCAGGATCAACCCGTGCCACCATGTGAACGGCCCGAGGAAGGCCAGCGCGATGAAAGCCAGCGTGGCGCAAATCATGATCAGGAAATTACGGCGGCTGTCGCAGTCGCTGGTATCCAGCCCCATCAGCAGCGCGGGAATGCCCAGAACCATCAGGATATTGGCAGTATTCGAGCCCACGACATTGCCAAGCGCAAGCCCCGGCACCCCCCCGAGGATCGCCTTGACCGAGATCAGCAACTCCGGCGCCGAGGTGCCGAAAGCGACGATGGTCAGGCTGACGATCAGCGCCGGAATGCCCAGCCGCAGGCTGAGGTTCACCGCCCCGCGCACCAGCGTGTCACCCGCCAGCAGCAGGATCACAAGGCCAAGCCCCGCCATGAGAAATTCTGTCAGGAGCACCTAGGAACGTCCCTTGTCGCAGGTCGGGCAGCGCCCGCCGGTCACGTTGATGCGCCCGCATTTCGGGCAGGTGCGCGGCTTTGGCAGGCTGCCGCGCTTGCGCCTCTCGCCAAGGCGCTGCGCGCCGCCGGGCCAGCGCAGGCGGCCGAACATCGCCAACACCGCCATGCCGATCAGGAAGAAGGTGACGATCTTGACGATCATGTCACAGCCCGAACCGCGCCCAGGCGGCGCGATCCTCCACGAGGCCGAGCGCGTCACCCACGACTTGCGCACCAAGGCGCTGAAACAGCCCGCGCTTCGGCCCGTGCACAGCAAAGCGGGTCTTGTCGCCGTAAAGCGCCTTCATCTTCGGAACAAGATGGGCGATGCCATCGGCCAGCCCCAGATCCACCGCCTTCTGCCCGACCCAGAATTCGCCGGTGAAAAGCTCGTCATTCTCGGCCAGCCTTGCGCCGCGCCGCGTCTTCACATGGTCGATGAAGCCGTCGTGGATCTGCCCCTGCATGGCCAGCAGGCGGGTCACGTCCTCCGCCCGTTCGGGGCGGAACGGATCCAGCATCGACTTGTCCTTGCCGGCGGTGTGCACGCGCCGTTCGATCCCGTGGTGGGCGATGAACTCATGCAGGCCGAACCCTGCCGAGATCACCCCGATCGACCCGGCGATGGAATTGCCGTCGAGCCAGATGTCATCGGCCGCGCAGGCCAACCAGTATCCGCCCGAGGCCGCCACATCCTCCACGAAGGCATGAACCGGCACGCTTTTTTCGTCCGCCAACCGCCTGATGCGCGCCGCGATCAGCGAGGATTGCGCCGGCGACCCGCCTGGCGAATTGATCGACAGCGCGATGGCCTTTGGTTTCCCCTTGCGAAAGGCGCGCTCGATCACCGGGGCGAGCGCGACATCGTTCAGCACACCCGCGCGCGGGCTGTTGGCGATCATGCCGTGCAGGCGAATGACCGAGACCAGCGGCGCGGAGGGCAGAAAAGGGATAAATCGTTTCATGGATCGTCATGTAGCCACCCCCCGCAGACCCGGCAAGGGACGCGCCGGCAATGAGACGTGGAAACCACGCCCTTGTGTCCGCAAGGTCTCAGGCTCTCCAGTGTTCGTTCTGATCAACCCGGCGCTTGCCCTCCCCCCGATTGCTTTGCTCTAAGGGCTCTTGCGAACAGGAGAAAGCCCATGGTCGATATCGCCACCCGCGTCTACAATCACAAGTGGAAGATCGACCCGATCGTCCGGTCGCTGATCGACACCGATTTCTACAAGCTGTTGATGTGCCAGTCGGTATTCCGCAACAAGCCAGACACGCAGGTCACCTTTTCGCTCATCAACCGCACCACGCGCATTCCGCTGGCCGAGCTGATCGACGAAGGCGAGCTGCGCGAACAGCTCGATCATATCCGGTCGCTGTCGCTGGCGCGCGGCGAAAGCACCTGGATGCGGGGCAACACGTTCTACGGCAAGCGGCAGATGTTCACGCCCGAATTCATGGACTGGTTCGAGAAGCTGCGCCTGCCGCCCTACCACCTCGAAAAGCGCGACGGGCAGTATGAGCTGACCTTCGAGGGGCCATGGCCCGAGGTCATGCTGTGGGAAATCCCGGCGCTCGCGGTGCTGATGGAATTGCGCGGGCGCGCCACGCTGGCGGGCATGGGCCGGTTCGAGTTGCAGGTGCTCTACGCTCGCGCGATGACCAAGCTTTGGGAAAAGGTCGAACGCCTGCGCGACATCCCCGACCTGCGCCTTGCCGATTTCGGCACGCGGCGGCGCCATTCCTACCTGTGGCAGGATTGGTGCGTGCAGGCGATGATGGAGGGGCTGGGCGAGAAATTCGTCGGCACCTCCAATTGCCTCATCGCCATGAAGCGCGATATCGAGGCGATCGGCACCAACGCCCACGAACTGCCCATGGTCTACGCCGCCTTGGCCGAGACCGACGCGGCACTGGCCCGCGCACCCTATGACGTGCTGGCCGACTGGCACGAGGAGCATTCGGGCAACCTGCGCATCATCCTGCCCGACACCTACGGGACGGAAGGGTTCCTCGCGAACGCGCCCGACTGGCTGGCTGGCTGGACGGGGATACGGATCGACAGCGGCGACCCCGCCAAGGGGGCCGAGATCGCCATAGACTGGTGGCGGTCGCGCGGCGAGGATCCGCGGGAAAAGCTGGTCATCTTCTCCGACGGGCTGGACGTGGACAAGATAGAGGCGCTTCAGGCGCAATTCGCGGGCCGGGTGCGGGTGTCGTTCGGCTGGGGCACGCTGCTGACCAACGATTTCCGCGGCCTGGTGCCGGATGAAGCACTGGCGCCGTTTTCGCTCGTGTGCAAAGCCGTTGCCGCGAACGGTCGGCCCACGGTGAAGCTCTCGGACAACCCCGAGAAGGCGATGGGGCCGGAGGGCGAGATCGCCCGGTATAAACGGGTGTTCGGCGTGGGGGAACAGGAACGGGTGGAGGTTGTGGTTTAGGACATATATATCTGATTTATAACGATTTATCCTGTGAACTTTTGGTGATTCATATTTGCCACATTGGAATGAAATGATTTTCCGCCTAGGTTGCGATAAGGAGACTTATGGTGAGTAGCAAAAGTTCAGTTGTTTCAGCCTTTACGGACGAGCAGGCTTCCCGCCTAACAGGCCTGTCTGTTGGGCGTCTTAGGTATTGGGATAGAACTGGCTTCTTCTCTCCCTCACTTGCAGCTGAGAACCGTCGAGTCGCCTTCAGCCGCGTGTACACCTTCAACGACCTTCTCTCTCTTCAAGTGCTGAAGAAGCTACTTGATGATATGCACTGCTCCCTGCAACACCTCCGCGACGTGAAGGGGTCGTGTCGCGAAGTTGGTTGAAATTTGAAGGTGGCGTAATCTCCGGGTGATCCTG
>PFEX01000021.1:479-1329 GCA_002783145.1 Rhodobacteraceae bacterium CG17_big_fil_post_rev_8_21_14_2_50_65_11 | reverse complement strand
ATCTCCGGGTGATCCTGAACCACCCAACCGGCGGCTGGCACCGCCATAGGAGATCACGCCATGAACGAGACTACAGACACCAGCGCGGTTTCGCTACTCGCTTGGGATGACGGCTTCGACCCGATCGAGGACCGACTGCGCGCGAATATCCGCAGCACCATCGAGGCCGTTTTCAACGAAGAACTGGACAGCTTTCTCGGCCGCCTTCGCTACGGCCGGGAGGCCGGGGCGGTGAAGGGGTACCGCCACGGCCAGCGGGGGCGCCGGATCACGGGAACGTTCGGGACCGAGACGATCAGCGTTCCCCGCGCCCGGATCGAGGACGATGCGGGCAAGGTCACCGAATGGCGCTCGAAGGCGCTGCCGCGCTACCAGCGGCTGACGAAGCGGGCCGAGGCGCTGATTGCATCGGTCTATCTCTCGGGCACCAACACGCGGCGTGTGAAGCGCGCGCTGTTTGCGCTGTTCAAGGGGGCCGTCAGCAAGGACGTGGTCAGCCGGGCCTGGCGCAAGGTGAAGTCGGACTGGGACGCATGGTGCGCGCGCAGCCTGGCCGACGAGGACATCGTGCGCGTGATCCTGGATGGCACCGTGATCAAGACGCGGATCGACAAGCGGGTAACGAACATCTCGGTTCTGGCGGCCATCGGTGTGCGCCGTGACGGCCAGAAGGTGTTGCTTTCCATCATGAATATGGGCGGCGAGAGTGCCGCGGCATGGCGCCAGTTCCTCGACGATCTCGATGCCCGCGGGCTGAAGCGCCCCGAGTTCGTGATCGTCGACGGTGCGCCGGGGCTGGAAGCCGCGCTGGTGACGCTCTGGGGCGACGACCTGCCGATCCAGCGCTGCA
>PFEX01000021.1:0-464 GCA_002783145.1 Rhodobacteraceae bacterium CG17_big_fil_post_rev_8_21_14_2_50_65_11 | reverse complement strand
CGAAGCACATGCATGAGGAACTGGGCAATGACTATCGCGACATGATCTACGCCGACACCTCGGCCGAGATCGAAAAGCGCCGGAAGGCATTCCTTCGCAAATGGCGGCTGAAATGCCGGGCTGTCGCCGAGAGCCTGGAAGAAGCCGGGGAGCGGCTGTTCACCTTCACCCGGCTTGATCCGGCGCAATGGAAGGCGGCGCGGACCACCAACGCCATCGAACGGTTGAACGAGGAGTTCCGCCGAAGGATCAAGACCCAAACCGTGCTGCCGTGCGCCGAAACCGTGCCGATGCTGCTCTGGGCCTTGCTGGCGTCCGGTCAGATCACGATGCGCAAGGTCGACGGGTGGCAGACCCTCGACAAACCGATCGAGCCCATGCCCCTTGACCTCGCCGCCTGATCAGCCCCAAATCAAACCGCTCGGAGGACGCCGCCAGAGAATTTCCACCACTTTCGAGACGCA
>PFEX01000079.1:18461-23632 GCA_002783145.1 Rhodobacteraceae bacterium CG17_big_fil_post_rev_8_21_14_2_50_65_11 | reverse complement strand
TTCCACCCGCAACTCCGCGTCGAGGTTCGACAACGGCTCATCGAACAGGAACACCTCGGGCCCGCGCACGATGGCCCGCCCGATGGCGACCCGCTGACGCTGCCCGCCCGACAGCGCCTTGGGCTTGCGCGCAAGGTAGTCGTCGAGCTTCAGAACCTTCGAGGCTTCGGCGACCTTGGCCTTGATTTCCGCTTTCGGATGGCCGGTCATGCGCAGGCCGAAGCCCATGTTTTCCTCGACCGTCATGTGCGGGTAGAGCGCGTAGGTCTGGAATACCATCGCCACGCCGCGCTCTGCCGGGTCGGCGCGGGTGACGTCACGCGCGCCTATGGCGATCTGACCGTCGGTCGTGTCCTCCAGCCCCGCGATCATCCGCAGCAGGGTGGACTTGCCGCAGCCCGAGGGGCCGACGAAAACGCAGAATTCGCCGTCCTCGATGCCAAGGTCGATCCCGTGGATCACCTGTGTTTCCCCATATTTCTTGATGACGTTGCTCAACGTGACGCCGGTCATGGCGATCTCCTCCCTGCTATCAATGTCAGTTCACGGTAGGGAATTGCCACGGCGTGGCCTCTTCCCCGATCTTGCGCGCGGTTTGCAAAAGGTCCGCCTCGAAGGCGCGGATGCTGTCCAGCGAATGGCGCGTGGTCGATGTGGCGATGGAAATCGCGCCAATCACGCGACCACCATTGGTCAGGATCGGCGCGGCGATGGAAATGATGCCGGTCTCGTGCTCTTCGCGGTCGAAGGCGACGCCCTCGGCGCGAATCTGCTCCAATTCCGCCAACAGGGTTTCGCGGCAGACATGGGTGGCGGGGGTGTGGCGCAGGAAATGCTGCTGGCGCAGCGCGCGTTCCAGCCTCTCGGGCGTCATGTTGGCGAGAATCGCCTTGCCCACCCCGGTGCAGTAGCCCGGCGCCACCCGGCCGGTCTGCGCCAGCGTCTCGAACCGGTCGCTCATCTTGTGTTTGTCGACGAACAGGATCTGCCCCTGGTCCATTTGCGCAAGGTGGATCGTCTCGCCCACCTTTGCGGCCAGCAGATCGACAAAGGGCCGCGCCACGGTGGCCAGCGTCGCCTGTTTCCACGCCGAATGGGCCAGCTTCACCAACCGCAGGCCAAGCGTGTAGGTTCCGGCGTCGGGGTCGTGCGACAGCATCCCTTGATTCGTCAGGGTTTGCAGCAACCGGTAGAGCGTCGCCTTGGGATGCGGGCTTTTTTCAAGCAATTCGCTGAACTTCACCGGGTGACCCGCCGCGGCCACGGAATCGAGCAGGTCCAGTGCCTTGCCGACCGTTCCTCCGCCCGTCCTCGCCACTCGGTTCCTCCCCTGTGCCCCTGCCCCCCGCAAGGAATGCGTTGACAGCTTAGCGGTTCTCCGGCACGTTTTCAATTATAGAAACTAAGTTTCACATAATGGAACCAAAGGGAGGACACTATGCGTTCCATCGTCAAAACCCCGCTGGCTGTGCTGGCGGCAACAACCATGCTTTCGGGGGCAGCCTTCGCGCAGGACAGCTTGTCCGGCACGTTGCGGATTTCTTCGGACATGTCGAATCCGGCGCCGCGCGCAATCATGGAAGGACTGGTCGAGGATTTCGGGGCGATGCACCCCGATCTCGATATCGAGCTGACCATCGTCGACCGCGAGGCGTGGAAGACCCAGATCCGCAACGTGCTGTCGGCCAACCCGCCGGACGTGGTGAACTGGTATGCCGCCAACCGCATGGGGCCCTATGTCAATGCCGGGCTGTTCATGGATATCAGCGACTGGTGGGAGGCCGGCGATTACGAGGGGCTGGACTCGGTGCGCGGCGCGCTGACCATGGATGGCAGACAATGGGGCATTCCCTACACCTACTACCAGTGGGGCGTGTATTACCGCGAGGATATCTACAACGAACTGGGCCTCAGCGAGCCGACCACCTGGGAAGAAGAGCTTGCCAACTGCCAGGTCATCGTCGAGTCTGGCCGCGCCTGCTATACCATCGGCACCCGCTTCCTGTGGACCGCCGGCGGCTGGTTCGACTATCTCAACATGCGCACCAACGGCTTCGACTTCCACATGGCGCTTGCCCGTGGCGAGGTGCCGTGGACGGATGAGCGCGTGCGCCAGACCTTCGCCAACTGGCGCGTGCTGATCGACATGGGCGCCTTCATCGAGGATCACCAGACCTATAGCTGGCAGGACGCGCTGCCCTTGATGATCAACGGCGAGGCGGCGGCCTACCTGATGGGCAACTTCGTGGTGCCGCACCTGCATGACGCCGGGCTGACCGACGACCAGATCGACTTCTACCAGTTCCCCGCCATCAACCCCGATGTCGCGATGGGCGAGGATGCGCCGACCGACACCTTCCACGTCCCCGCTGGTGCGCAGAACGTGGAAGCCGCCCGCGCCTTCCTGGCCTATGTCGCCTCGCCCGAGGTGCAAACGGAGATCAACGGCCCCGACGGGCTGGGCCAGCTGCCGGTGAACGCCAATGCCAGCGTTGCGGATGACGAGTTCAACCAGCAGGGCTTCACCATGCTGAGCGAGAATGCCCAAGGCGGCATCGCGCAGTTCTTCGACCGCGACTTCCCGGCGGAAATGGCGGCGATCGGGATGGAGGGCTTGCAGGAATTCATGGTCTTCCCCGACAACCTCGATGATATCCTTGGCCGCCTGGAACAGGCCCGCCAGCGGATCTACCGTTGACCTGACCAAAGCGGCGCGCGCCCTGCACGGGATGCGGGGCGCGCGCAATACACGTGAGCCGCCCCGCGATACGGGGCCGTCCGCATCCGCGAACCGGGCCGGGGCAGGTTTGCGAATGCGCCATCCACGAGAGGCAAGGGCAAGGGCATGACCATCGTCACCGATACCGGCACCTGGGTTCGGCGCAACCGCATGACGGTGACGCCGCTCCTGTTCCTTCTGCCGGGGATTCTGTTCTTCGTCGTCTACGTCATCAGCCCGATCTTCCAGAGCTTCGGCATCTCGCTTTACGATTGGGACGGGTTGGGCGCAGGGGAGTATATCGGCCTCGACAATTACCGCGAGCTGATGACCGACCGGGCGTTCGAAACCTCGCTGCGGAACAACGTCAAATGGCTGGTGCTTTACCTGCTGGCGATCCCGGCGGGCCTGTTCATCGCGCTCTTTCTCAACCAGACGGTGATGGGCATCCGGCTTTACAAGTCGCTGTTCTTCTTTCCCTTTGTGCTCAGCCAGGTTGTCGTCGGCCTTGTCTTTTCGTGGTTCTTCCTGCCGCGAGAGGGGCTGTTGAACGCCATGCTCGGCCTGTTCGGGCTGGAGCCGGTCAATATCCTTGGCGACCCGCAGCTTGCCACTTACGGCATCATCGTCGCCGGTCTCTGGCCGCAGACGGCGTATTGCATGATCCTTTATCTCACCGGCCTCAACGCAGTGGACCCCGAACAGATCGAGGCCGGGCGGCTGGACGGCGCCAAGGGCTGGCGGATGCTGTGGCACGTGGTGCTGCCGCAGCTCAAGCCCGCCACCTTCATCGCCTTCGTCGTCACCATCATCGGCGCGCTGCGCAGTTTCGACCTCATCTCGATCATGACCAACGGCGGTCCGTTCGGCTCGACCCGGGTGCTCAGTTTCCTGATGTTCGAGAAGGCGCTTGGCGAATACGGGTTCCGCATGGGCTATGGCTCGGCCATCGCGGTGGTGCTGTTCCTGATCATGCTGGTCTTCATCGGCTATTTCCTGTGGCAGATGTGGCGCGACGAACGCGCTGCGCGGCGCTGAGCGAGGAGGCACGAATGTTCCCGACCCCGATCCAGAAACGCTCTCGCGCGGTGCAGATCACCTACCAGAGCTTCCTGCCGCTGGCGCTGATCCTGTGGCTGCTGCCGCTTCTGGCGGTGATGATGTTCTCCATCCGGCCGCTGTCGGATTTTTCCAACGGCAATTACTGGGGTTTGCCCTCGTCGTTCGATCTGTTTTCCAATTACGGTCGGGTGTTCTTCGAAAGCAACATGCCGCGCTACCTGCTCAATTCGCTGATGATCACCCTGCCGACGGTGGTCGGCGCGGTGGCGCTGTCGTGCATGACGGGCTTTGCCCTCGGCATCTACCGGTTCCGGGGCAACCTTCTGATCTTCTTCATGTTCATCGCGGGCAACTTCGTGCCCTTCCAGATCCTGATGGTGCCGGTTCGCGACCTGACGGTGAACATGGGGCTTTACGATACCAAGACCGGGCTGATCCTGTTTCACATCGCCTTCCAGACCGGGTTCTGCACCCTCTTCATGCGCAACTTCATCCGTGCGCTTCCCTATGAGCTGATCGAGGCCGCCCGCGTCGAGGGGGTCGCCGAATGGCGCATCTTCTGGTTCGTGGTCCTGCCGCTGATGAAACCCGCCATCGCAGCGCTGGCGGTGCTGATCTTCACCTTCATCTGGAACGATTACTTCTGGGCCATCGTGCTGACGCAGGGGCCGGGTTCGCAGCCCGTCACCGCCGGCATCACCGCCTTCAACAGCCAGTTCGTCGCGCAATACCACCTGATGAGCGCGGGCAGCATCGTCGCCGCCCTGCCGCCGGTGGCCATGTTCTTCGCCATGCAGCGCCATTTCATCGCAGGGCTGACACTGGGGGCCGTCAAATGACGAAACTCACCTTCATCGGCGCAGGCTCCACCATCTTCATGCGCAACATCGTCGGCGACATGCTGCATTTCGAGGCGTTGCGGGACGCCGAGATCGCGCTGATGGACATCGACACCGCAAGACTGGCGGAGTCAGAGGCGCTCGCCCGCCGCATGATCGCCACCATGGGCACGCGCGCGCGCGTCACCACCCATACCGACCAGCGCCGCGCACTGGAGGGCGCCGATTTTGTCGTCACCGCCTTCCAGATCGGCGGTTATGATCCCTGCACGATCACCGATTTCGAGGTGCCCAAGCACCACGGCCTGCGCCAGACCATCGCCGACACGCTGGGCGTCGGCGGCATCATGCGCGGCCTGCGCACCGTGCCGCATCTGTGGCGCGTGGCCGAGGACATGAGCGCCGTCTGCCCCGACGCGCTGCTGATGCAATACGTCAACCCGATGGCGATCAACACCTGGGCGCTGGCCGAACGGTTCCCGCGGATCCGGCAGGTCGGCCTGTGCCACTCGGTGCAGAATACCGTGCAGGAACTGGCCCATGACCTGGGC
>PFEX01000079.1:1179-18451 GCA_002783145.1 Rhodobacteraceae bacterium CG17_big_fil_post_rev_8_21_14_2_50_65_11 | reverse complement strand
CGCCGCGCTCTACCCGCGCCTGCGCGACGGCTACCGCGCCGGGCGCCTGCCGAAACCGCCGCTCCTGATGCCGCGCTGCCCCAACCGCGTTCGTTACGAGGTAATGGAGCACTTGGGCTATTTCTGCACCGAAAGCAGCGAGCATCTGGCCGAATATGTGCCGTGGTTCATCAAGATGGGTCGTGATGATCTTATAGAAGAGTTTGGTATCCCGCTGGATGAATACCCCAAGCGCTGCGTTGAACAGATTGCCGAATGGAAAACGCAGGCCGCCGATCTCGCCGAACAAGCCACTATCGAGGTTCCCAAGAGCCACGAATTCGCCGCCGAGATGATGAACGCCATCGTCACCGACAGCCCCTTTACCACCTATGGAAACCTGCCAAACCACGGCCAGATCCCGCAATTGCCCACCGGTGCAGCGGTTGAAACGCCCTGCCTTGTCGACAAGAACGGCGTGCAGCCCACAATCGTTGCGGATATCCCGCCGCAGTTGATCGCGCTGATGCGGACGCAGATCAACGTGCAGGAATTGACCGTGCGTGCCCTTCTCGACGCGGACCGCGATCACATCTATCACGCGGCGATGATGGACCCGCACACCGCCGGCGTACTGGACCTGCGCCAGATCCGCGCCCTCGTCGACGATCTGCTGGCCGCTCATGGCGATTGGCTGCCAGACTGGGCGCGGGTGAGCAAGACGGCCTGAAAAAGCGGCCAGACAAGCGGCCGAAAGGAAAGAGGACCATGACCAAGACAAGACGCAGCGCAGCCTGGTATGGCAAGCTGGACAAGGACGGGTTCATCCACCGCAGCTGGATGAAGAACCAGGGCTTTCCCGATCACGCCTTCGACGGGCGCCCGGTGATCGGCATCTGCAACACGTGGTCGGAACTGACGCCGTGCAATTCCGGCCTGCGCGACCTGGCCGAGGGCGTCAAGCGCGGTGTCTGGGAGGCGGGCGGTTTCCCCGTCGAATTCCCGGTGATGAGCCTTGGCGAAACCCAGATGAAACCCACGGCGATGCTGTTTCGCAATCTTCTGGCGATGGACGTGGAGGAATCGATTCGCGCCTACGGGCTGGATGGCGTCGTGCTGCTGGGCGGTTGCGACAAGACCACGCCGGGCCAGTTGATGGGCGCGGCCTCGGTTGACCTGCCGGCCATCGTGGTCAGCTCCGGCCCGATGCTGAACGGCAAGTGGAAAGGCGCCGATATCGGCTCCGGCACCGATGTGTGGAAATTCTCCGAGGCGGTGCGCGCCGGCGACATGAGCTTGCAGGATTTCATGGCCGCCGAATCCGGCATGAGCCGGTCAAAGGGCGTCTGCATGACCATGGGCACCGCCTCCACCATGTCGTCGCTGGTCGAAGCGATGGGTTTGAGCCTGCCGACCAACGCCGCGCTGCCGGCGGTCGACAGCCGCCGCATGGCGCTCGCGCACCTGACCGGCAACCGCATCGTGGAAATGGTCGACGAGGATATCAAACCCTCCGATATCCTCACCCGCGCGGCCTTCGAGAACGCGATCATGGCCAATGCTGCCGTTGGCGGATCGACCAACGCGGTCGTCCACCTTCTGGCCATCGCGGGCCGCGTCGGCGTGGATCTGACGCTGAAGGATATCGAACAGGGCGGCGATATCCCGCTTCTGGTCAACTGCATGCCCTCGGGCAAATACCTGATGGAGGATTTTTGCTACGCCGGCGGCATGCCGGTGGTGCTGCACGAACTGGGCGCGCGGTTGCGCAAGGCGACAACCGTGCTTGGCGGTGACATCTCCGCCTATGCCGACGGCGCCGAATGCTACAACCGAGACGTGATCCGGCCCTTCGACGATCCGCTGAAACCGGCGGCGGGGCTGCGCGTCCTGCGCGGCAACCTCGCCCCCGATGGCGCGATCATCAAGCCCTCCGCCGCGACCGATGTGCTTCTGGAACACGAAGGCACGGCGCATGTGTTCGAGAATATCGAGGACATGAAGGCCAATATCGACCGTGACGACCTGGCCGTAACCCCCGATACGATCCTGGTGCTGAAGGGGTGCGGGCCAAAGGGCTATCCCGGCATGCCTGAGGTCGGCAACATGCCGATCCCGAAGAAACTCGTCCAGCAGGGCGTGCGCGACATGGTCCGCGTTTCCGATGCCCGCATGTCCGGCACCGCCTACGGTACCGTGGTGCTGCATGTCTCGCCCGAGGCGCAGGCCGGTGGCGCGCTGGCGCTGGTGCGGACCGGCGACCGCATTCGCCTCTCTGCTTCCGAGGGCCGATTGGAACTTCTGATCTCCGACGAAGAGCTCGCGACCCGCCGCGCGGCCTGGCAACCCGATCCGCCGCACTACACGCGCGGCTACGCCAAGATGTATGTCGATCACGTGCTACAGGCCGACAAGGGCGCCGATCTCGATTTCCTCACCGGCAAGGACACCCGCCCCGTAACCCGCGAAAGCCACTGATCCGCCGCCCTTCATCCTGGCATAAATACCTCGGAGGCTTTTTTTGGGGGGGAGGGCTGATAGGCGCCGGCGGCAGCGCCCCTCTGACCTTGCTGCCCGACCCGTCCGGCCATCGCGGCGCGCCCCGCCGATGAGCGCAAGCGAAGAGGCGCAGGGGTCGGCGCGCAACGCGCGACGAAACCGTAAATCTCATGCACCGGGCGTGCACGGGAAGAAGGGGACGCCCGGTATACCGCCCCCCGAAACTGGAAGGAAAAAGACGATGACGCATCCCACCTATCCCGATCTTGGCGGTGCCTCCGTCTTCATTACCGGCGGCGGATCCGGCATCGGCGCGGCGCTGACCGAGGGCTTCCTGCGCCAAGGCGCAAGGGTCGCATTCGTGCAACGCTCCGACGCCTCCGAGTTCGTTGCGGACATGGAAGCAAGCACAGGAAATCGCCCGCTTTTCCTGCCCTGCGACATCACCGATGTCGACGCCCTTCAGGGCGCGATCGGCAAGGCGAGCGAGGCCCACGGCCCGGTTACGGTGCTGGTCAACAACGCCGCCAACGACACCCGCCACACGACAGAGGAGGTGACGGAAGCGTTCTGGGACTGGTCGCAGTCGATCAACCTCAAGGCCTATTTCTTTGCCTGTCAGGCGGTCGTCAATCCCATGAAGGAAAAGGCAAAAGGTACGATCATCAACCTGTCCTCGATCTCCTACATGATGGGCAACACCGGCTATCCGGCCTACACCACCGCCAACGGCGGCATCACCGCGATGACGCGCAGCCTGGCGCGTGAATTCGGCCCCTGGCGCATCCGCGTCAACGCTCTCGCCCCGGGCTGGGTTCTGACGCAAAAGCAAAAGGATCTTTGGGTCACGCCGAAAGATCTCGCGGCGCATCTGGACCGCCAGTGCCTGAAGGATACACTGGTGCCCGAGGATATCGTCGGCGGCACCCTCTTCCTTGCCTCCGACGCGTCGAAAATGATGACAGGTCAAGTGATTGTAATAGATGGCGGGGTTGTGGTGACGGGATGACACAGGCAGATTGGATCGCGGTCGACTGGGGCACCTCGCATCTGAGGGCATGGGCCATGGGGCCGGGCGGCGCGGTGCTGGGCAAGGCCGAATCCGCCGATGGCATGGGCGGGCTCAGGCCGGCGGAGTTCGAGCCGGCGCTTCTGCGGCTGGTCGAGTCCTGGCTCGGCACGGGAACGACCCCGGTCATCGCCTGCGGCATGGTCGGTGCGAAACAGGGCTGGGCCGAGGCGCCCTACCGCCCCGTCCCCTGCAAGCCGGGCGCGGCCACGCCGATCGCGCCAAACGTCACGGACCCGCGCATCGCGCTTCACATCCTGCCCGGCATCAGTCAGGACAGCCCCGCCGACGTCATGCGCGGCGAGGAGACGCAAGTCGCGGGAATCCTTTATGAAACCCCCCAGTTCGTCGGTATTGCCTGCCTGCCCGGCACGCATACCAAGTGGGTCCATGTCTCGGCCGAGGAAATCGTCAGCTTCCGCACCGCAATGACCGGGGAGTTGTTCGGCCTGCTCTCGGATCACTCCGTCCTGCGCCATTCGGTCGGTGGCGATGATCTCGACGGGGACGCGTTCGATGTGGGCGTTGACGAAAGCCTCTCGCGCCCGGAACGGCTGGCGCAGGCCCTCTTCACCATCCGTGCCGAGGGATTGCTGCACGGTCAGACCGCTGCCGCTGCGCGCGGGCGCCTCTCTGGCCTTCTGATCGGTGCGGAACTGGCCGCCACGCGACCCTATTGGCTGGGCCAGCAGGTGTTGATCGGTGGCGCGCCAGCACTTGCCGCGCTCTACGCGCGCGCGCTTCAGACCCAAGGGGTTCGCTGCGTGACGCGTGATGCGACCGCACTGACCCTTGCCGGTCTCGCGCTCACCCATGCCAAGCTGACGGAGGTCTCATGAGCCGCCCCCTTATCGCCATCCTGCGCGGCATCACGCCCGCCGAGGCCGAACCGATCACCGCTGCGCTTATCGCCGCCGGGATCACCCGGATCGAGGTGCCGTTGAATTCCCCCGATCCGTTTGACAGCATCGCCCGCATGGCGCGCCGCTTCGGCGCGGATGCGCTCATCGGCGCGGGAACGGTGCTGACGCCAAGCGACGTCGGCCGCGTCGCAGAGGTTGGCGGCAAGCTGGTCGTTTCCCCCAACATGGATGCCGAGGTGATCGCGAAAACCAGGCGTCTGGGATTGGAGAGCTTTCCCGGCGTGATGACCCCCACCGAATGTTTCGCTGCGCTGCGGGCCGGGGCCGACGGGCTGAAGATCTTCCCCGCCAGTCTGATCGGCCCCGCCGGTGTCAAGGCGATCCGCGCGGTGCTGCCGCCGGAAACGCAGGTCTTCGCGGTCGGCGGGGCCGGGCCCGCGAATTTTGCCGAGTGGTGGCAGGCGGGCGTCAACGGCTTCGGCATCGGCACTGCGCTTTACACCCCGGGTCTCCCGGCCGAGGAGATCGGCAGCCGCGCGACAGCGCTGGTTGCCGCATTCGACGAGGCCACGGCATGACGGCAAGCGTCTTCGATCCGCGCCCCTGCGAGCTTGGCGAAGGGCCGCTCTGGCACCCTGCGCGCGGGCAGCTTTTCTGGTTCGATATCCTTGGCAAGCGCCTTCTGACCGAGGGGCAGGACCGGGTCTTCAACCGTCATGTGTCCGCTGCCGGTTGGGTGGGGCAGGGGACGCTCTTGATTGCCACGGAAACGGACCTGATGCGCTTGGACCTCGACACCGGCGCGCAGGACAGCGTCGCGCCGGTGGAGGCCGACAATCCGTTGACACGCTCCAACGATGGCCGCGCCGATCCGTGGGGCGGGTTCTGGATCGGCACCATGGGCAAACGGGCGGAGCCGGGCGCCGGCGCGATCTATCGCTACTACCGGGGCGAGGTTCGGCGGCTTTTCGGGCAGATCACCATCCCCAACGCGATCTGCTTCCTGCCGGATGGCGGCCATGCCCATTTCGCCGATACCGCGCGCGGTATCGTCTGGCGGCAGCCGCTGTCGGACACGGACGGCTGGCCGGTGGGGGAGCCCGAGATTTACCTTGACCACGGGGAGGACGGCCCTCATCCCGATGGCGCGGTCGTCGATGCGGATGGCAATTTCTGGTGCGCCGAGTGGGGGTCGTCGCGGGTGCGCTGCTACGATCCGGGTGGCCGCGTCCTGCAAGAGGTGATGCTCCCCGTCTCGCAGCCGTCTTGCCCCGCGTTCGGCGGCCCGGACCTGCGCGATCTCTACATCACCACGGCGCGCGAACACCTGTCGGCGGCGGCGCTTGCGGCCGAACCGCTTGCCGGTCAGGTCTTCATTGTCGAGGGCATGGCGCAAGGCCAAGCCGAACACGAGGTCATCCTGTGAAACGCACGCTTGGCACCTGTTACTACCCCGAACACTGGCCCGAATCCGAATGGCAGCGGGATGCTGCCCGCATGGCCGGGATCGGCCTGACATGGGTGCGGATCGGCGAATTCGCGTGGTCGCGGCTGGAACCCCGCCCCGGCGATCTGCGCTTTGACTGGCTCGACCGGGCGATCGGGGTTCTGGGTGCCGTGGGGCTCAAGGTGGTGCTTGGCACGCCCACGGCAACGCCGCCGCGCTGGATGCTCGACAGGCACCCCGACATGCTGGCCATGGATGCCGAGGGACGTCCGCGCGGCTTCGGCTCGCGCCGGCACTATTGTTTCAGCCACGACGGCTACCGCGCCGAAAGCGCCCGGATCACCCGCCTGCTGGCCGAGCGCTACGGGGCGAACAATCATGTGGCGGCGTGGCAGACGGATAACGAATATGGCTGCCACGACACGGTAATCTCCTATTCCGACGCCGCGCGCACGGCCTTCCGAGCGTGGTGCGCGGATCGCTACGACAGCATCGAGGCACTGAACGCGGCGTGGGGCAACGTCTTCTGGTCGATGGACTATGGCAGCTTCGACGAGATCGGCCTGCCCAACCTGACGGTGACGGAGCCGAACCCGGCCCACGCGCTTGCCTTCCGCCGCTTCAGCTCCGACCAGGTGGCGCGGTTCAACGCGGTGCAGGTGGAGATCATCCGCGAACACTCCGACGCGCCGATATCGCACAACTACATGGGGCGCGAGGTGGCGTTCGATCACTACGCGACCGGCCGCCAGATGGAGATCGCGACATGGGACAGCTACCCGCTCGGTTTCCTGGAAGATCGGCTGGAGGATGACGCCACCCACAAGCGCCGCTACGCCCGGCAGGGCGACCCGGATTTACAGGCCTTCCACCATGACCTTTACCGGGCGGTTGGACGTCGCCCCGGAGGGACGCAGGACGCGCCCGCGCGTTGGTGGGTGATGGAACAGCAGCCCGGCCCGGTGAACTGGGCGCCCTGCAACCCCGCGCCCCTTCCGGGGATGGCGCGGCTCTGGGCGTGGGAGGCGTTCGCGCATGGGGCTGAGGCGGTGTGCTATTTCCGCTGGCGGCAGGTGCCTTTCGCGCAGGAACAGATGCATGCCGGGATGCTGCGCCCCGACAGCGCGCCGGCTCGCGCTTATCACGAGGCGGCGCAGGTCGCGCAGGAACTGGTCTCGCTGCCGGATGTAGAAGCGGGCCAAGCCCCCGTCGGGCTGGTTTTCGATTATGCCGCGGCTTGGGCATGGCAGGTGCAGCCGCAAGGGCAGGGGCAGGATTACTTCCGTCTGGTGTTCGAGACCTACCGCGCCCTGCGCAAGCTCGGCCAGTCGGTCGATATCCTGCCGCCCGATACCGGCGATCTGTCGGGATACCGGCTGGTTCTGGCGCCCGGCGCGGTGACGCTTTCAGACCCGTTCAAGGCGGCCATCGCGGCGCATGACCGGCAGGTAATCCTTGGTCCGCGCACCAATGCCAAGACCGCCGAGATGCATATCCCCGTGCCGCTGCCGCCTGCGATCCCCGGTCTCGACGTGACGGTGGCGCGGGTTCAGTCGCTGCGCGCCGACATGGCGGTGCCGGTCGCAGGCGGCGGGCATGTGACGCTCTGGCTGGAAGATCTGGAAGGGACCGCGGAGGTTGTCCTTGCGACGGCCGAGGACAGCCAGCCGGTGGCGATGCGGTCGGGGTCCATCACCTATCTCGGGGGGTGGCTGGACGAGGCGGCGCTTGGCCGGTTCCTGACGGATGCCGTGCAACAGGCGGGGCTGACCCCGACACCGATGCCCGGCGGGCTGCGCCGAAGGCAGGCCGGTGCGACGGAGTTCCTGATCAACTACGACCCCGACCCGCAGCAGTGGAACGGCATCACCGTGCCCGCCGCCGGTGTCGTCTGGCGCGCGAGGTCGTCGCATGACAGGGGATAACCACAGGGGATAACCACAGAGGATAACCACAGGGGATAACCACAGGGGATAATCAATGGCCGCCTGGCCCCCTTGGCGGCTGCCGGCGGTGGGTCGATCATTCATCCTGACCGCGCGTTGCGCCCCCGGCTCTGGCACTTGTCCGGTATCCGATGCCCGGACACAATCTTACCGTTCCTGTTCATGGGCATAGCGCATCTGCGCGATTTCCTCGTTCTTGGCGATCTTGTGTTGCAGGGAAAGTGCCTCCTCGACGAAGGTCAGATGAGTCGTGACCGCCGAGCGCGCGGCCTGCGGATCGCGGGCCTGAATGGCGTCGTTCATCGCGCGGTGATGCTCCAGCAGGATATCGCGGGTGTTGCGCTGCTTGAACATGATCTGCCGGTTGAAGAATACGCCCTCTTTGAGCAGGTCGAACATCGAGCGCATCATGTGCAGCATGATCACGTTGTGGCTGGCCTCGATGATGGCGAGGTGAAATTGTGCGTCAAGCTCGGCCTCGGCTTCCGGGTTGCGCTTGGAATGGGCGGTTTCCATCTTGTGAAACAGGGCGTCGATGATCTTGAGGTCGGTCTCGGTGCCGGCCTCGGCGGCGCGGGCGGCGGCAACGCCTTCCAGATCCCGGCGAAACGCGAGGTAGTCGCAGACCGCCTCCTCGTGCGCGGCGAATAGCCGGATCAGCGCCGGGGAAAAGGCGCTGCCGAGCACGTCGGCCACGTAGATCCCCGCCCCGGCGCGGGTCGCCAGCAATCCCCGGTCCTGCAATTCGGCGACTGCCTCGCGCAGGCTTGGCCGCGATACGCCGAGCCGTTCCGACAATTCGCGTTCGGATGGCAGCCGTTCGCCGGGGCGCAGGATACCGCGCAGGATCAACTGCTCGATCTGGCGCACGACGGTTCGTGACAGCTTCTCGGCATCTATGCGTTGGAACGGCATGGCTGAACCTCCCTCTGATTGGTCAGGTTAAGTGACCAGATCGAGGGAAGTCCAGTAAAACGCGCCTTACCGGCTGGTGGGCCGGATGATGATCTCCACCCGGCGGTTTTGCTGACGGCCTTCGGGGGTGAGGTTGGTGGCCACCGGCTCAGCCTCGCCGCGCCCGAAACTGCGCACACGCGAAGGCGCAACGCCTTGTTCCAGCAAGACGCCGGCGACGGCGGTGGCGCGGCGCGCCGACAGATCCTGGTTGTATTCGGCGGAGCCGGTGTTGTCGGTATGGCCGATCACGTCGATGGTCGAGTTCGGGTAGCGTTGCACATTGCGCGCAAGCGCGCGCAGGTCGGATTGCAGGCTGGCCCGAATCGCGGCGCTGTCGGTGTCGAACAGGATGCCCTGCGGCATGGTCACCAGAAGCTGATCGCCCTGGTTGTCGATGACGATGTTTTCATTGGCCATCTCGTTACGCAGATCGGTGGCCTGCTGGTCCAGCGAATAGCCGATCGCGCCGCCCACGGCTGCCCCCGCCGCCGCGCCAAGCAGCGCGTTGCGGCCTTGATTGTCATTGTCGGCATTGGCGCCGAGGAACGCCCCGAGCATGCCGCCGATGACTGCGCCGTCGCGGGTGCGGTTCTGGTTCGGGTCCTGTGTGTAGGCCGGTTCGCAGGCGGCAAGACCGAGGGTCGATACAAGGCCGAGCGAGATCAGACGGGTGCGGGTGTTCATGTGGCTGCCTTTCCCAATGCATTGCGGCCCTGTCTGGCGCGGGCCGCTTCGCCGCGCACCCTAGCAGTCTTCGCGCCTACGGGCAGCGGAAAAATGCCGCGCGGCGAAATTCTGCCGGTCAGGCGGGGGCGCCGGCCTCTTCCTTCGCGGCTTCAAAGGCCAGCATGGCGCGCTTGACCGGCAGGCCCCAATGGTAGCCGCCGAGTCCACCCGACTTGCGCAGCGCCCGGTGGCAGGGGATCAGCCAGCTGACGGGGTTGCGCCCGACGGCGGTCCCGACGGCGCGCACCGCCTTGGGCTTGCCGATGGCGCCGGCGATTTCGGAATAGGTGGTGACATGGCCCGAGGGGATGTGCAACAGCGCCTCCCACACCTTGATCTGGAACGGTGCGCCGATGAGGTGCAGCTTCGCCGCGCCGCCGGTCGCGAAGGCCGCTTCGACCCACGGCGCAAGCGCGGCGGGGTCTTCACGAAACTGCGCGTCCGGCCAGCGGGCGCGCATGTCCTGCATCGCGGCCTCCGGTCCGGTCTCGGCGGCGAAAGCCATGCCGCAGATGCCCTTCTCGGTGCCCATGACGAGGGCCGGGCCGAACGGGCTGTCCGTCCACCCCCATGCTATGTCCAGCCCCGCGCCGCCCTTGGCGTAGTCGCCGGGGCTCATCGCCTCCCATGTCACGAACAGGTCGTGCAAACGGCCCGCGCCCGACAGCCCGACCTCGGTCGCCGTGGCCAGCGTCGTGAACCGCTCGCGCAGCAGGCGGCGGGCGTGGTCGAGGGCGAGGTATTGCTGGTAGCGCTTGGGGCTGACGCCGACCCAGCGGGAAAACACCCGTTGCAGGTGCGCGGGGCTCATGCCGAGGGCGGCGGCGAGGTCGTCGAGCGAGGCGCCGGGGGCGGGGGCCGCGTCAATCACGTCGAGCGCGCGGCGGATGACGTGGTAATGGTAGGTGGTGTCTGGCGTGTCGGTCATGGGCGTCTCTCCTGCCCCGACAGGTCTAGCGGCCCCAAGGCCGCGCCGCGACCCGGAACTTGCGCCTTTGCGGCCTCTTGCCAGTCGTGCCCTGTCGGGCCATACCGCGCGCCATGGCCAAGCAACTGTCCTATTGCGTGCTCAAGCAGATCTTCACCCGGTTCCACGCCGCGGAGCCGGAGCCGAAGGGCGAGTTGCACCACACCAACGCCTACACGCTGCTGGTGGCGGTGGCGCTGTCGGCGCAGGCGACCGATGTGGGGGTAAACATGGCGACGGCGACTCTGTTCAAGGTCGCGGATACGCCGCAGAAGATGCTCGACCTCGGCGAAGAGGCGCTGATCGAGCATATCAAGACCATCGGCCTTTACCGCAACAAGGCCCGCAACGTCATGAAAATGGCGAAGATCCTGATCGAGGACTATAGCGGCGAGGTGCCATCGAGCCGCGCGGCGCTGCAATCGCTGCCCGGCGTCGGCCGCAAGACGGCGAATGTGGTGCTCAACATGTGGTGGCATCACCCGGCACAAGCGGTGGACACGCATATTTTCCGCGTCGGCAACCGGTCAGGGATTTGCCCCGGCAAGGATGTGAACGCGGTGGAGCGCGCCATCGAGGACAACGTGCCGGTGGAGTTCCAGCAGCACGCGCATCACTGGCTGATCCTGCATGGCCGCTACAAATGCAAGGCGCGCAAGCCCGGCTGCGCGACCTGTCTCATTAACGATCTCTGCGCCTACGAGGAAAAGACAACATGACGAAAAGATATGACGTGGTCGGCATCGGGAACGCGATTGTCGATGTGATCTCGCACGGCGATGACGGGTTTCTGGACCATATGGGCATCACCAAGGGTATCATGCAACTGGTGGAGCGCGAGCGGGCCGAACTGCTTTATGCCGCAATGCCGGACCGGTTCCAGGCGCCCGGCGGCTCGGTCGGCAACACGCTCGCGGGGATCGGCACGCTGGGGCTGTCCACGGCCTTCGTGGGGCGGGTGAAGGACGACGCGCTTGGCCGCTTCTACGCGGAACAGATGGTCGAGGAAGGCACCGCGTTCCCCAACCCGCCGGTGCCAGACGACCCGCAGCCGACCTCGCGCTCGATGATCTTCGTCAGCCCGGATGGGGAGCGGTCGATGAACACCTATCTCGGCGCGGGGGCGGAGTTTTCCTCCGACGACGTGGACCCGGAGGTGATGGAAAACGCGCGCTACCTGTTTCTTGAGGGCTACCTTTTCGACAAGGACAAGGGCAAGTCGGCGTTCCGCGCCGCCGCCGCCGGTTGCCGCCATGCGGGCGGTCAGGCCGGGCTGACCCTGTCCGATCCGTTCTGCGTCGACCGGCACCGCGAAAGCTTCAAGACGTTGATCGAGGACGAGATGGATTTCGTCATCGGCAATGAAGAAGAGTGGCTGTCGCTTTACGAAACCCGCGACCTTGCGACCGCCCTGCAAGAGGCGGCGATGGTTTGCCCGCTGGTGATCTGCACCAGGTCGGGCCAGCCGGTGGTGATCCGCGCCGATGATCAGGAAATCCACGTGCCGGTGACCGAGGTGACACCCGTTGACGCCACCGGCGCCGGTGACCAGTTTGCCGCCGGGTTTATCTACGGGCTGGCGACCGGGCGGGATCTGGAAACATGCGGGCGCATGGGGGTCGCGGCGGCGGCCGAGGTGATCGGCCATATCGGGCCGCGCCCGAAGCGGCCGCTGAGTGTGGTCTTTACCGAGGCTGGCCTGCGGTAAGCAGGCCGGTCAGGTGCGGGCGTCGACGATCTCGAATCCGTGGGTGATCTCTGCGGTCCTGGCCATCATGGCCGAAGCGGAGCAGTATTTTTCGACCGACAACTGAATTGCCCGCTCCACCTTGGCGGCGCTGACACCGCGCCCCTTGACGATGAACTGCATGTGGATCCGGGTGAAGACGGCGGGCGTGTCCTCGGCGCGTGTCGCGTCAAGCTCCACCACCACGTCCTCGACCGGCTCGCGCGCCTTTTCGAGAATCGAGACCACGTCATAGGCCGAACAGCCGCCCGTTCCGATCAGCACAAGCTCCATCGGGCTGGGTCCGGGCGTGCTGCCATCCTCGTCCCTCGTGCCAAAGACGAATTTGTGCCCGCTGCCGGACTGGCCGATGAAGGTGCGGGCCTCGGCCCATTTCACGCGCGCTTTCATGGCGATCTCCCGTGCATGTGTCAAAGCCTGATAGCGCGGCGGCGCGCGCTCTTACAGGGTCAATCGCCGAGTTTCGCGTGCACCTCGTCTAGGTCGATCTCGCCCACCGGCATCTTGTTGCCGGGGTTCTCGAAATCGTATTTGAAAAGCTGGAAGTCGCGCTTGTACATCTCGTAGACCAGATGCATCGACAGGTCGTCGAAATAGTCTTCGACCGGGTGCAGGCGCTTGGGCCCGTGGCCCTCGGACTCGTTGAAGCGCGGCACCTTGGTCAGGTCCACCGGATGCGCCACCTCGATCCTGTCGAGCACGCTCTGCATGCCGTCATTGAACCGCTCGGTCCAGAAAATGTTGTCGTAGCGCCCGCCATGGACGATGAAGGTGGAGACATGGCCCGAAATCGCCGACCAGTGGATGTCCGGGTCCATCGGGCGGCGCCAGCGGATCGTGTCGCGGGCAAACAGCAGGAAGCGGCGGAAGCTGGCGATCTGGTTAAAGTCCTGCTTGCCGTCGTCGCCGCCGACCTCGATGCCGTATTTCTGGATCAACAGCGGCACAAGGTTGCCGCGGTAACGCTTGCCGTTGCGCTGGATGCCGCAGATCTTGTCAAAGAAGCTCGACAGGATGCGGGTGTAGGGGTTGCGCACGCAGGTGAAGGCATAGCTTTTGTGATCGCGCACATTGGCCTCGATCACCGGTTGCGACGCCTCTCGCGCCCATTTGTGCAGGCCCTGCGTGGCGTCATGGATGTCGCCGTCGAAGAATGTGCCGTGGTCCGAATAATGCATGATCTGCCCGATGGTCGAGCAGGCGCATTTCGGCACCACCCGGTAAAGCACGCTCTCGCTTTCCGTCATCCACGTTCCAGGGAACCCCATACTGCCTGACCTCCGGTTTTTTCGTCAGATGCATGGATTGATCCGACTTTTTTGAGACTCTAGTCTGTCTTAATCTGTCATTAGTCAGTAATGGCACAACAATAAGGAAAGTTTGAGGCTCCTGTTTCGCTTATGGCAAAAATTGCCTTCATCTTGTTGTGCCACAGGGATCCCGAGGCGATCATTCTTCAGGCGCGTCGCCTGACGGCTGCCGGAGATTGTATCGCAATCCATTTCGATGCCCGCGCCGGCAACGAGGGCTTTGCCCGCATCCGAAGTGCCTTGGCCGACAACCCGAACGTAGCCTTCGCCATGAAGCGCATCAAGTGCGGTTGGGGCGAATGGAGCCTTGTCGAGGCGACCTTGCAAGCGGTCAAGGCGGCGGTCGCGGCGTTCCCGGACGCGACGCATTTCTACATGCTGTCGGGCGACTGCAACTCGATCAAGTCCGCCGCCTATGCGCACGATTTCCTCGACAGCCGCGACTGCGACTATATCGAGAGCTTCGATTTCTTTACCTCCGGCTGGATCAAGACCGGGATGCGCGGCGAGCGGCTGATTTACCGGCACCTCGTGAACGAGCGCAAGCACAAGCGGCTGTTCTACTGGCTTATGGATCTGCAAAAGCGCCTGCGGCTGGAACGCGCCATCCCCGACGACCTGCAAATCATGATCGGCAGCCAGTGGTGGTGCCTGCGCCGCGCCACGATCGAGAAGGTGCTGGCCTTCTGCCGCGACCGGCCCGACGTGGTGCGCTTTTTCCGCACGACGTGGATTCCCGATGAAACGTTCTTCCAGACCCTCGTGCGCCACCTCGTGCCGGAACGGGAGATCGAGACACGGACGCTGACCTTCCTGATGTTCACCGATTACGGGATGCCGGTGACGTTCTACAATGACCATTTCGACCTGCTGCTCAGCCAGGATTTCCTGTTCGCCCGCAAGATCAGCCCCGACTCGACCGAGCTCAAGGAACGGCTGGGCGCGCTCTGGGCGTCGGACCGGCGCGATTTCGTCATTTCGGACGAGGGCAAGAAGCTGCACCAGTTCCTGACCGCGCGCGGCCGGATCGGCCGCCGCTTCGCGCCGCGCTTCTGGGAAAGCGAGAGCACGCTGGGCCAGGACCGCGAGCTTCTGATGCTGGTGTGCAAGAAATGGCACGTCGCCAAGCGGCTGTTGTCCACCGCGCGCCGCGTGACGCAGACCCGCGGGATCGAATACATGTTCGACGAGGCCAGCTGCGATATCCCTTATCTGGGCGGGCTGGAACGGACGCTGGAAAAGCGCAACCGCCACAGGCGTGCGGTGGTGCGGCTGCTGTTCGACTGTTACGGGGTGGATCGGCTGATGATCTGCCTCGATCCCGACAACGTGGATCTGATGCGCGATTTCATGTCGGATCGGTCCAGCAACCGGATTCTCGAAATCCAGTGCAATTTCGACGACGATTACCTGATCGGCCATGCCCACCGGGTCGGTCTTGCGCGCGACGAAACGCCGCCCGAGGTGCTCGATCAATTGCTGCCCACGCTGCGCCACGAATTCGAATATGCGGGCATACGCATCCGTGAGGCCGGGTTCGAGCGGCACTACCGCATCCATCAGGTCCGCAGCCGCGAGGAAAACGCCGCCGTTCTGGCGGAGTTCTTCAATCTCGACATGGACGCGGCGCTCGAAATCGCCGATACCCCCCATCTCTTTGCCGGATAAGGAGCGCCCGCATGGCTTACGTTTACGACGATCAGAACATCTTCGCGCGGATCCTGCGCGGCGAGATCCCAAACGACACGGTGCTGGACACCGCTCATACGCTCGCCTTCAACGACATCGCCCCGCAAGCCCCGCATCATGTGCTGGTGATCCCGAAAGGCCGCTACGTGACCTTTGATCACTTCGCGTCCGAGGCATCCGAGACCGAGATTGTCGATTTTACCCGCAGCGTGGGCCGGATCTGCGCCGAGCTCGGCATCGCGCCGGGGCAGGGCGGGGAAGGCTACCGTCTGATTTCCAACGCGGGCGAGGCCGGTGTGCAGGAGGTTCCGCACTATCACATGCATATCCTCACTGGCCGCCCGCTTGGCCGGATGCTGAAGAAAGCCGATTGATCGCAGACCTCTTCAAGCCCGGTGCGGGCTTTCATCGGCTTGTTGCCGTCTGTCGCTGCCCCGGTGCGCGGATCGGCCTTGCCGGGGGCGGGCCGATTTGCCATACATCATCACGTTGACCCCCCCGGATTGATGCCAAGGACTGCAAGCCATGACCATCGAAGCCCCTGAAACGGAAGTCGTGACCAGCTGGCGCGTAAGCTGCGACGGCGGCGCCGGCGCGCTTGGCCATCCGCGCGTCTGGCTGACCATCGACCGGGTCACCGGAGAGGTCGAATGCGGCTATTGCGACAAGAAGTTCATCCACGCCTCTTTCGTGGACACGGCGCAGGGCTGACTTCCGCCGGAACCGGTTGCTGACGCATCGTCAGCCTTTTGCGATACATCGCGCGCGGCTAAGCTTTGCCTATGGCGCAATCGACAGTCCCAATGCCACTGCCCCACGCCGGTCGGCCCTACAGTCGGGCGGAGCTGGTTTCCGATGCCATTGTGCACATCGCGGCGCTTGCGCTCGCCATCGGCGCGGTGCCGGTGCTGATCACGCTGACGGCGCTGTGGGAGGACGGGGTGCTGGGCACGCTGGGCGTGTCGATCTACGGCGCGACGCTGATTGCCATGCTCTCCGCCTCGCTGGCCTATAACCACCTGCCGCGCGATGACTGGCGCGACCGGCTCTTGCGCTTCGATCAATCGGCCATCTACATGAAGATCGCGGGCACCTACACGCCCTTCGCGCTGCTGTCGGGCGCGGGGCAGGGGATTCTCGCGGTGATCTGGGCGGTGGCGGTGCTGGCCTCGGCGGCAAGCTTTCTGGTGCAGCGCCGCCCGACATGGGCCGGCGTGGCGATCTGCCTTGCCATGGGCTGGGCGGTGCTGATCGGCGGGCGCGACCTGATCGCGGTGCTGTCGATGCCGGTGCTGGTGCTGATGATCGTGGGCGGCGCGCTCTATTCCATCGGCACGATATTCCTGCTGTTCCCCCGGATGCGCTTTCACAACACGATCTGGCACGGCTTCGTCGTTGCCGCCTCCACCGTCTTTTTCGTGGCGATCTTCCTGCACGCCGCGCAAGCCGCCTGACCCTCGCCAAAGGCTGGCGTCCGCGCTAAAGAGGCGGCAACGCAAGCGAACGGGGACTGCACATGGCATTCGGCAAAGGGCATCACCTGCATCTGGTCGACGGCTCGGGCTACATCTTCCGCGCCTACCACGCGCTGCCGCCGCTCACGCGCAAATCCGACGGGCTGCCCATCGGGGCGGTCGCGGGCTTTTGCAACATGATGTTCAAGCAGATCGAGGCCAACGAGGGCCCCGATGCGCCGACCCATGTGGCGGTGATCTTCGACCATTCCGGCAAGACCTTCCGCAACGACCTTTACGACAAGTACAAGGCCAACCGCCCGCCTGCGCCCGAAGACCTCGTGCCGCAATTTCCGCTGACCCGCGACGCCACCCGCGCCTTCAACATCGCTTGTGTCGAGGTCGAGAATTACGAGGCTGACGACATCATCGCCACGCTGGCCCGGCAGGCGCGCGAGGCTGGCGGGCGGGTTACGATCATCAGTTCCGACAAGGACCTGATGCAGCTTGTCGGCGGCGGGGTCGAGATGCTCGACGCGATGAAAAACCTCCGCATCGACCGCGACGGGGTGGAGGCCAAGTTCGGCGTCGGCCCGGACCGCGTCGTGGACGTGCAGGC
>PFEX01000079.1:0-1169 GCA_002783145.1 Rhodobacteraceae bacterium CG17_big_fil_post_rev_8_21_14_2_50_65_11 | reverse complement strand
GACAGCGTCGACAACGTGCCGGGGGCGCCGGGGATCGGGGTCAAGACGGCGGCGCTTCTGATCAACGAATACGGCGATCTGGATACGCTGCTGGACCGGGCCGACACGATCAGACAGCCCAAGCGCCGCCAGACGCTGATCGAGCATGCCGACCAGATCCGCCTGTCGAAACAGCTCGTGCAACTCGACGATCATGCGCCGCTGGAGGTGACTCTCGACGATCTCGACCTGCGCGCACCGGAACCCGAGGCGCTGCTCGATTTCCTCGCGCAGATGGAGTTTCGCACCCTCAGCAAGCGGATCGCAACGCATCTTGGCGTCGCGGCGCCGGAGATCCCGGAGCCGGCGGCGGTCCCGGCTGATGACGGCGCCGCGCCGCCGGAAATGGTGCCCTTCGATGCCGCAGGTTACACCTGCGTGCGCGACGCGACAACGCTGGCCGAGTGGATCGCGACGGCCCATGCGCGCGGCTACGTGGCGGTGGACACCGAAACCACCAGCCTCGACGAGATGACGGCCGCGCTTGTGGGCATCAGCCTGTCGGTGGAACCGGGGCAGGCCTGCTACGTGCCGGTTGGGCACAAGGACGGTGAGGACGACCTCTTCGGCGGGGCGGACCTCGCCGAAGGGCAGATGCGACTCGACGAGGCGCTCGCCCTGCTGAAACCTATGCTGGAGGATGCAAGCGTCCTCAAGATCGGGCAGAACATGAAATACGACGCCAAGATCTTCGCGGCGCACGGCATCGAGGTGGCGCCGATCGACGATACCATGCTGATGTCCTACGCGTTGCATGCGGGCCTGCACGGGCATGGCATGGATGCGCTCTCGGATCGTTACCTCAACCACGTCCCCATCCCGATCAAGTCCTTGTTGGGCAGTGGGAAATCCGCGATCACCTTCGACAAGGTGAAGATCGCAGAGGCGGTGAAATACGCCGCCGAGGATGCCGATATCACCCTGCGCCTGTGGCAGGCGTTCAAGCCGCGGCTGCACCGCGAGCGGGTCACCACCGTCTACGAGACGCTGGAACGCCCACTGGTTCCGGTGCTGGCACGGATGGAACGCCACGGGGTCAAGGTAGACCGCGAGACGCTGAGACGGATGTCGGCCGCCTTCGCACAGAAGATGGCCGGGCTGGAAGCGGACATACACGCGCTTGCCGGGCG
>PFEX01000090.1:2423-6577 GCA_002783145.1 Rhodobacteraceae bacterium CG17_big_fil_post_rev_8_21_14_2_50_65_11 | reverse complement strand
CGCCGACGCCGTCGGATACTCCGGTTTCACGCATGAATTCAACGAGTTGGCTGCGTGCGGCTTGGGTGTTGCCGGCTTCGGCGAGGGTCGCCACCTCCGCCGTCATGAAAGCGCGACGGTCGTCTTGGGTCAGGCCGATATCTTGCGGGCGCAGAATTTCGCCCTGGCTCATCGGGATGCCACCTTGAATCTGGCTGAGATATTCGCCGAACGCGATCTGGTGGAGGAGTTTTTCCGGCTCGCCGAATTTGCCCTCGGCAGACAGGCGCTCGGCCCAGGATTGCATCTGGCGCAGCGCTTCCACGTAGGTGGACAGCCAGGCCAGGCCATGGGCTGCGATCTGATTTTGCTCAAGTTTCCCGGCAGATACCCGGCCGTCCGCGGTCACGCGATCACGCAGGCGGGTTGTGGCGGCATCAAGCAAGGCCTCGGCCGGTTTCACGGCGGCGGCGGTGAGGCCGAGGAGGTCGGCCAGCAGCGGGGTCTGGGGCAGGTCGGTGGGCATCGGCGCTCCGTCATGCGGCATGGGTCTCTCCTTGTATTTTGCAGGTGCATTCCTAGTCACTTTGCAAGTGCAGCGCAAGAATAATTCGTGAAAGATAATTAATTGGACAATATGTGTCGTGATACTATGTGAAGCCGCGACGTCGCCACGCGTGCACACGAATTGCGGTTTCGCCGCGCTATCGCGCGCCGATCCGGACGCCTCTTCGCTATCGCTCATCGGCGGCGGCACCCGGACTGAGCTGTCCGGTGTCGGGAGGTGAGGTCAGAGGGGGCACTGCCCCCGCGCCTGACGGCGCCCCCCGGAGTATTTTTGCCAAGATGAAGGGGCGGCGATTAACGATGCGTGTGCGGGGGTGTCGGGGTAGAGCGGCGCGGAGCGGAGCCAAGGAGAGGACGTCGATGGGCGCGGTTCTGGATAGCATGCCGGGGATGGTTCTGGCGGCGGCGATGACGATCACGTTTTTCGGCGGGGTGGTCAAGGGCATGGTCGGCTTTGCGTTGCCGCTGATCATGATCTCGGGTCTGAGCGCGATTCTGCCGCCGGAGATCGCGCTGGCGGCACTGTTGCTGCCGGCGGCGTTGACCAACATGTGGCAGGCCTTCCGGCAGGGGCTGGCAGCAGCGGCACTGTCGCTGCGCTGGCACTGGCCGTTTATCGGCGTCGGGCTGGCGGTGATGGCGGCCGCGTCGCAGGTGGTTCTGGCGGTGCCGCAATGGGCCTTCTTCGCCATCATCGGGGCGCCGGTGGTGGCCTATTCCGCCTTGCAGCTTGCCGGCGTGTCGATCCGGGTGCCGGCGCGGCGGCGCGGACTGGCGACGGTGCTGTTCGGCGGGCTGGCCGGGGTTCTTGGCGGGTTCGCGGCAGCGTTCGGGCCGCCGACCGTCGCCTACCTTATCTCGCGCGGGACCGAAAAGTCGGAACAGGTGCGGGTGCAGGGGCTGATGTATTTTCTCGGCAATGTCTTGCTGTTCGGGGCGCATCTGCAATCGGGCGTTCTCAATGGCGACACGATCCCGCTTTCTGCGCTGATGCTGCTGCCGGCGGGGCTGGGGATGTGGCTGGGCTTTCGCTTGCAGGACCGGCTGAACACGGTGCAGTTCCTGCGCGCGACGCTGGTGGTGCTGCTGCTGGCGGGGCTGAACCTTGTGCGGCGGGCGGTTCTCGTGTGACCTGCGGGCCGGGGAGGGAGCCATATGGCAGCCGATCTGACAGGCCTGTCAGGCCACACAGACCTGCTTGAGCGGATCGAGCGGCGGGGCGCCTGGATCGAGACCGAGAAGGCGGCGCCGCCGGAGCGCTGGCTTTACACGCTTTCGGCGGCGGAGTTCGCAGAGCTGGAGCGGGCGGCGGATTTTCCGCTTGCGGGCCTCGTTGTGCATCCGCAACGCCAAGTCGGGCGGTGACAGCTTGCGGGTCAGCGCCGAGACGATCTACAACCGGATGCGGGCGGAGCCGGGCGACATGCGGTTCGCCTGCAATCACGCGCAGCTGCACGACCGGACGGGCTTTACCGACTGGGCCGACCCTGACCGCGCCGCTCTACTGAGCGGCGCGGGAACGGTCATCAGGAGATCGCGGCCGCCTTCACGTCGTCGTCGATGAAGGGCACGTACTGGGCAAAGTTCTCGGCGAACATGTGGACGAGTTTCGCGGCCTGCGCGTCGTAGGCGGCCGGATCCTCCCAGGTGCGGCGCGGGTCCAGCAGCACCTCGGGCACGCCGGGGCAGGCGGTGGGCACGTCGAAGCCGAAATTGGGATCCTTGCGGAACTCCGCGTCCTGCAACGAGCCGTCGAGCGCGGCGGTCAGCAGCGCGCGGGTGGCGCGGATCGGCATCCGGCTACCGGTGCCGTAGGCGCCGCCGGTCCAGCCGGTATTGACCAGCCAGCAGGCGGCGCCATGGTGGGCGATCTTTTCGCGCAGGAGGTTGCCGTAGACCTCCGGCCGGCGCGGCATGAAGGGGGCGCCGAAACAGGTGGAAAAGGTCGGTTCCGGCTCGGTCACGCCGCGCTCGGTCCCCGCGACCTTGGAGGTGAAGCCGGACAGGAAGTGATACATCGCCTGCGCGGGCGTCAGCCGGGCGATCGGGGGCAGCACCCCGAAGGCGTCGCAGGTCAGCATGATGATATTGTTCGGGTGCCCGCCGAGGCCGGTTTCCGACGCGTTGGAGATATAGCCCAGCGGGTAGGCGCAGCGCATGTTCGCGGTAAGGCTGTCGTCGTCGAAATCGAGCGCGCGGGTTTTGCGATCGAACACCATGTTCTCGACCACCGAGGCGAACTTGGTGGTGGTGGCGTAAATCTCCGGCTCGGCCTCCTCGCGCAGGTTGATGGTCTTGGCGTAGCAGCCGCCTTCGAAGTTGAAGATGCCCTTTTCCGACCAGCCGTGTTCGTCGTCGCCGATCAGAACGCGGGTGGGATCGGCAGACAGGGTCGTCTTGCCGGTGCCCGAGAGGCCGAAGAAGACGGCAGCGTCATCGGGCGCGTCGACGCCGTGGTTGGCCGAGCAGTGCATGGCCATCACGCCCTTGCCGGGAAGAATGTAGTTGAGCAGGGTGAACACGGATTTCTTGATCTCGCCGGCATATTCGGTGTCTCCGATCAGGATCAGCTTCTTGTCGAAGTTGAGCGCGATCACCGTTTCGGTGCGGCACCCGTGGCGCGCCGGATCGGCCTTGAAACTGGGGCAGTTGATGATGGTGAACTCCGGCTCGAAGTGTTGCAGGTCTTCCAGGGAGGGGCGGCGCAGCATGTGGCGGCTGAAAAGCCCGTGCCAGGCCAGTTCGGTAATCACGCGCACATCGAGCCGGTGGTCGGGGTCGGCGCCGGCGTAGAGATCCTGAACGTGGTAGTCGCCGCCCTTCATGTGGGCCAGCATGTCGGCATGCAGCCGGTCGAACGCCTCGGGCGCCATTTCGGCGTTGTTGTCCCACCAGATCGTGTCTTCGGTGGTGGCGCTGCGAACCACGTGCTTGTCCTTTGGCGACCGGCCGGTAAATTTCCCGGTTGTCACCAGCAGCGCGCCCCCTTGCCCAAGCGTGCCTTCGCCCTTGCGCAGTGCGGCCTCGATCAGCGCGGGTTCCAGCAGGTTGTAGTGAACCGAGCCGAGATCGGAAATACCTTGGGTCTCCAGCGTCCGGGCTGGGTTCACGCGTGTCGTGGTCATTCTGCAAGCTCCTGCGCCGGGTCGCCCGGCATTCGGGGTGAAATACGGGGGGGGATGCGAGTGGTCATGGGGCAACCCCGGTGACCGCCCTATAACATGCCGTTTTCAGCAAGGAACAGGACGCAATCGCACAGTTAGCGCAACCAACTTGGCGCGAGGCCCTCTTGTTAGCGCTGCCTTAACATCCTGTTGGTAGGGATTCGGCAACAGAGAAAGGGCGAAACGTCGACCCTCGGCAAGTTAGAGATTGATTCGAAAGCCTGAAATGTAGGAGTATGGCAAAAAAACAAATCAAATCGGGCAGAATAAGGACATAGCAACATGTCGAGGATCGCACTCGTCGATGACGACAGAAATATCCTGACCTCGGTTTCGATGACCCTTGAAGCCGAGGGTTTCGAAGTCGAAACATATAATGATGGCCAGTCGGCCCTTGACGCCTTTTCGCGTCGCATGCCGGAACTCGCCGTTCTGGACATCAAG
>PFEX01000090.1:0-2414 GCA_002783145.1 Rhodobacteraceae bacterium CG17_big_fil_post_rev_8_21_14_2_50_65_11 | reverse complement strand
TCCTGACCTCCAAGGATGACGAGATCGACGAATTGATGGGCCTGCGCATGGGCGCCGACGATTACGTCCGCAAGCCGTTCTCGCAACGCCTGTTGGTCGAACGCATCCGGTCGATCCTGCGCCGCCAGGAGGCGATCGCCTCGGATGCCGGCGACTCGCCGGAGGAAAGCCAGGTCATGGTGCGCGGCCCGTTGTCGATGGACCCGCTGCGCCACGCGGTGACTTGGAAAGGGCAGGACGTGTCGCTGACCGTGACCGAATTCCTGCTGCTTCAGGCGCTGGCGCAGCGCCCCGGATTCGTGAAAAGCCGCGACCAGTTGATGGACGTGGCCTATGATGAACAGGTCTATGTCGATGACCGCACCATCGACAGCCATATCAAGCGGCTGCGCAAGAAGATGCGCGAGAAAGACCCGGATTTCTCGGCCATCGAAACGCTCTACGGGATCGGCTACAGGTATAACGAAGAGTAGATGACGCTGGCTTTCGACATCGGTCCGGACGGGCGGCGCACCCAGCGCGACAGCCAGATCGTCCTCGGCGAAGACTGGGACCGTCCCGCCGGGGCGGTCGAGGTCGAGCTGCGCAATGCGCGCGCGCGGCGCGGGCTTCTGTCGCTCAACCGGTCGCCGTTGGCCCGCAAGATCATCGTCTTCAACCTGCTGGCACTGGTGGTGCTGGTGGCGGGCGTGCTGTTCCTCAACCCGTTCCGTGACAGTCTTGTCTACCAGCGGGAGCGCGCCCTTGCGATCGAGGCACAACTCATGGCGGAGGTGTTCGAGGCCAGCCTGCCACGCACCGCCCCCGCCAACCTGCTGAGCGGGGACGGCATCGACCCGGTCGATGTTCTGGCGCGCACCGGCGTGCGCAATGGGGTGGATGTGTTCGTCTTCGCCCCCAACGAAACGCTGGTCGCGTCGTCCCTCGACACCGAGACTGCCGCCGCGCGCCCGGTTCTGGGCACCGAGGAGGGCGATGGCCGGTCGCTGGTCATCACCGAATTCCTGAACAAGATATGGGACGGTATCGCCGGCCTGCTGACGTCGGGTGAGCGGCAGGCCGCGTCGCTGCCAAGCCCGGAGGCGCAGGCGCGGGCGCTGGTTGCCGAGGCGCTGACCGGTGTGACCGTGCTTGACGGTGGCAATGGCGACATGGGCCGTATCTTCCTTGCCGCCTCGCCGATCGAAGGCGCGTCGGGGATCGTCGGTGTCGTCGCGGTGGCAACGGCGGGCGGTGAGATCGACCAACTTGTGCGCGCGGAACGCGAACAGATCCTGCAAATGTTCTTCGTGGCGCTTCTGGTGTCGATCGGGCTGAGCCTGGTGCTGGCCTCGACCATCGCCAACCCGCTGTCGGACCTCTCGGCGGCGGCGGAATTGGGCCGCGACAAGAACGCCCGCAAGATGAGTCCGACCCGTGTGCGCATCCCCGACCTGACCGGGCGCCCGGACGAGATCGGGCGGCTTTCCGGCGCGCTGCGCGGCATGGTCGGCGCGCTTTATGATCGCATCGACGGCAACGAACAATTCGCCGCCGACGTGGCGCATGAGGTCAAGAACCCGCTGGCGTCGCTACGCTCGGCCGTCGGCACGCTGCGGCTGGCCACGACCGAAGATCAGCGCAACCGGCTTCTCGACGTGATCGAGCACGATGTGCGGCGGCTCGACCGGCTGGTGTCGGATATTTCCAACGCGTCGCGGCTCGATTCGGAGCTGGTCAAGGAGGAAGAGGATGAGTTCGACCTGATCCACATGCTCTCCAACCTTACCGAGTTCCATAGCGAGGAAGCCGCCAAAAACGATATCGAGTTCATTTCCGATCTGCCGCCGGACCCGGTGATGATCCACGGGCTGGAAGGGCGGCTGGCGCAGGTCTTCGTCAACCTGATCACCAACGCGTTGTCTTTTTGCGAGCCGGGCGACGCGGTGCGGGTCTGGGCCCGGCAGCGCGAAAACCGCGTGCTGGTGGTGGTCGAGGATACCGGCCCCGGCATCCCCGAGGAGGCGCTCACCAAGGTGTTCAACCGGTTCTATTCCGAACGGCCGGTCAAGCAGTTTGGCGATCATTCGGGCCTGGGATTGGCGATTTCCAAGCAGATCGTGGAGGCGCATGGCGGCGTGATCTGGGCCGAGAACATACGCCCCACCGAGGCTGATATCACTTCTGACCCGCTGGGCGCGCGGTTCGTGGTGGGGCTGCCGCTATAAGCGATGGACAGCGCCGCCGATCCCTGCCTGAGCGACTACAGCGAAGCCGCCCACGACGGGCGGTTTTTTTGCCGTGCGACGGGGGTGGTGGTGGCCGGGCAGGGGGTGCTGATCCTGGGGCCCTCCGGCAGCGGAAAGTCGTGCCTCGCGCTGACGCTGATGGGCCTTGGCGCTGGGCTGATCTGTGATGACGGTCTGATACTGTCC
>PFEX01000244.1:4266-5711 GCA_002783145.1 Rhodobacteraceae bacterium CG17_big_fil_post_rev_8_21_14_2_50_65_11 | reverse complement strand
CTGACGTTTCAGCGCGAAGAGGTGGCGCAGCTTCGGCAGCACCTCGACCAGCCCCATGACCGAAAGCTCCTCCATCGCAAACAGGCTGTCCAGCCCTTCGGCCCGCATCCGTGGTCCGCCCACGCCGTAAAACGCCACATCCGGGCGCAACGCCTTCACCCCCGCCATCAGCGCCGCCCCCAGCCGATCGCCGGAGGCCTCGCCAGCGACGAGGAAGAGCGTCAGGCTCACGGTGCCGCCCAGAGCGCCAGCCCCGCCGCCTCGCAGGCCGCTTCGGTCGCGGCGCGGTCGAGGATCAACACGGTTCCAGCGACAATCTCGATCCCCGACAGACCGGCCTCGGCGGCCTTCATCACCGTATCCGGCCCGATCGCGGGCGTGTCCATGCGCAGATCCTGCCCCGGCTTGGGGCGCTTGACCAGCACACCGCCCGACCCCGGCCGCGTGGCGCCGACGAAGCGCAGCATCGCGTCGGTGCCCTGTAGCGTCTCGATCCCGATCATCTGGCCCTTGGCGGCAACAGCCGCCTGCCCGACGTCAAGCGCCCCGAGCGCCGCCAGCACTGCCCGCGCCCGCGCCGCATCGCGCCGCTGCGCATCGCACGGCGCACCACATATCGGCCCCGGATCGGCGGCCAGATCCGGGCGCAGGTCGAGCGCCCCCAGAATGCGAAACCCCTGTTCCTCGAAAATCGCCACAATGTCGCGCAAGAGCGCATCGTCGCCCTGCCCCATCGCCTTTGCAAGGCGCGGCATCAGCGCCATCGTCTCCGCATCCATCTGGCCCGGATCAAGCACCGGACGGCTGAGCGCCCCCGCAAAAACCAGATCGCACACCCCCGCAGATCTGAGATCGGCGAACAGCGCGCCCAAACGTTCGAACCGGGCCGGCATGTCGGGCGCCTCCAGCGGATCCGACGCCACGCCTGCCAGCCGCACGATATGGGCCGGTCCCGCCTGCAACAACAACCCCGGCAGCACCCCGGCGCCCGCGATGATCGCGCGGTCCATCGCCCTAGCCCGGCGTCAGGAAAGACCGGTCGGTCTCGCCCATGATGAAATCGACGATGTCGCGCACATTGGGCGAGTCGGGGTTTTCCTGCGCCAGGTGGCGCGCCCGGTCCATGAACGTGCCGTCGCCCTGCGCCAGATGCTGAAACGCGGCGCGCAGGGCAGTGATTTCATCGCGCGGCACGCCGCGGCGTTTCAGCCCCACAAGGTTGAGCCCGTCAAGCCGCCCGCGCGGACCCTGCACCAGCCCGTGCGGAATCACGTCATTGGTCACCATCGACAGCGCGCCGACGATGGCCCCCTTGCCGATGCGCACCCATTGGTGGATGCCGCACAGCCCGCCGATGATCACGTCATCCTCGATTACGCAATGCCCGGCGACGGCAGCGGAATTGACCACGATCACCCGGTTGCCGACCTGACAATCATGGGCGA
>PFEX01000244.1:0-4212 GCA_002783145.1 Rhodobacteraceae bacterium CG17_big_fil_post_rev_8_21_14_2_50_65_11 | reverse complement strand
GGATGCGGTTGCGCCTGCCGATGATCAGCCGCGTATCCTCGCCGCGGAACTTCAGATCCTGCGGAATCTCGCCGATGACGGAGAACGGGAAGATCACCGTTTCCTCCCCGATCTCGGTGCGGCCGGTCACCACGACATGCGATTTCACCTCGACCCCGCGGTGCAGAACCACCTCCGGGCCGATCACGGCAAAGGGACCGATCCGGCAGCCGGGGCCGATGACGGCGCCCTCCTCGATCACGGCAGACCGGTGAACCTCGGCACCGGGATCAATGGTCATTGGCTTACTCCTCGGCGGGCAGGTCCATCATCGCGGTGAAGTCGGCCTCGCAGGCAAGATCGCCCTCCACCTCGGCGCGGCCGGTGAATTTCCACACCTTGCCGCCGGGCTTGCCGCGCGTCACTGTCACATGCAATTCCAGCACATCACCGGGGCCGACCTTGCGGCGGAACTTCGCCTTTTCGATGCTCATGAAATAGACGAGGAAACGCTTGTCGGCGAGATTGCCCGATACCCCCACCATCACGGCGGCCGTCTGCGCCATCGCCTCGATGATGGTCACGCCGGGCATGATCGGGATGCCTGGAAAATGGCCCTGGAAATGGGGTTCGTTCATGGTGACGTTCTTGATGCCCACGGCAGTCTTGAACGGCACGATATCGCGCAGCTTGTCGACAAGCAGAAACGGATAGCGGTGCGGGATGATCCGCTGGATCAGGGCGATATCGGCGGTTGTCGGAGTGTCGGCCGTCATGGGCTGCGGTCCTTTGTCTTATGGTGCGGTGCGTCCTAGCAACTCGGGCGCGGAGCGACAAGAGCGCTAGTCATCGGCCTCGGCGCGCAGTTGATCGAGGATCGGGGTCGCACCACCGTCGCCCAGCACCTCGTCGATACGCTCAAGCGCGACATCGGTGATGTCCGCCCCATCCACGGCATAAAGCACGACCCGCGCGTCGATCACCGCCGAGGCGCCCCGGTCGCGCAGCAGGTCGCGCAGGATCGGCGCGATCAGCCGCAGGAACCGCGCCTCTGCCCGGTCGGCCAGTTGCGTCAAGTCGCGCACACGCTCCGACTGGGTGGCGCGAATTTCCTCGACCCGCGTGTCGAAATCATCGGCAAGCGGCTGGAACGCCTCGGCGCTCATCGTGGCGCGCTGTTCGGTCAGGTCACGTTCCTCTTGCAGAAGCTCGGCCTCGATGTCGCGGTTTTCGCGCGAAAGCGCCGCCGACGTGGCCTCAAGCTCCGCTTGCACACGCTGTCCGAAACGGGAGTCCCTGAACAGGCGTTCCTGATTGAGGATGACGACCTGAGGCCCCTCGATCTGGCCGAAGGAGAGCGGCTGCGAAAACGCGGCCGGTCCCGCCCCGACAAGGACGAGGCCAAGACACAAGGATCGTGCGAACCCGCGCATGCGCGACGGCCTAGAACCGCGCTTCGATGGTGAAATCGAAATTGCGGGTCTGGTCATAGGGCTGGCTGTCGAGCACGTGGCTGAAGTTGAAGCGCAAGGGTCCGATCTGGGTTTCCCAGAACAGCGAGAAGCCGATCGACTGGCGCAGGTGCAGGTCGTCGTCGACCGTGCCACCGCCGGCCCCGGCGGTATTATCCAGCCCCCAGACGGTGCCGACATCGTAGAAGAGGCCGCCGGAAAGCCCGTATTCTTCCGGCAGACCCAAGGGGAAGGCGGTCTCGAACCGCGCCGATACGAAATAGTTACCGCCGAGCGCGTCGCTCGTACCGGCGAGCGTATCGCGCGGTCCCAGCCCGTTTGACTCGAACCCGCGCATCTGGCGCGTACTGAGAAGGAACCGGTCGTTGCGAAGCGAATTTCCCGACAGCATGGTCAGCGCGCCGCCCTCCAGCGTGGCGCGCAACGACACCTCCTCGCGCAGGACAGAGGTTTCGCCGATCACCGCCGCCTGGGTTCGGATATATTCCCGATCGCCGCCAAGCCCGGCGATATCCTGACCGAAGCGCAGCGTCACGCCGGCATTCGGGTTCAGCCCGGTATCGCGGGTGCTGTAGCTGTAGGTGTAACCGATCGACGAGGTGATGAAGGAGCCCGCCTCCGCGATCAGGATCGGCGAAGACGTCGGCGGAACATTGGTCAGGCTGTCTTCGGACAGGCGGTAGCGCAGCGACAGGCGGCCATATTCGCTGACCGGGAAGGAAAGGCTGGGCTGGAGGCCGATATTCTCGGTGCCGAAGGAGGCGTTCTGCTGATCGGTGGTCGTATAATACGCGCGCAGCCCGAATTCCAGATCCCGCCCGAGGAAGGCCGGCTCGGTGAAGGCGAGGTTGAAGCTGCGCGAATCCGCCGATGTGTCGACGCCAAACCGCAACATCTGACCACGACCAAGGAAGTTTTCCTCGGAAAAGGTGATCGCCAGCCCGACGCCGGTATCGGTCGAGTAGTTGGCACCAAAGCCAAGCGACCCGGTCGGTTGTTCCTCGACATTCACGTCGACGATGACCTGCTCTTCGCTGGACCCCGGTCGCGCATCGACCGCGACATCGGAAAAATAACCGAGCGCGCGGATGCGTTCGGCGCTTTGCCGGATGTCGCGCGGGTCAAGCGGATCGCCCTCGGCGCTGCGGAACTGGCGGCGAATGACGCGGTCCAGCGTGGTGGCGTTGCCCTCGATGTCAATCCGTTCGACGAACACGCGCTGCCCGCGCGAAATCACGAACTCGATATCCAGCGTCAGATCCTCGTCGTTGCGGGTCACGCGCGGTTCGATCCGGATGAAGCGCAGCCCCATCTGCGAGGCAAGGTTCTCCATCCGGGTAATCGTCGTGTCCACCAGACGCGGCGAGAAGGTCACGCCGGGGCGGATGCGCACCGTGTCCTGAAATTGCTGCGCGTCGAGATCCGCGATCTCGCTGACGGTCGTGATCTCACCGAAGGAAAAGCTTTGCCCCTCGATGAGGTTGAAGGTGATGAAAAACGCGTTGCGTTCGCGGGCGAGTTCGGAGGTGACGCTTTGCACCGTGAAGTCGACATAGCCCCGGTCGCGGTAAAAATCGGACAGCAATTGCCTGTCGAACGCGATGCGATCGGCGATGAACGTGTCTGACCCGATCAGTTGCCGGAAAATGCCTGCCTGCGTGCTTTCCACAACGCGCCGCAGACGACGGTCGGAATAGGCACGGTTGCCGACGAACGCGATCCGCTCGGTTTCGACGACGCGCCCCTCGGCCACCTCGAACACCAGATCGACGCGATTCTCGCTGCGTCGGATGATCGCCGGCGTGACGGTGGCCGTCAGACGCCCCTGAAGCTCATAAGCCTGGGTGATCGCGGCGGCGTCCTGTTCGGCCAGAGACGGCGAATAGACACGGCGCGGCTGCGACTGCACCACCGTCATCAGATCCGCATCCTCGATACGGCGGTTGCCTTCGATGTTGATACGGTTGATCGTCGGGTATTCGCGCACCACCGCAACGAGCGTCGCGCCGCGCGGCTCCAGCTCGACGCTTTCGAACAGCCCCGACCCCTGCAGGCGCTGAAAGGCGTCGTTCAGTTCCGATGCGCTGACGCTTTGGCCAGGCTCGATGCCGAGGAAGGCCAGCACCGTTGACGGATCGACGCGTTCGTTGCCCTCGACCGCGAACGAGGTGAAGCGGTAATCCTGCGCCCCCGCCTCTGAAGGGATGAGAATCAGCGACGCGCACAGCAGCGCAAGGACAGCCGCAACACGTCTGAAAACTCTGGACAATCCAGCTATCGCATACATCGAATCCGCCCCGCAGTGCATTAGCAACTAAGCCAAAGCTCTATCTTGCGCCGGGGGGGTTGTCAAAACGCGAGCGCCCACGGTCTGGAGGTAATTGCGGACCGTGGCACCAGATATACATCGCGCGGACATGACGCCCCCCAGGACCGCCCGGCTCAACGCTGCCCGAAACACGCGAAATCAAGAGGTTGCCGGGCGCTGCCGCACTGCCGCGCCGGGGGGATCTGGGCACGCGACCGATACAGCGACGCGAAGGCGGTGTCCGGCCCGCGCGAGAAGCCCTTCAAGGGAACGTCAAAGGGGAACGATCCGGGGCGTCGGATCAGAGAGAAATCAGCCAGCCGGCCAGCAGAAGCGCGCCGACGATTGTCAGCGGGACAAGGAACCTGTCGATGTTCACCTCCACGAAGAAGGTGATGCTGCGGTAACTGTCGTTGATCATTCTCATCGGTCTGGCCTCGGTTTGCCACGCGG
>PFEX01000138.1:4301-7864 GCA_002783145.1 Rhodobacteraceae bacterium CG17_big_fil_post_rev_8_21_14_2_50_65_11 | reverse complement strand
TGCCTCCCTCCCGCTTCACGCCAAACGCATCGCTGCGCGCCCAAGAAAATGGTCAAAAATCGAGGTGCCCATGGCTTTCTCGCTCCGATACATCGACAAGAAGAGCAGGGCCATGCCTCCAGACACAGCCCGACGGTGAAGACGAGGGCGCGCCCGACCGAGGCGGGAGCGGAACGCGCCCGCCGTGGGGGCGACGGGGAAAGGGCATGATCCCCGCGCGGAGTCTTCAAATGCGATAGCCCCGGGGCAGCCGTCGGTCATCTCTTGCGCGGCGGGGGCGGCGTGCTAGGCTGAGCTCGCCCCGGGGGAGGGGGCAGGATCATGCCGCCGACCGCTGCGCGCGCCCTGAAGTCGGTGCTGATCATCGACGATCATCCGCTGTTCTGCGAGGCGCTGGCGCTGACCCTGCGGGCGGTGGCGGGGATTGTCGAGGTCGAGACTTTTGACCGCCTCGATCCGGCGCTGAACCGGCTTGCCCTGATGCCCTTGCCCGATGTCGTGGTGCTGGATCTGAACCTGCCCGACGTGACCGGGCTCGACGGCCTGATCCGGCTATGCCGGGTGGTGGGGGCGGTGCCGGTGGTGGTGGTGTCGTCGCTGGCCGACAACCGGGTGATCGGGGCGGCGCTCGGGGCCGGGGCGACGGGGTTCGTGCCCAAACACGCGCGCCGCGAGGTATTCCGGGCAGCGTTCGCGGCGATCAGCGCGGGGCACGGTTACGTGCCCGAGGGCTACCTGCCGCACACCGACCCTGCGGCCACCCCTAGTCCGCGCGACGACGCGATGGCGCGCCTGGCACGGCTGACGCCGCAGCAGGCGAAAATCCTGCAACTGATCTGCGAGGGGCGGCTGAACAAGCAGATCGCTTTCGATCTGACCATCGCCGAGACCACGGTCAAGGCGCATGTCACGGCGATCATGCGCAAGCTTGGGGTGCAGAGCCGCACCCAGGCGGTGCTGATCGCCAATGAGGCCAGCTTTGCCCGGCTGCTGCCCGAACATGGCTGACGCCTGCGCGTGTGGCGGCGTGCCTTCGGCGAGGATATTTGGGCGAAGATGAAGGGTGGTCCGTTGCACGGCGGCGGCATGGTCGCAAGACTCACGGGTGGGGGGCTGATGGACGAGGGACAGGGCGTGGTGGCGGTGGCGCGGGTGGCGGCAGGGAGGCCTGACGCCGTCGGGCGGCTGGCCGCCGATCTGGGGCCGGGGCCGTTCGCGGTGGTGCTGCTGTTCGTCTCGCCCGAGGCCGATCCGGGGCAGGTAGCGGCGGCGGCGGCACCGGGGTTCGGGGCGGTGCCGGTGATCGGCTGCACCACGGCGGGGGAAATCTCGGATCACGGCTACAGCGAGGGCGGGATCGTGGCGGTGGGTCTGCCCGCCGCGCATTTTGCCGCCGACATCCTGCTGATCCCCGATCTCGACCGGATCGAGCGTCAGGCGCTGATCGGCTGGCTGGTGCGCGCGCGCCAGAACCTTTCGCGCCAGCGCCCCGACTGGGGGCACGAGTTTGCCTTTCTGATGGTCGATGGGCTGTCCGCGCGCGAGGATGATCTGACGGCGGCGCTGGCCGCCGGCCTGGGGCCGGTGCCGCTGTTCGGCGGCTCGGCCGGCGACGGCACCCGGTTTCGCGCGACCTTTGTGCTGCACGGCGGGCGGGCGCTGCGCCATGCCGCCGTGCTGACCCTGCTGCGCAGCGATTGCCGGGCGCGGGTGTTCAACCTTGATCATCTGGTGCCGACCGAGCGGCGGATGGTGGTGACCGAGGCCGATCCCGCCCGCCGCATCGTGCGCGCGATCAACGCCGAACCGGCGGCGCGCGAATATGCGCGCCTGCTGGGCAAGGATCCGGGGCAACTGACCACCTTTACCTTTGCCGCCCATCCGCTGGTGGTGCGGATCGGCGGGCGCCATCATGTGCGCTCGATCCAGCGGGTGGCCGACAATGGCGATCTGGTGTTCTTTTCGGCGATCGACGAGGGGCTGGTGCTGACCATGGCCGAGCCGCTGGATATCGCAGCCCATCTGGCGGCGGCACTGGACGATCTGGCGCAGGGCGGGGCACCGGCGGCAATTCTGGCCTGCGACTGCATCTTGCGGCGGATGGAAGCGCTGGAAAAGCAGCAGATCGGGGCGATGTCGCAGCTTTTGCGCGCCCACCGGGTGGTGGGGTTCTCGACCTATGGCGAGCAGTTCAATGCGATGCATGTCAACCAGACCATGACCGGGGTGGCGCTTTACCCGCCGGAGCGGGTCGATGATTGAGGCGCTGATCAATCCCGCCGATCCGCCCGAGCGCCAGCGCGAAAAGCTGCTGGAAATCGTGCAGGTGCTGATGCGCCGGGTCGAGCGGGCGACTGATGATTCGGGGGCGGCCTATGCCCAGTTTCAGCGCGCCGCGATGCTGGAGGATCAGGTGATCGCCCGCACGCTGGACCTCAAGGCCGCTCTGGCGGCGGCCGAGCGCGCCAACGCCAGCCGGTCGCGCTTTGTCGCGGCGGCCAGCCATGATCTGCTGCAACCGCTGTCGGCGGCCAAGCTGTTCATGGCCTCGATCGGCGACGATACCGTCGCCCCACGCGCGCGCGAGGCGTTGCACAAGGCGCAGAACGCGTTGGGGCAGGTGGAGGGGATTCTGGGCGCGCTGCTGGATATCTCGCGGCTGGAAAGCGGGCCGCAGGCGGTCTCGGTCGGGGTGGTGGCGCTGGATCAGGTGTTGGGGCCGCTACGCGACGAATTTGCCGCCATTGCCTGCGCCAAGGGGCTGGCGTTGCGGGTGATGCCCTGCGCCGCGCGGGTGATGACGGACCCCCCCTATCTGCGGCGCATCCTGCAGAACCTGATCGGCAACGCGGTGCGCTATACCGTGACCGGGCGGGTGCTGGTGGGGGCGAGGCGACAGGGAGCCACCTTGCGGCTTGAGGTCCATGACACCGGGCCGGGCATCCCCGAGGCTGAACAGGGCAACATCTTCAAGGAGTTCCACCGCCTGAACGCGCGCGCCTCGGCGGCCGAGGGGATGGGGCTGGGGCTGGCGATTGTCGAGCGCGCCTGCGCGGCCCTGGGCCATCCGCTGGCGCTGCGCTCGCAGGTGGGGCGGGGCACGACCTTCACGGTGGGCGTGCCGCTGGCCGCTGGCACGGCGGGGGCGGGGCGCGATGCGCGTCCGGTGTCGGCACCGCCCCCGGCGGTGAACCGCATCGTGGCGCTGGTGGAAAACGATGCCGATTTGCGCCGGGCGCTGGTGCTGGTGCTGGAAGGCTGGGGCGTGTCGGTGATCGAGGCCGTCAGCGGCGAGGAAGCGCTGGCGCTGATCGACGAGATCGGCATCCTGCCCGACTGCGTGCTGGTCGATCAGCGTCTGGGGCCGGGGCAGAGCGGGCTGGAGTTCGCCTGTGCCCTGCGCCAGCGCCACGGCGCGGTGGCGACCGCGATCCTGACCGCCGACCGCGACCCAAGCCTGCGCAGCGCCTGTCAGGCGGCAGGTTTTGCGCTGCTGCTGAAGCCGATTGATCCGGTCGCGCTGCGTGCGGCGGTCGCGGTGGCGGAAATGGCTGCAGCGGCCC
>PFEX01000138.1:0-4286 GCA_002783145.1 Rhodobacteraceae bacterium CG17_big_fil_post_rev_8_21_14_2_50_65_11 | reverse complement strand
GCCGGGCTGCGAAAGCATGACCGGCAGCCCCGAGGATGGCTTCGAGGCGGTGGTGGTCCAACGGGTCGGGCCGGTTTCGGCGCGCTTCACCGGCGTGGTCAAGCTGTCGGAACTGGTGCCCGAGCGCAGCATCACCATCCGCGGCGAAGGCAAGGGCGGACCTGCGGGCTATGCCAAGGGTGGGGCGAAGGTGACGCTGGAGCCGATCCCCGGCGGCACCCGGCTGGGTTACACCGTCGAGGCCAATGTCGGCGGCAAGCTGGCCCAGCTTGGCAGCCGGATCATCGACGGTTTTGCCAAGAAGATGGCCGACGAATTCTTCACCCGGTTTCAGGCCGCGATCGAAGGACCGGGCGCGGCCGAGGAAAAGGTTGCTGATTCGGGCAAAAGCGACAAGGGTTGGTTCAAACGGCTGGCCGCATGGCTGGCGCGCATTTTCAGGGGAGGAAAACCATGACCAAGGTCACGATGACCGTGAACGGGAAACCCGTCTCGGGCGAGGTCGAGGGGCGCACGCTGCTGGCCTCGTTCCTGCGCGACGGGCTGGGGCTGACCGGCACCCATATCGGCTGCGACACCTCGCAATGCGGGGCTTGCGTGGTGCATGTCGATGGCGTGGCGGTGAAAAGCTGCACCACGCTGGCGCTGGATGTGGCCGACCGGGCGATCACCACGATCGAAGGCATGGCCAATGCCGACGGATCGCTGAGCGTGCTGCAACAGGCATTCCAGGACAACCACGGGCTGCAATGCGGCTTCTGCACCCCCGGCATGGTGATGACCGCTGCCGCTCTGCTGGCCGACAACCCGAAACCAACCGAGGCCGAAGTGCGCGCCGGGCTGGAGGGCAATATCTGCCGCTGCACCGGCTATCACAACATCGTCAAGGCGGTGCTGGCGGCTTCGGGCCAGGACGTGGCGGCGGTTGCGGCGGAATAGCGCCTGTTTTCATAAGAATGGCGGGCGTTTCTGACGCATCGCAGCAAGGGAGGATGACATGCCTAAAGATGGTGGCATCGGCGCCAGCACGAAACGGCGCGAGGATATCCGGTTTCTGACCGGCAAGGGGCGCTACACCGCCGACATCAACCTGCGCGGCCAGGCCTATGCCTGTTTTGCCCGCAGTCAGGTGGCGCATGGCCGGATCAACGGCATCGACACTGCGGCGGCCAAAGCGCTGCCCGGTGTGCTGGCGGTGATGACGGGCGCGGATTTCGCGGCCATGGGGGGTAACCCGGCGGGCTGGCTGGTGCAGTCACGTGGCGGCGAGACCATGAAGGAACCCAAGCGCCCGGTGCTGGCGCATGGCAAGGTGCGCCATGTCGGCGACGCCTATGCCGTGGTGGTGGCCGAAACCCTGGAACAGGCGCGCGACGCGGCGGCGGCGATCGAGGCCGACATCACCGAACTGCCCGCCATCGTGAACATGGCGCAGGCGGTGGCCGACGCCACCAACCGCGTCCATGACGAGATCGAGAACAACGTCTGCTTTGACTGGGGCTGGATCGAGGACAACCGCGCCGCCGTCGATGCTGCCTTCAAGGCGGCCCCGCATGTCACCACGCTCAAGCTGGTCAACAACCGTCTGGTGCCGAACGCGATGGAGCCGCGCGCCTCGATCGGCGACTATGACAGCGGCACCGGCGACTACAAGCTTTACACCACCAGCCAGAACCCGCACCTGACCCGGCTGTTGATTGCCGCCTTCGTGATGGGCATCCCGGAAAACAAGCTGACCGTGATTTCGCCCGATGTCGGCGGCGGGTTTGGCTCGAAAATCTATCACTATGGCGAAGAGGCGGCGGTGCTGGCGGCGGCCAAGGCCCTGAACCGGCCGGTGAAATGGGTGGCCGATCGGTCGGAAAGCTTCATGTCCGACGCCCATGGCCGCGATCACGAAACCACCATCCAGCTTGCGACCGACCTTCAGGGCAATTTCCTGGCGCTGCGCACCGAGACCCTGGCCAACGTCGGTGCCTATCTGTCGAACTTCGCCACCGTCACGCCCACCTTCCTGCACGGCACCCTGATGGCCGGGCCCTACAAGACCCCGCTGATCTACGTCAACGTCAAGGCGGTGTTCACAAATACCGCCCCGGTTGATGCCTACCGTGGCGCGGGCCGCCCCGAAGCGACCTATTCGCTTGAGCGGGTGATCGACAAGATGTGCCGCGAGCTGAAGCTTGATCCGGTGGCGGTGCGGCGGCTGAATTTCATCGCCCCCGACCAGTTCCCCTACACCACCCCGGTCGGGCTGGTCTATGATACCGGCAACTACGGCGCCACGCTTGCCAGGCTCGTGCAGATCGGTGATCTCAAGGGGTTCGAGGCCCGTCGCGCGGCATCGGCCAGGCGCGGCAAGCTGCGCGGCCTTGGGCTTTCGACCTGGATCGAGGCCTGCGGCATTGCGCCCTCGGCGCTGGTCGGGGCCCTGGGCGCGCGGGTCGGACTTTTCGATGTGGCCACGGTGCGGGTCAACGCCACCGGCAATATTTCGGTGATGGTGGGCGCGCACAGCCACGGCCAGGGCCACGAGACGGTGTTCGCCCAGATCGTGTCCGACCGGCTGGGCGTCCCGGCCTCCAGCATCGACATCGTGCATGGCGATACCTCGAAGATTCCGTTCGGCATGGGGTCTTACGGGTCGCGCAGCCTGGCGGTCTGCGGCTCGGCCATCGTCAAGGCGGTAGACAAGGTCATCGCCAAGGGCAAGAAGATCGCGGCCCATATGCTGGAAGTTGCCGAAGCCGACATCGCGTTCGAGGATGGCATGTTTTCCGTCCCCGGCAGCAACAAGGCCAAGACCTTCGGCGAGATCGCATTCTCGGCCTATGTGCCGCACAACTACCCGCTGGAAACTCTCGAGCCGGGGTTGGAGGAAACCGCGTTCTACGATCCGGCCAACTTCACCTACCCGGCCGGGGCCTATGCCTGCGAGGTCGAGGTTGACCCCGATACCGGCCGGGTCGAAGTTGCCTCTTTCGCCTGTGCCGATGATTTCGGCAATGTGATGAACCCGATGATCGTCAATGGGCAGGTCCATGGCGGGGTAGCGCAGGGCATCGGTCAGGCGCTGCTGGAAGCGGCAGTCTATGACGGCAACGGCCAGTTGCTGACCGGCAGCTACATGGATTACGCCATGCCGCGCGCCGACGATCTGCCGATGTTCACGGTCGATCATAGCTGCAACACGCCTTGCACCCATAACCCGCTGGGGGCCAAGGGCTGCGGCGAGGCCGGGGCGATCGGATCCCCCCCTGCCGTGGTCAACGCGGTGATCGACGCGCTGCAACGCGGCGGCCACAGCAACGTCACCCATATCGACATGCCCCTGACGCCCGCGCGCGTCTGGGCGGCGATCAACGGCTGATCCGGCCAAGGGAGGAAACGATGCAGAACTTCGATTTCAAGAAACCGGGCAGCATTGCCGAGGCGGTCAAGGCGCTGCAAACCCCCGGCGCGCAGGCGCTTTCGGGGGGCCAGACCCTGCTGCCGACGATGAAGCAGGGCCTCGCGGCCCCCGATGTGCTGGTCAGCCTGACGGCGATTGCCGAGCTGCGCGGCCTGCGCAAGGAGGGTGATACGCTGGTGATCGGTGCCGCCACTCCGCACGCCCAAGTGGCGCGCGAGGTCGGCAAGTCTTACCCGGCGCTGGCCGCTCTGGCAGGCGGCATCGGTGATCCGGCGGTGCGCAATCGTGGCACCATCGGCGGCTCGATCGCCAACAACGACCCCTCGGCCTGCTACCCGGCGGCGGTGCTGGCCTCGGGGGCGACGGTCGTCACCAACCAGCGCAGGATCGCGGCGGACGACTTCTTTACCGGCCTGTTCGAAACCGCGCTCAAGGAAGGCGAGATCATCACCGAGGTCCGCTTTCCGATCCCGCAGCAAGCGGCTTACGTGAAGTTCGACCAACCCGCCTCGCGCTTTGCGCTGGTCGGGGTGTTCGTGGCCCGCTTTGCCACCGGCGTGCGGGTGGCGGTAACTGGGGCCTCGGAAGGCGGGGTGTTCCGCTGGAAAGAAGCCGAAGCCGCACTGTCGAAAAACTTTGCCGCTGCGGCGCTGGCCGGGCTGAAAGTGGCACCGGGCAGCATGATTGGCGACATGCACGGCACCCCCGACTACCGCGCCCATCTGGTGGCGGTGCTGACGGCGCGGGCGGTGACGGCGGCGGCCTGAGCCTTTTCTTGCTGGCCCAAATATCCTCGCGCGAAGCGCCAGAAATCAAGGCCCGTCCCGCCAGGGGCGGGCTTTCGCCGTCAGCCCTTGGCCCCTTGGGCCAGATA
>PFEX01000065.1:4271-19046 GCA_002783145.1 Rhodobacteraceae bacterium CG17_big_fil_post_rev_8_21_14_2_50_65_11 | reverse complement strand
TTTGCGCCAGCAGGCGGGCAGCCGCAGCGTGACGAAACTGTATCGGCAACCGCCGAGGGGCTGCACCCGTCACACGGATCGCGGTAGCCAATTCTGGTCGCACGAGGATCACGAGGTCTTGCGCCAGCCCGGCCTTCGGCTGTCGGGTCGGGGCGAACGAACGCTCGCTTATTCTGTGTGCCGGCTGCCAGCGATATCCTCAAGTGCCGCATAGAACGCGGGCAGCACCAGAAGGATCAGAACGGTGGCGACAAACAGTCCGAAGACGACCGAGATGACAAGCGGTTTGAGTGTCTGCGCCTGGGTCGAGGTTTCGAGCAGCAGCGGCGCCATGCCCATGATGGTGGTTGTGACCGACACGAAGATCGGGCGGAAGCGGGCGCGGACGGCGTCTCCGGCTGCGTCGGCGGCAGACAGCCCGTCGGCGCGGCGGGCGTTGATGACGCCGATCAGCAGGATCGCGTTGTTCACCACGATGCCCGCCAGCGAGGCCGCCCCCACGAGTGAGGGCATGGATATGTTGTATCCCATCAGCGCATGACCCCAGATCACGCCCAGAAATGCCAGCGGGATGGTGATCATCACGATCAGCGGTTCGATATAGCTGCGGAACTGGAAGCTGAGCACAAGGTAGATGCCCACGAGCCCGATCAGGAACCCGCGCAGGATCGAGGCGACGGTTTCCGCAGAATTGGCAGCTTGCCCGCCGACCTCGAAGGAAAGGCCCGAGGTGGCGGTGGCGAGATCGGACAGAAAGCCGTCGGCCATCCGCGCGGTGATCGCGTCGGCATTGCCGTTCCGCCCGTCCACATCGGCCGAGACGGTGAGGGTGCGCAGGCCGTTCCGCTGCGTGATGCTGCCCCAGCCGCGCGCTTCGGTGACGCGCGCGATGCTGGTCAGCGGCACCGTGTCGCCGGCGGGCAGGGCAATCTCGAAGGCGGTCAGATCGGCGCGGGTTGCGCGATCATTGTCGGACAGCCGCACCTCCAGATCCCAGGCCAGATCGCCGCGCCGGATCTCGGCAAGCTGCGTGCCGAGGAAGGCCGCGCGCAACTGCCCCGCGACATCGGTGGCGGTCAGGCCGAGGGCCTCCGCCCCCGGCACGAGGCCAAGGCGCAATTCCGGCGCGCCGGGGCGCAGGTCGAGGATCGCGTTGCGCACGCCGGCATAGGTTTCAAGTTCTCTCAGCGTGGCGCGGCCCGCCGCCTCCAGCGTGGCGAGGTCGGGATGGCTCAGGCGCAGTTCCACGGCGATGCCCTGCGGGCCGATGCCCGGTTCGGTCAGGATCAGCGAAGCGACGCCGGGGAGCAGCCCGATTTCTTCGCGCCAGAGCGTAACGATATCATCGAGCGTGCTGGTGCGCGTCTCGGCGCCCAGCAGGTCCACGGCGACGGTGGCGACATGGGCGCCGGTCTCGCCCGCCGACAGGTTGCGGCCCAGCCGTGTGATGCGCCGGACCACCAGCGGTTGCGCTCCGGGTTGCTCCGGCGTCAGGCCGGCGTTCACCCGGTCGAGCGCGGCCTCCACCTGCGCGACAGCCGCACGCGTGCGCGCCAGCGGTGTGCCTGCGGGCAGCAGGATCCGGGCCTCCAGCACGTCGCCGTCGATCTCGGGCATGGCCTCGCGCTTGACCACGCCGCCGCCCAGGGCACCGACAGTCAGGATCAGCGCGCCGATGGCCAGACCCGCGACCAGCCAGCGCGCCTTTATCGCGGCATCGGCCAGGCGGCCCATGGCTTCGCGCAAGGTGTCGAATCCTGCATCGAAGCGGATGCGGAAGCGCGAGGGCACGGCTGCCTTCATCCCGCCTTTCAGGTGATGCGGCAGGATCAGGAAGGCCTCGATCAGCGAGGCGGCAAGGGCGGCCAGCAAGACGACCGGAAGAACCTCCAGCACCGCGCCCAGCTCGCCCGCCAGAAAGGCCAGCGGCAAGAACACGGCCAGCGTGGTGAGGAAGGATGAGACGACGCCGGGTGTCACGGCAGCGACGCCCGCAGCCACGTTTTCCACCGTCGCGCCCTTGGCGGCATGCACCGCGATGGAATCGGTGATCACGATGGAATCATCCATCACGATCCCGATCGCCATCAGGAGCGCCACCAGCGTCATCATGTTCAGGCTGAGGCCGGTCAGCGCCATCCAGGCAAAGGCACCGGCAAAGGCCACCGGCAGGCCAAGCGCGGCCCAGATCGCAAAGCCGGGGCGGAAGAACAGGCTCATCACGGCGACGACCAGCACAAGGCCGATGACACCGTTCTGCACCAGCATCGACAGCCGGTCGCGGATGATCGAGGTGACGTCCTGCACCAGCTCGACCGTGATCGCGTCGGGCAAACGCGCGGTTTCTTCTGCCACCAGCGCCGCGACACCGTCGAGCACCCGCAGTGCGTCGGCATCGAGCGCCTTGGCCACGTCGATCACGATGGCCGGGGTGCTATCGACAAAAGCGCGGTCGTATGTCGGCTCGAAGCGTTCCTCGATCACCGCCACGTCGCCGAGGCTCAGGGTTGCGCCATTCGGCAGAACCAGAACCGGGATCGTCGCAAGGGTTATCGCTGTGTCGCGCTCGGCGGAGAAGCGCAGGGTCAGGTCTTCGCCGGGCCCTTCCAGCAGTCCGGCGGGCAGGTCGATGTTCTGCGCGGCGATGGCGGCGGCCAGGGCCGCCGGGCTCAGGCCGTGGCTGTCCAGCACGGCACGCGTGGCGGTTACGGAAAGGGTCCGTGTGCCCAGCCCGCTGTGGGTCACGCGTGCGACGCCGGGCAATGACATCAGGCGATCGGACAGGGCGTCGGCGTAGAGGTCAAGCTCACCCAGCGGCAGATTGCCCGAGATGGCAACGGAAGTGACCGGGTCGGAGCGGTGCAACTCGCGCACGATGGCGGGATCGGCGCGATCGGGAAAGCTGTCTACCCCCGTAACCTCGGTGCGCAGCGAATTGACGAAGCGCAGCGGATCATTGCCCGGCGACATGGTCGCAACGGCACGGGCGCGGCCCGTTTGCGCGGTGCAGGTGAAGGTTTCCAGCCCCTCGACACCCTGCACCCCGTCCCAGAGCGGCGCACAGATCGCACCTTCCACATCCTCGGCGGCAGCACCGCGATACGGCACGGTGATCTCGGCCTCGACCGCGCGGAAATCGGGGAACGTCTCGCGCAGCAGGCCGGGGGCGGCGAAGATACCGGCAGCGAGAAACAGAAGCACCAGGAGGTTGCCCGCCGTCGGATGGCCGGTGAACCAGCGAATCATTATGGGACCTCGACGGGGGTCAGTGCCATGCCGGGGATCGCCGGGGCGATGTCATCCAGCACCACGCGCTCGCCGGGGGACAGGCCCTCGGTTATGACGACGCGCCCACCTTGGGCAAACGCGGCGGTAACAGGGCGCAGGTCCAGCAGATCATCCGGGCCTGCCACGCGCACTATCCCGGCATGCAGCGCCGCCTCGGGGATCGTGATCACCCCCTCAAGCGCCGTGCCTTCAAAGGCCATCCCGACCTGCATGTTCGAAACAAGCGGCAATCGGCGGGGTGGGTCCGCGCGCCCGTAGGGATCGGCAACCGTCACCACCACGGGCACGGTGCGGGCGCGTGCGTCCAGCGCGCCTTCGATCCGGGTGACGCGGGCGGGCCATGTCTGGGACGGGTCGGATAGGGGGCTGAGCGTCACGTCGATCAACGTGTCGGGGCCGTCGCGCAGCCTGTCCGTAAAGGTGACGCCCTCCGACGCATTGCCCACCAGGCGGCGAAAGGCGGCGATGGGCAGATGCGCTACGACCTCGGCTGCCGCGATGCCGTCGCCGCGGATCACGACCTGACCGGGGGCAACGGTCTGGTATCGCTCAGCATTCACCTCGGTCACGCGCAGATCGAAAGGTGTGCTCAGCGTGGCGCGTGCAAGCGATCGGCGCGCCCGTGCGATAGCGGCTTCGCTTCTTGCGACCTGTGCCGTAATGCGCGCTTGGCGCGGCGGGATCAGCGCAAGGGCATTTTCCAGTTCCGCGACGGTGCGCCGGGCCAGCAGAGTCGCGCGCTCGGCCTCGTCAGCGCGCGATTGCGGCACGTTGCCCTGCGTGACGAGCGTGCGCGTGCGCTCCAGATCCGTCTCGGCCAATTGCAGCCGGTCGCGTTCCAGCGCAAGGATGCGCCGCGTGTTCTCCGCCTCCGCCGCAAGCTGCACGCGCTCTGCTTCCAACGCTGCAAGGTCGGCCTGCGATTGCGCCAGGGCCAGTTCGTAGTCGGCCGGGTCGATCCGCAGAACCTCGGTCCCGGCCTGGATCAGGCGACCGGGTTCCAGATCGGGATGCCGCCAGATCACCTCACCCTGCACTTCGGCGACGGCAACCCAGGTGTCGGCGGCGCGCAGGTTCCCCCATGCGGTGGCGGTGGGGCGGAGGTCTTCCGCGGCGACCGTCATCACCCGAACGGGCAGGGGCGGTGCGCCCGCCTCGACCAGTGCGGGGCCGGGGGCGGATGCGATCATCCATGCTGCCACGGCGATCCCGAGGGCGATCGGCGGCAGGGCGAGGAGCGGTGCGAGGCGCATGAAAAAGGGCCTTTCAGTGACGCGGGCGCGACCCGGATCAGGATTGCGCTTTGCATCAGCATATGTTAGTGAGTTATAACAAACAAGAGGGATCAAATGGCCGGTCGTCAGAGCGCGGAACAGCGCAAAGCGCAAATCGTCGCCGAGGTGCTGCGCCTCGCCGACGCGATCGGGCCAGACCGCCTGAGCACCACGGACGTGGCGCGGGCCGTCAACCTCAGCCAGCCCGCGATCTTTCGACACTTCCCGACGAAAAGTGCCCTGTGGCTGGCCGTTGCCGAGGATATCGCGACGCGTCTGCGCCGGGACTGGGCCGCCGCCGAAGCGCAGACGGTCGCGTCAGAGGCGCGCCTCAAGGCGCTGATCGGGGCGCAACTGGCTGCCATAGCGGCGACACCCGCCTTGCCGTCGATCCTGTTTTCGCGCGAGCTACAGGTGGACAACCCAGGCCTGCACGACGTGTTTCGGCGGCTTCTCGGGTCGTTCCATGACCACCTTGTTGCAGCCATCCGCGATCAGCAGGCGGCGCGCGGGCTGCGCCATGACATCAGCCCCGGGGATGTCGCCATGCTTCTTACGTCGTTGGTGCAGGGCGTGGCGATCCGCTGGACGCTGGGCGCAAGGAATTTTTCACTCGTGCCGGAGGGTCTGCGGCTGTTCGATGTTCAGATGGCCCTGTTGGCCGATCAGGAAGGCGTTCTCGATGACCAAACAGGGTAAGGGGCTGCGCATTTTGGGCGCCGTTGCGATCGCCTTTGGTGTGCTGAGCGTGATTTCCGGTGGAAGAACCCTGCTCGGGACCGCCGACATGGGGGCGGTCGTGCCCGTCGTGCTGTGGTTCAACACATTGGCCGGGCTGGCCTATATCGTCGCGGGGCTTGGCCTGTGGCAGGGTCGCCGCTGGGCGTTTCCCCTGTCGCTTGCGATCTTCGCGGCGACGCTTCTGGTCTTCGCGGCCTTCGGGATGCACGTGGCCCAAGGCGGCGCCTACGAGATGCGCACGGTCTTCGCCATGACGCTGCGCAGTGTGGTCTGGGGGGCGATTGCAGTGGCCGCGCGTCAGGCGCTTTCGGGGCGATAGGCGCACTCGGCCAATGTCGAGCGGTTGAGGTCGGCGATGAAGGCCCCCTCGGCCTGCGCAAGCCGCGCCTTCAGGCGGCAGTGCGGTGTCAGGGTGCAGGCATTGCCCCGATCCGCGAAGCATTCCACCAGCGCCTGGCCGGCCTCCAGCACCGCGATCACGTCGCCAAGCCGGATGTCCTCGGGGGACCGGGCCAGAATCGCGCCGCCGCCGCCGCCGCGCCTTGTGTCCAGCAGGCCCGCCGCGGCAAGCGCCGAAATCACCTTGGCCAGATGGTTGCGCGAGATCCGGAACTCCGCCGCGAGGTCGGCAGTGGTGAAGGCGCGGGCCGGGTCGCCCGCCATGCGCATCAGCACGCGCAGCCCGTAATCGGTGAAGGAAGTGAGGCGCAAGGTCGCGGGTCCTGTTTGGCATTTGCACTGCCTATAACAGCGGCGTATCCGGTAAATCAAATACCAATTCAAGACCCAGATGGTCCGGTGCGAAAGGGCGACTCGTGAAAACGCGCGCCGATGCAGATGTCCCGCAGGAAACCGGCGCGCTGATCGCGCACCGGCCCGGTGGGGTGCGGTCGGCATTGCATGGCAGGGCGCAAACCGGCGGGCTTTTTCGGCGGGTTGGGCGCGGAGCGGCATGACAATGGACCTGACAATGGACCTGACATCGGATCTGGCATCGGTCACGGCAAGCGGGCGCGGCGCGACGGACCGGTTGCTCGACGCTGTCGTCACCCGGCTGGCGCGCGACGGGGTGCGCATGGCGGGCGCGTTGCGCGCCCCGGCCAAGGCCCCCGGAAACGGCCAGTGCGACAGCGATCTATGGCTGCTTCCCGACGGGCCGGTCGCCCGGATCACGCAGGCCCTCGGGCCAGGGTCGGCTGCCTGCCGGATGGATTCCGGCGCGCTTGAGGAGGCCGCCGGGCTTGCGACCGCGCGGCTGATCCGGAACGGCGCCGATCTGGTGGTGCTGAACAAGTTCGGTCTCAGCGAGGCAGACGGGCGCGGGTTTCGCGCGCTGATCGCCGAGGCGATCGGGCTTGGCGTGCCGGTCCTGATCGGCGTCTCCGACACGTACCGCGCCGCCTTCGATCGGTTTTCCGCCGGCCTCGCCACCGCGTTGCCGCCTGAGGAGGCGGCGATTCTGACATGGTGTCGGTCGGCTATCGAGCGCAACGCGGAAGAGACGGAGGAGGCATGAATGCACGATGCCTCGGAAATAGCCCCGGCCGGGGCGGGCCACTTTGCCTCTTCGCCCTGCATGGCGGCGGGGGTCGGTCCGGCATATTTCGATGCGCTCGGCACGGACCCGGAGCAGGCGCGCGATGTCGAGCCGGAGCTGCGCCCGATGCTGAAGGAATTGCACAACGCGGGTGTGACCATCGCCCTGCCGGTGGTGGAGACGCGCGCCGCGCCGCCGGTGTTTCGCCGCTGGACGCCCGATACGAAGATGGTTCGTGGCCACCGGACCATGCCGGTGCCCGCGCCGGAGGCTGATCCCCTGATCCCCGATATCACACTCGCGCCCTGTCTTGGCTGGTCCGAAGGATGGTACCGGCTTGGCTGCGGCGAGGGATATTTCGACCGCACGCCGGCCGTGCTTGCCCCGCGCCCTCTGGCCATCGGGATCGCGCCTGGCGCGGCGCGCCTGCCGACGATCTACCCGCAACCGCATGACATTCCGCTTGACCTGATCGTGACCGAGCACGGTTTGTCCGCCGAAAGGAGAACCACCCCGTGACCGAAAGCAGCCCTGTCACCTTTTTTCCGGCGCGATTGCCCGGAAGCGGCCTTGCCTCGCGCCTTGCCTGTCTTGCGGTGCAGCCGATCCTGTTGCGCGTCGTGCGCCGCATCGCGGCGCGCCACCCGTCGATATTCGCCCGACTAGGGCCGCACCAGACAACCGATTTCCTGATCGACCCCGTGGAACTGCCGTTCGCGCTGCATCTGCGCCCCGACCCGGCGGCCCCTATCCTGCGCGCCGTGCCGCGCGACAAGGCGCCGCGCGCCGGCGCGACCATCCGGGGGCGCTTCCTGCTGTTGCTGGAACTGGTCGATGCCGAAGAGGACGGCGATGCCGCGTTCTTTTCGCGCGATCTGGAGGTGACGGGCGACACCGAGGCGGTGGTGCGGCTGCGCAACGCGCTTGATGATGTCGACGGCTCCATCGCCGAGGAGACGGCGGCGATGTTCGGCGCGCCCGGACGGGCTGTGCTTGCGCGGCTGCGGCGGGCCTATGCCAACGACATGCACAGGAGATGACCGCGATGAGCCTCGCCGAACTGATCTGCCCCGCAGGCACCCCCGCCGCGCTGCGCACCGCCGTCGATGCGGGCGCCGACGCGGTCTATTGCGGCTTTCAGGATGCCACCAACGCGCGCAATTTTCCGGGGCTGAACTTCACCCCCGAAGAACTGGCCGCCTCGGTCGCCTATGCCCATGACAAGGGCACCAAGGTGCTGCTGGCGCTCAACACCTATCCCCCGGCGGGCAAGGTCGACCTGTGGCGGCAGGCGGCGGATACCGGCGCGCGGCTGGGCGTCGATGCCTTCATCGTCGCCGATATGGGCGTGGCCGATTACATCGCGCGCACCCATCCCGGTATCAGGCTGCACCTGTCGGTGCAGGCGGCGGCGTCAAGTCCCGAGGCGATCCGTTACTATTGCGAGAATTTCGGGGTCAAGCGCGTGGTGCTGCCGCGCATCCTGACGATCCCGGAAATCCGCCAGATCAAGCGCGAGATCCCCTGTGAGATCGAGACCTTCATCTTCGGCAACCATGGCCTGATGGTCGAGGGGCGGTGCAGCCTGACCAACTACCTGACCGGGCAATCGACCAACATGGACGGGGTCTGTTCCCCGGCATCGGAGGTGGACTATGCCCGGCACGCGGACGGTTCCATGTCGTCGCAGCTTGCCGGGTTCACCATCGACTGCTTCGGCGCAGAGGAAAAGGCGGGCTATCCGACGATCTGCAAGGGCCGCTATACCGCCCCGCACCGACCCGATGGCTATTATGCCTTCGAGGAACCGATCAGCCTGAACCTCTCGCGGCTGCTGCCGGAGCTGATCGAGGCGGGGGTGCATGCTTTCAAGATCGAGGGGCGGCAGCGGTCGAAAAGCTATGTGCGCGGCGTGGTCCGGGCCTTCCGCGCGGCGGTCGATGACATCAAGGCCGGGCGCGAGGCCAAAATCGCCGATCTGATCGCGCTGACCGAAGGGCAGAAACAGACGCAAGGTGCGTTCGAGACCAAGAAATGGCGGTAAAAGACATGACGAAACTGACGCTCGGGCCGATCGCCTATCACTGGTCCGCCGAGGCGCGGCGCGACTTCTATGCCCGGATCGCCGACGAAGCGCCGGTGGACGAGGTCTATCTGGGCGAGGTGATCTGTTCCAAACGGGCCCCGTTCCACGAGGCCGACCTGCCCGCCACCATCGAGCGGCTTGAGCGCGCCGGAAAAACCGTGATCGTCTCGACCCTGGCCGAGGTGATGCTGAAACGCGAACGCAAGGCGACCGGCGATCTGGCGGCGATGGACGCGCCCGAGATCGAGGTGAACAACGCCGCCGGGCTCTATGCAAGGGGGCGGCGCGCGCACCGGATTGGCCCGTTCCTGAACGCCTATAACGAGGCGACGATTGCCTGGATGGCGGGGCAGGGCGCGACCCATGTCTGTTTGCCTGCCGAATTGCCGGGGCCGGCGATTGCCGTCGCGGCGCAGGCCGCGCGCGATCTGCGACTTGGCGTCGAGGTGCAGGTGTTCGGACGCGCGCCGCTTGCCGTTTCGGCGCGGTGCTATCACGCCCGCGCGCACGGGCGCACGAAGGACAATTGCCAGTTCGTCTGCGAAAACGACGCCGACGGTATGCCGCTTCGCACCACCGACGACCGACCGATCCTGCGGGTGAACGGCATCCAGACCCAGTCCGAATGCTATGTCGACCTGCTGCCCGAAACCGAGCGGCTGGTGGCCGACGGTGTCACCCATCTGCGCCTGATGCCGCAGGCGGTGGACATGGTCGCCGTGGCTCGGGTCTTTCGTGCTACGCTGGACCGGACCCTGTCGGTGGCCGAGGCCGACGTGCGCCTTGCCGCATTGTGCGGGGACACGGGGCTTAGCAACGGTTTCTACCACGGAACCGCCGGGTATCGCCGCATTGCAATGGCCTCGGCGGGCTGACGGCAGGACGGAGCGCGAAGAATGACCTCGACCACAGACCAGATGCGTGCCTGGAGCGGCCCGGCGATCCTGACCTACGGCTTTCGCCCGTTCTTTTTCGGCGCGGCGCTGTGGGCCGTGCTGGCGATGGTGCTCTGGGTGCCGATGCTGTCAGGGCGCTTGATGCTGCCCACGGCCTTCGACCCCGTCTCTTGGCACGCGCATGAGTTCCTCTTTGGCTATCTCGGCGCCGTGGTCGCGGGCTTCTTGATGACCGCCGTGCCGAACTGGACCGGGCGGCTGCCCATCGTTGGCTGGCGCCTCGGCGGGCTGGCGGCGCTGTGGCTGGTCGGACGCGGGGCGGTGGCCGTCTCGGGCGGGTTGCCCGCAGGGCTGGTGGCGGCGATTGACCTGGCCTTCCCGGTGGTCTTTGCGGGTGTCATCCTGCGCGAGATCGTGGCCGGCAAAAACTGGCGCAACCTGATTGTGCTGGCGATGCTGGGCGTGTTCCTCGTCGGCAATGCGCTGTTTCACTGGGAGGCGGCGCACGGCGCTTACGCGGCGCAGGGGTATGGCCTGCGGCTGGGCCTCGCCGCCGGCATCATGATGATCGCGGTCATCGGCGGGCGCGTGGTGCCGTCGTTCACCCGCAACTGGCTTGTCAAACGCGGGCCGGGCCGATTGCCGGCGCCGCCGATGCAACGCTTCGACAAGGCGGCGCTGATCGTGCTGTCGATCGCGCTGGTGCTGTGGGTGGCGGGTCCGATGCACTGGGCGACGGGGGCGGCGCTGGCGCTGGCCGGGGTGGTGCACGCGATCCGGCTGGCGCGCTGGGCCGGTTATCGGACCGGGGCGGAACCGCTGGTGACGGTGCTGCACGCGGGCTATGGCTTCGTGCCGCTCGGCGCGCTGGCGCTGGCGCTGGAGATCCTGCTGCCGGGGATGTTCGGCATGGCGGCGGCGCAACACCTGTGGGCCGCCGGCGCGATCGGGCTGATGACACTGGCGGTGATGACGCGCGCGACGCTCGGCCATACCGGGCAGGCACTGAGCGCCGGGCCGGGCACGGTAGCGATCTACCTCGCGCTGGTTCTGGCGGTGCTGGCCCGCGTCGCGGCGGGGATCTGGCCTGCCGCATCGCCGCTTTTGTATATGCTGTCGGGGGGGCTGTGGATCGCCGGGTTCGCAGGCTTCGCGGTGGTCTATGGCACCCTTCTGCTGCGGCGCCCGGCAGGCAAGCGGATCTGAGGGGGCGAAGACCAGCGCACAGATCCTTCAGCCTTGCCGCCCATGCCCCGGATCGACCCCGCCGCGACAACACCGACCGAGACGGCATGCGCGTCACCGATGCATCGGTTTCAGGGTATTCGCTGTGTCCTTCGCGCGCTTTTGATGATCCGGAACGCCGTGACCGCTGAGATTCGAACGGTTGCCCAAAAGCGGAAAGTGGGTCCGTTGGGAAACAGCGGGACGTCTTGAGACCAGGCGGGCCGAGTCGAGACCGACAAAAGACCAGATCCCTTCAAGCCCGCAAAAGGGCTGAGGCATCGAGAGATCAACCTGAAAAGAAAATCTGGAGCGGGCGATGAGATTCGAACTCACGACCCTAACCTTGGCAAGGTTATGCTCTACCCCTGAGCTACGCCCGCTCTCCTGAGAACGGTATCTAGTCGGACGCCACGCGCGCTGCAAGGGGATTTTCGCGGGTTTCTTGTCGAGGTGGGGGGCTGCAAAGCGGCCCATGCTGTCCTGGGGGATGGAATCGAAAAGGCCCCCGACTTGACCGGAGGCCTTTGCGACTGGAGCGGGCGATGAGATTCGAACTCACGACCCTAACCTTGGCAAGGTTATGCTCTACCCCTGAGCTACGCCCGCTCTGTAGGCGTGGTGTCTAGTCAGGCCGTCCGGCGGCTGCAAGGGGAAAATCGCGGCATTCAGCGATTTTCCGCAAGCCGCACCCGGCGCTTGGCCCGCCACAGGTTCAGCCCCTCGACGGCCCCGGCAAAGACCATCGCGGCATAGATGAATCCGCGCTCGATATGGAAATGGAAGCCATCGGCGATCAGCGCCATGCCGACCATAACGAGGAAGGCCAGCGCCAGCATCTTGGTCGAGGGGTGATGCTCCACGAACCTGGAAATCGGCGCCGCGGCGAACATCATCACCACGATGGCCACGACCACGGCGGCGATCATCACCTCGATGTGGTTGGCGATGCCGACGGCGGTGATCACCGAATCGAGCGAGAACACGACATCGAGCAGCATGATCTGGAAGATCACCGCGGTGAAGGCCGCCTGAACCACCTCTCCCTTGGCGGCGTGCGTGGTGCCCTCGACCTCTTCGAAGATCTCGGTCGAGGCCTTGTAAAGCAGGAACAGCCCGCCGGCGATCAGGATGATGTCGCGCCAGCTTATGTCGAGCCCCGCGACCTGAATGATCGGCGCGCTCAGGCCGATGATCCAGGCGATCGAGAGCAGCAGAAGCACCCGCAGCACCAGCGCTCCGGTCAGGCCCACGACGCGAGCGCGGCGGCGCTGCGCCTCGGGCAGGCGGCTGGCGGCGATCGAGATGAAAATGACGTTGTCCACGCCGAGCACGATTTCAAGGATCGTGAGCGTGAAGAAAGAGGCCCAGACGGCCGGGTCGGTCAAGAGCTCGAGCATTCCGTGCCTCCGCGTTCATGCCACTTGCACAATAGGGCTACACCGCGCGGACGCAAGCGGCAGCGCAGGGCTGGCGCGCGGCGGCTGCACTGGCTTGCGCATCGTTGGGTTGGGTGGCGGCGTCAGCCTTCGCCGCGGGTGTCGGGCAGGCGGAGCCGCGCGACCTGTTCGGCGATCGGCTCGATCGACAGGGGATGCGCCTCGGCATGGTGCGCCTCGGGGTCATTCAGCGGCTGCCACGTGCCGCCGAGATAGATCTCCAGCGCCGAAAACTTTGCCTTGTAGCCCATCTTGTCGCTGCCCGGCACCCAGTAGCCGAGGTAGACGTAAGGCAGCCCCGCCTCGCGGGCGATCTCGATATGGTCGAGGATCACATAACTGCCGAGCGAGCGCTGTTGCTGATCGGTGTCGAAAAACGAATAGACCATCGACAGGCCGTCATCGAGCACATCGGTCAGGCACACGGCGGTCAGTTCGCCGTGCTTACCGGGGTCACGGTATTCCACCACGCGGCTGCGCACCGGGGTTTCCTCGATCATCGCGGCAAATTCGAACACGTCCATGTCGGCCATGCCGCCATCGGCGTGGCGGCTGTCCAGATAGCTGCGGAACAGCGCGTATTGCTCTTCCGTCGCCCACGGACTGCGCGCCTCGCGTTTCAGAGCGGCATTGCGCCGCGCCGCCCGGCGCTGGCTTTTCGACGGTTTGAAATCGGCCACCCGGATACGCGCCGACAGGCAGGCCGAGCAATCGGAACAGGACGGCCGGTAGAGCACGTTCTGCGACCGCCGAAACCCCTGCTTGGACAGCGAGTCGTTCAAAATGTTGGCGTGGTCGCCTTGCAACGCGGTGAACAGCTTGCGTTCGCGCCTGCCCTCCAGATAGGGGCAGGATTGCGGGGCCGTCACGTAGAATTGTGGCGCGAGGGGAAGACTGTGGCGCATGTAATTCCGTCGGTTTCGTGCTGTTGGCGTGCTGTCGTCACGAATCCTGCAACAGGACGACCGACCGAGCAACAGCTTATTGGCGCCGAGGGGCGGCTTTCTGCGGTTCAGCGCGGGCGGTTGATTGCGGCGCTGCCAAGCAGCAGATCGGGAAGGCTTTGATGGCGGGGGCCAAGCGCGATCCATGCAATGGACAGGACCTGCGGCAGGAAAAAGCCGGCGCAGACGAGGTAGCAGATCGTGTGCAGCATCGCTTCGGCGCCATCGAGACGCTGGCCGCGTGCATTGCGCAGCTCGATATTCATCAGCCGCATGCCAAGCGTGGCCGATCCCGCGCCGATGGTCAGGCTGCGGTAGAGAAAGCTGGTGGCGACCCAGAACAGCGGCCAGAGCCACAGCGACAGGGTCAGCGTCAGAAGGCCGAGGATCAGCATCACGCCAAAGATCAGCGCGACATCGACGATCCACGCAAACAGCCGCTTGGCGGGGATGCCGTCATAAAAGACCGGCTGGCGGTCGGGATCGGGCAGGGTGGTCGTCATGGTCACAGTCATGGCGCAGATCCGGGTCGGTGAAAAGGGGGAGGCCGCGCGCGGGGCGGCGCGCGACCTTGTCGCAGGCGGCGGCGATCAGGCCTCCGCGGTTTCGGCGTCCATCACCCGGTCGCGGGCGCGGCGGGCGCGGTCTTCCATGAACTGGTCGAACTCGGCCTTGTCCTTGGCCTCGCGCAGGCGGTCGAGGAAGCCTTCGAACGCCTCCTGTTCCTCTTCCAGTCGACGCAGCGTGTCGGCCTTGTAGGCGTCGAAGGCGCTGTTGCCGGAAGGGCGCAGGGTCTGGGGACGGTGGGATTTGCCGCGCGTGCGGCAGCCGGTGCGGCAGCCGTTCTTGAACATGTTCTTGCTCCATATCATGTAGGCGAGAAGGGCGAGGCCGAGCGGCCAGAACAGGATGAAACCAAGCACCATGGCCGCGATCCACGCGCCCTTTCCCTTGTCATCCATCCAGGCCTCGGCGCGGGCGAGGCTGCCTTGGGCCGAGGGGGTGGTTGCGGTTGCGGTCATCGGGTGTCCTCCGTGTCAGGGTCGGGAATGTAAATGGTCGTTACATCTGCCGAGATGGGAATCCGCCGATCCCCGGTCAAGGGGTAATGTGAAGGTTTTTTACATTTTCCGAACCCTGGCGTCTCTGGCTGCGCGCCTGGCTGGCGACACGTTAAATCCGAGTTAAAAAGTCAGATAATGCAACGCCCGCTTTTGCGCCCTCTTTTGCGCCTTGTCTTGTGGCGTCCTGCGACGCGGAGGCGCCCGGAATCGCCGATGGCAGCCGGGCTTTGGGCTTGCATGCGCGACGCGGGCCACCTAGAAGGCCACAGATTTTCCAACGCC
>PFEX01000065.1:0-4262 GCA_002783145.1 Rhodobacteraceae bacterium CG17_big_fil_post_rev_8_21_14_2_50_65_11 | reverse complement strand
TGCGGGCGCTGCGGACCCGGCAAGCGAGGACGAACATGCAGGTCAACGAGACCCTGAACGACGGGCTGAAGCGCAGCTACGAGATCACGATCACCGGGGCCGAGCTTGACGCCAAGGTCAATGAGAAACTGGCCGAGGCGCAGCCCGAAATCGAGATGAAGGGCTTTCGCAAGGGCAAAGTGCCGATGGCGCTGCTGAAAAAGCAGTTCGGTCAGCGGCTTATGGGCGAAGCGATGCAGGAAAGCGTCGATGGCGCGATGCAGGCCCACCTTGAGGGAACCGGTGACAAGCCTGCGATGCAGCCCGAGGTGAAGATGCTCGGCGAGGACTGGAAAGAGGGCGACGATGTCGTGATTTCCATGTCCTACGAGAAACTGCCCGAGATCCCCGATGTCGATTACAAGGTGCTGAGCCTTGAAAAACTCGTTGTGACCCCCGCCGAGGCCGATGTGCAGGACGCGCTGAAAACCCTCGCCGAGTCGGCGCAGAATTTCGAGGCCAGGGAGGGCGCTGCCGAGGATGGCGACCAGGTGGTGATCGACTTCGTCGGCAAGGTCGATGGCGAGCCGTTCGAGGGCGGCGCGGCGGACGATTACCCGCTTGTGCTTGGCTCCAACTCCTTCATCCCCGGTTTCGAGGCACAGCTCGTCGGCGTCAGCGCGGGGGATGAGAAGGCCGTCGAGGTCGCCTTCCCCGAAGATTACGGCGCCGAGCATCTGGCCGGCAAGACCGCGATCTTCGATTGCACCGTGAAGGACGTAAAAGCCCCCGTCGCCGCCGAGATCAACGACGAACTGGCAACGAAATACGGCGCCGAGGACCTCGCCGCGCTGACCGGCCAGATCGAGGAGCGGCTTAAATCCGAGTATGCCGGTGCCGCCCGCGCGGTGATGAAGCGCAAGCTGCTCGATCAGCTTGACGAGGCGGTCAGCTTCGACCTGCCGCCCTCGCTGGTCGAGGCCGAGGCCAAGCAGATCGCGCATCAGCTTTGGCACGAGGAAAACCCGGACGTTGATGGCCACGACCACCCCAACGTCGAGCCGACCGAGGAACACAACCGCCTGGCCGAGCGCCGGGTGCGCCTTGGCCTGCTTCTGGCCGAGCTTGGCCAGCGCAACGAGGTGCAAGTGACCGACGCCGAGATGACGCAGGCGATCATGAACCAGGCGCGGCAGTATCCCGGCCAGGAACGCCAGTTCTTCGAGTTCATTCAGCACAACCAGCAGGCCCAGCAGCAGGTTCGTGCGCCGCTCTTCGAGGACAAGGTTGTCGATTACATCTTCGAGATGGCCGAAGTGACCGAGAAAGAAGTCACCAAGGATGAGCTTCAGGCCGCCGTCGAGGCGCTGGAAGACGACGCGTAAGCCCCCGTCGCAACGAAAAGATGATCAAGGGCCGCGCCAAAAGCGCGGCCTTTTTTTATGGAAAGCTTCGCGGTTCGGCCGGTTTGCGCAACAATTTTCCAGTGTTTTGCGAGTTTTCATTGGCTAAATTTCCGCGATCACGTTTATGATACCTTGGCGTTTTTCCTCCGCGCGGCCTTTTTCGCGTTTTTTTTGAACCTATTGTGCCGGTTGCGGGACAGATAATCACAACGGGCCGCACGCCCGGAACTTGTGGGCCATGCGCCCCTTTTAGGAAACGACATGAGACCGACGTTTCGCGGATTTGACAGGGGGATCGGGTGTCAGCCCGGCACCGTAGATGCCGCTGAAACCCGTCAGACGGCAGCCCATCACGCAGCATGCGCCGCTCCGATACGGGACGAGGCCCTGATGTCTGACCGCGCGATACAGCATTCTCATCTTGGCGGAGTCGGCGCGTTGCGCCGCGCCACGCATTTGGCCCTGTCGGACCGGACCGGGCCTGGCCGATTGACGACGATCATGGGCAATCGGCGAACCGGGACGTATCATAACCATGATCACCACCCCACCTTCCGAGGAGGAAACCCCGTGAGATATCTCGTAATAGCCGCATTCGGCGTGATCGCGATGGCTTCGGCCGCCGCGGCCTGTCCGACATACAACCAAACCGGCGCTACCTACACTTATACCGGTCAGCAACTCTACAGCCCGCAAAGCTTCGGCGTGACAGCGGGCGGCCAGAACAACATCGGCGACTGCAACATCCCCGGCGTGAACCGCACCGGCTATGTGACTTCGGCGCCGGACTTCACCTTCTACCTGTCGGGGATGGACCAGTATTACCTCGTGGCCGACGTGGTCGCGCAGTGTGATTCCGTGCTTCTGGTGAACACCGCAAACGCCACATGGATGTTCGACGACGATTCCAACCCCAATGGCAGCCTCGACCCGCGGATCGAAATCCGCGGCGCGCAGAACCTCAATGGCCGCGTCGATGTCTGGGTCGGGACCTACAGCAACCAGTATTGCGACGCGACCCTGAACATGGAAACCTGGCTGGCCGCCAGTAACGGCGGCGGGTTCACCCCGGTTCCCACGCCGACGCCGACGCCGCAACCGACGCCGCAACCGGCGGGCAACTGCCCCAGCTGGCAGCAAACCGGTCAGGTGGTGAACATCACCGGTCAGCAACTCTACAGCCCGACCAGCTACAACGTGCAGGCCGGTGGCAGCACCAACATTTCCAACTGCGGGGTCGGCGGGCGCGGCTATGCCTACGAGGTGCCGCACTACTCCTTCAACCTGTCGGGGATGGAAAGCTATGGCCGGCTGGAGATCGAAGTGACCAGCGCCCAGTGCGATACCACGCTGCTGGTCAACACGCCGACGACGCAGTGGTATTTCGACGATGACAGCCGGGGCAACCTGCAACCGCTGCTGAACATCCCGTCCTCTGCGTCGCTGAATGGGCGGCTCGACCTTTGGGTCGGCACCTATAACGGCGCAACCTGCCCGGCGACGGTGGAGCTTGAGACCTGGCTGAACTGAGCGGGTGACAGACAATATCGTATAGGGCCGCCAACGGGGCGGCCCTATACGCGACCGCGCCGAAAAAACCGGCCGTTTCAGAAAAAAGTGTAGACTCGACACTTAAATCGGTCTAGACAAATTTTGCACATAACACTAAGGAGTCATAAAATGCGCACTATCCTGTCTGCATTCCTCGTCCTGATTTCCCTTGCCGCCGCAGCCGCGGCCTGCCCGAGCATCACGGAAGGGCGCCAGACCTTCTCCGTTTCGGGCCAATATCTCTACACCCCCCGATCCTACGGCGTTGTTGCCGGCGGTGGCGAAAACCTGCGGAACTGCGGCTTCAACAACACCGGGTACGTGATCTCGCAGCCCGATTTCTCGTTCTACACCTCCGGCATGGGCGGTTATGATCGGTTGGAGATCGAAGTGACCTCGGCGGCCTGTGACACCGTCCTGCTGGTGAACTCGGCCAATGCGTCGTGGTTCTTCGACGACGATTCCGCCGGCAACATGAACCCGCGCGTCAACCTCTACGGTACCTCCAACACGCAAGGTCGCGTCGACGTGTGGGTGGGCACCTATGGCCCCTCCACCTGCTCGGCCACGCTGGAAATGGAAACGTGGTATAACTGATCCCCGGTTTCGGTTATTCTGAATACAAGGGAAGGGCTGCTTTGCGCGGCCCTTTCCGACGGGTCGGGGGCCAGACGCAATTGGCCATACCGCCCTTTTCCTTAGGCCCTTTATCGACAAGATGGGAGATCCCCGAAATGAAAACCCTGCTGACCTCTGCCGCGATCCTGATGGCCGGAAGCGCGGCTGCCCTTGCCTGCCCCAGTTTCATGCAGCCCGGTGCGACCTACCAGTTTTCCGGCGACCAGCTTCTGACCGCGCAATCCGCGCCCGTCGTGGCGGGCGGCGCATATTCGGTCCAAAGTTGCGGCCTGCCGGGTCTGGGCTATGCCAACGCGGTGCCGAATTTCTCGCTGATGATGAGCGGGATGGACACGTACAGCCTCGACCTCCGCGTCGTGTCCGAATGCGATGCGACGCTGCTGGTCAATACCGTCAACACCACTTGGTTGTTCGACGACGATTCCAATGGCAACCTCGACCCGGCGCTGACGATTTCCGGGGCGGAAAACCTCAACGGCCGCGTTGATGTCTGGGTCGGCACCTATGGCGGCAACAACTGCAATGCGCAGCTGACGATTCAGACGACAGCGATGACGCCCGCACCCGTCGCCCCCGGTGGCGGCGGCTTTGCGCCGGTTGAGGAACCCGCGCCTGCTCCTGCACCTGCGCCTGCTCCGGCACCTGCGCCCGCACCTGCGCCTGCGCCCGCACCTGCGCCCGCGCCTG
>PFEX01000020.1:2014-6277 GCA_002783145.1 Rhodobacteraceae bacterium CG17_big_fil_post_rev_8_21_14_2_50_65_11 | reverse complement strand
GGCCAACACCTTCCTTGCCGCGCAGGGCGTGGGCGTGGGCAAGTCGCTGGCCGAACACGACATGGCCGATACCGCGCGAGAGATCCTGCAAAAGGCAAACGCGGCGGGCTGCAAAGTGCACCTGCCGGTCGATATCGTGGTGGCGCGCGACTTCGCCGCGAATGCCCCCAGCGAGACCCTGCCCGCTGATGCCTGCCCCGCCGATGCGATGATCCTCGATGCCGGGCCGGACACCGTCGCCGCGGTGAAAGAGGTCTTCGGCCAATGCAAGACGCTGGTCTGGAACGGCCCGCTCGGCGCCTTCGAGATCGCGCCCTTCGACGCCGCCACCAACGCGGCGGCCGAAGCGGCGGCGCAATTGACCGCGGCGGGCAAGCTGATCAGCGTGGCGGGCGGCGGCGATACGGTCTCGGCGCTGAACAAGGCCGGCGCGGCGGATCGCTTCACCTATATCTCCACCGCCGGCGGCGCGTTTCTCGAATGGATGGAAGGCAAGACCCTGCCGGGCGTCGCCGCATTGGGGGGCTGACGCGTCACCACCCCAGATCGTCACCACCCCAGATCGTCACCATCCCTGATCGTCACCATCCCTGATCGTCGCGGTCGCGCAACAGGCCCGACCCGACGCCCTACCCGACCGAGATCAGCTTGATCGCCTTTTCCTGCTCCATCAGCCAGAGCAGAACCCGCGCCGATTGGCCGCGCGGGCTGATCAGGTCGGGGTCGCGCGCCAGCAGCGCGCGGGCATCTTTCTGCGCGGTCTGCATAAGCCCGGTCTGGCCTTCCAGATCGGCGATGCGAAAGCGTGGCAGCCCCGATTGCGCGGTGCCGATAAGGTCGCCCGCGCCACGGATCGCCAGATCCTCCTCGGCGATGCGAAAGCCATCCTCGGTGTCGCGCAGCACCTGCAAGCGGCGCGCCGCCGTTTCGCCCAAGGGCGACCGGTAAAGCAGCAGGCAGGTCGAGGCCCCCTCGCCCCGGCCCACGCGTCCGCGCAACTGGTGCAATTGCGCCAACCCGAAATTCTCCGCCTGCTCGATCACCATGATGGTGGCATTGGGCACGTTGACGCCAACCTCGATCACCGTGGTCGCAACCAGAACGCGGGCGCGCTCGGCGACGAAATCGGCCATCGCGGCGTTCTTCTCGGCGGGCGGCAACTGCCCGTGAACGAGGCCCACCACCCCCTCGCCCAATGCCGCGCGCAAATGCTTGAAACGTTCCTCGGCTGCCGTCATCTCCACCGCTTCGCTTTCGCCCACAAGCGGGCAGACCCAATAGGCCTGCCGCCCCTCGGCCACGGCTTGCCGCAGGTGTTCCACCACCTCCTCCATCCGGGCGCTGTTTACGAGGGCAGTGCGGATCGGCTTGCGACCGGGCGGTTTTTCATCGAGAACCGAGATATCCATGTCGCCGTAGGTGGCCAGGCTGAGGGTGCGGGGAATCGGCGTCGCCGTCATCACCAGGATATCCGCCGCCGCGCCCTTCTGTCCCAGCCGCACCCGCTGACGCACGCCGAAGCGGTGCTGTTCATCGACGATCGCAAGGCGCAGATCGTCGAAATCCACGTCATCCTGAAACACCGCGTGGGTGCCGACCAGAATGCCGATCTCGCCCGATTTCAGCGCCGCCAGCTTGGCGCGCCGTTCCGCGCCCTTGTCGCGGCCAGTCAGGATCTCGATCTGCACACCCGCCGCCGCAGCCAGAGGTGCAAGCCCGTCCATGTGTTGCGCGGCGAGGATCGAGGTTGGCGCCATCAGCACCCCCTGCCCGCCCGCTTCCACCGCGACCAGAAGCGCCATCAGCGCGACCAGCGTCTTGCCGGCGCCCACATCGCCCTGCAACAGGCGGTTCATCTTCACCGGCTGGCCCATGTCCGCGACAATATCTTCTATCGCGCGCGCCTGCGCGCCGGTCGGGCGGTAGGGCAGCGAGGAAAGCACCTTGGCGCGCAGCGCGCCGTCACCCGCGCTGACCCGCCCCTTGGCCTTGCGCAATTTCAGCCGTGCAAGGCCAAGCGTCAGTTGGTGGGCCAGCAATTCGTCATAAGCCAGCCGTTCGCGCGCCGGGTGTGACGGCGACAGCGTATCCGGCCCCACCGGGTGATGCACCTGTTCCAGTGCCTCGGGCCAGGCCGGCCAGGCCTGTTGCTTCAGCAAGTCGAGGTCGATCCACTCGCCAAAGTAGGGCGCGCGCGGCAGCGCCGAGGCAACAGCCTTGGCGATGCCCCGTTGCGTCACACCTGCCGTCAAGGGATAGACAGGTTCATAGGCGGGAATGTCAGCCGCTTCGGCGGGCGGCAGGATATGGTCGGGATGCACCATCTGCGCCATGCCGTCAAAAAGCTCGACCCGGCCCGAAACCACCCGACGCGCGCCACTGGGCAGGATGCGCGACAGGTAATCGCCGCGCGCATGGAAGAACACGAGTTCGAAACTGGTCGCCGCATCGGTGACCTGTATCCGGTAGGGCCTGCCCCTGCCGGCGGGCTGGCGGTGCGGGCCGACCTCGACCTCCACCGTCACCACGCCGGGCAGGTCGGCCTCCCGGATCGAGGCGTGCCGGGTGCGGTCGATGCCGCCCACCGGCAGGGTCAGCAGAAGATCCTTCGGGGTCTCGATGTTCAACGCCTTGTAATGCTTTGCCGTCTTCGGGCCGATCCCGTCCAGCCCTTCCAGTTCCGCAAACAGCGGGAAGAGGATTTCCGGGCGGCCCTTGGGAAGCTCAACCATCGCCGATCAACGCGAGCCACGCGTCCTCGTCGATCGTTTCCACCCCCAGATCGGCGGCTTTCTTCGCCTTCGACCCGGCGCCGGGACCGGCGACCAGAAGGTCGGTCTTCGCCGAGACCGAGCCCGAGACCTTGGCGCCAAGCGCTTCCGCCCGCGCCTTTGCCTCGGCCCGCGTCATCCGCTCAAGGCTGCCGGTGAAAACCACGGTCTTGCCCGCGACAGGGCTGTCGGTGGCGTCCGGGGCGGCCTCTGGCACAATGTTCAGGCACGATACCAGCCGGTCGATCGAGGCCCGCTCGCGCTTCTGCCCGAAGGCGGTGACGAGGGACTGCGCCACGCTGGCACCGATGCCGTCGATGCCGGTGATCTCCTCCCATGCCGCGCGCGCCTTTTGCGGGACAACGGCCCAGGCACTTTCGCGCGTGGCGGTCACCTGCGCGCGCCGCGCCTCATCCGCAGCGGCCGCGCGTTCCGCGGCCACGGCGTCTTCGGCCTTGCGCGCGGCCACCCCTGCCGGGGCCGCAAGATCAACCGTTTTGGCAAGGCTGTCCCAAGTGGCGAAATGGCGCGCGAGATCGGCTGCCGCCACCTCGCCCACATGCCGAATGCCGAGCGAGAAGATCAGCCGTTTGAGCGGGATGGTCCGCTTGTCCTCTATCGCGCGAAAGAGGTTTTCGGCCGATGTCTCGCCCCAGCCTTCGCGGTTTTTCAACTGTTGCAGTCCGCTGCCGTAGCGGTCGCGCAGGGTAAAGATATCGGCCGGTTCCGCGATCCAGCCATCGGCGTGCAACTGTTCGACCTGTTTGGCCCCCAGACCCTCGATGTCGAACGCTGCGCGCGAGACGAAATGTTTCAGCTTTTCAACCGCCTGTGCAGGACAGACCAGCCCGCCGGTGCAGCGGCGCACGGCGTCGCCTTCCTCTCGCACGGCATCCGATCCGCAGTCGGGGCAGCGCGTCGGGAAAACGTAAGGGACGGCGTCGTCGGGCCGCTTCGACAGGTCCACATCGGACACTTTCGGGATCACGTCACCGGCGCGGTAGACCTGAACCCAGTCGCCAATGCGGATGTCCTTGCCGCCGCGGATCGCGGCACCGGTAGCGGCGCGCCCGGCGATGTAATCCTCATTGTGCAGCGTGGCGTTGGACACCACGACGCCACCCACCGTCACCGGCGCAAGGCGCGCCACCGGCGACAGCGCGCCGGTGCGGCCGACCTGGATGTCGATCGCCTCCAACCGGGTCCAGGCCAGTTCGGCAGGGAATTTATGCGCAATGGCCCAACGCGGCGTGGTCGAGCGAAACCCGAGCCGCGCCTGCAAGGCCAGGTCGTTGACCTTGTAGACCACCCCGTCGATGTCATAGCCCAGCGTCGCGCGGGCCTGCTCGATCGCGGCGTACCGGCTGAGCATGTCTGCCACGCTATCGCAAAGCGCCGTCAGCGGGTTGGTCTGGAAACCGAGTGTCGCCAGCCGGGCAAGCGCCGCCATCTGCGTCGCGGCCAGCGGTTCGGACAGCTCCCCCCAGGAATA
>PFEX01000020.1:0-1978 GCA_002783145.1 Rhodobacteraceae bacterium CG17_big_fil_post_rev_8_21_14_2_50_65_11 | reverse complement strand
TCGCCGCGCGCTGCCTGCCGGGTGTTGAGCGCCTCGAAATCCGCGTGCGACATGTAGACCTCGCCGCGGATCTCCAGCACCTCGGGCGCGTCGCGCAGGGTCTGCGGGATATCGGCGATGGTGCGGGCATTGGCGGTGACGTTCTCGCCCACCTCGCCATCGCCGCGGGTGGCGGCCTGCACGAGGTGACCGTTTTCATAGCGCAGCGACAATGACAGCCCGTCGATCTTGGGTTCTGCGGTGAAGCCGAGCGGCGCGTCGGGTGCAAGGTTGAGGTAGCGGCGGATGCCGGTGACGAAATCGCGCAGATCCCGATCCTCGAAGGCGTTGCCAAGCGACATCATGCGCGTGCTGTGACGCAGCTTGGCAAACCCCTCGGCAGGCGCGGCGCCGACCCTGTCGCTCGGGCTGTCGGCGCGTTTGAGATGCGGAAAGCGCGCCTCCAGCGCGGCATTCTCGCGTTTCAACGCGTCGTAATCGGCATCCGACAGATCCGGTGCATCCTGTCGGTGGTAGGCGTCATCGGCCCGCGCGATGGCGGTAGCGAGGTCTTTCAGCCGGGTCCTCGCCTCGGGCTCCGATAGCGCCGCAGCGCGGTCCTCGGGTGTCGCGGTTTGCGGGTCCATCGCTGTCCCTTTGAAAAATCACGGCCTGGCGTTGTGATAGGGGGCCGTGACAGGGAGGTCCAGTCAGGAAGGGGCAATCAGGCCGACGCCGCAATGCCGTCGGGGCCGGTTTCCCGCATCGGGTCGCGCAGCACGTAGCCGCGGCCCCAGATCGTTTCGATGTGGTTATCGCCGCCGGTGGCTTCCGACAGCTTCTTGCGCAGCTTGCAGATGAACACGTCGATGATCTTCAATTCCGGTTCATCCATGCCGCCGTAAAGGTGATTGAGGAACATTTCCTTGGTCAGGGTGGTGCCCTTGCGCAGGCTGAGCAGTTCCAGCATCTGGTATTCCTTGCCGGTCAGATGCACCGCGCGCCCGTCCACATCGACGGTTTTCGCGTCGAGATTGACGTTGATGCGGCCGGTGCGAATAACCGATTGCGCATGCCCTTTCGATCGGCGGACGATGGCATGAATCCGGGCGATCAATTCATCGCGATGAAAGGGTTTGGTCAGGTAATCATCGGCCCCGAACCCGAACCCCTTTATCTTGCTTTCGGTATCGTCGGCGCCCGAGAGAATCAGGATAGGCGTATCGACCCGCGCCAACCGCAATTGCCGCAGTACTTCGTGCCCGGTCATGTCGGGAAGGTTCAAATCCAGCAAGATCAGGTCGTAATCATAGAGTTTTGCCAGATCGACGCCCTCTTCCCCCAAATCCGTCGAGTAAACATTGAGGTTTGCGTGGCTGAGCATCATTTCGATACTTTTTGATGTGGTAGGGTCGTCTTCTACAAGCAGGACACGCATCATCTCTCTCCGAATCTCTCACCTGGTATTGACCATGCCGGGATTTTGTTAATTTCAAGTTATCTTTTTGGATAGTCTTTCGAAAAATTGAAATTATCAACTGAAAAATTTTTCATTTCCGATATCTCTGTGCCGCCGTCGCCCTCAATGCTGCCTCGCCGTGCCGGGAGAGCGCCTTGACCCAGCTGTCCAGTTCTTCCTGCGAGAGGCTGTAGGTCCGGCAGGCGTCTTCGGGGTCGAGCAGCCCATATGTCACCGCCTTTGCGACCGCCGCCTTGCGGCTTGCCACCCATCGTCGAGTCGTCGGGCTGGGCAGGTCGGCGCGGGTCAGATCGCTGCCATCGGGAAGCGTTACGCAGTAGACCCCCTTGTCTCGCCTGATATACATCGCGCCCCTCACACTTTCCCGCGTTGCGGCAAGAATGGCGCAAAAGGCTTAACAGGACGTAACCGGGCCCCTTGAGGATAGGCGGCATTTTCCTATATGACCCGGGCTTGCCCCCCCCCGGAGACCCCCATGCCCCTTGATCCGAACCCCATGAATTCCCTCGGCTTTGCCAA
>PFEX01000070.1:1435-19273 GCA_002783145.1 Rhodobacteraceae bacterium CG17_big_fil_post_rev_8_21_14_2_50_65_11 | reverse complement strand
TAGCGCGCTTGAAATCCTCGCTGAAGACGTAGGCCACCAGCCCGTATTCGGTGTCATTCGCGCGCGCGATCACGTCCTCCTGGTCGTTGAAGGTCTGGATCGCGACAACGGGGCCGAAGATCTCGTCCTTCACGCACTCGGCGTCGGCGGACACGTTCGAGAGCACCGTGGGCGGGTAGAAATAGCCCTTGCCATTCGGCACGGTGCCACCGCATTCCAGTTTCGCCCCCCTGGCCAGCGCATCGGCGACGAATGCCGCCACCTTGTCGCGGGCCGAGGCGTTGACAAGCGGGCCGACATCGACCGACGGATCGGTTCCGTCGCCCACTTTCAGCGCCGACATGCGTTCCGTCAGGCGGCTTGTGAACTCCTGCGCCACATCCTCGTGCACGTAGATGCGGTTGGCGGCCGTGCAGGCCTCGCCAAGGTTGCGCATCTTGGCCAGCATCGTGCCCTCGATGGCGGTGTCCATGTCGGCGTCGTCGAAGACGATGCAGGGCGCGTTGCCGCCCAGCTCCATCGCCGGTTTCAGAACCTGGTCGGCGGCAGCTTTCAGCAGCGTCCGCCCGACGCCGGTCGACCCGGTGAAGCTGACCACCCGCACGCGGCTGTCGTGCAGCATGTGATCGACGACCGGGCCGGTCTTCTTGGTGGGCAGCACGTTGACAAGGCCCTTGGGCACGCCCGCCTCTTCCAGCAGCGGCATCAGTGCCAGCATGGTCAGCGGGGTTTCGCCAGCGGGCTTGATGATGACGCCGCAGCCGGCGGCCAGCGCCGGCGCGATCTTGCGGGTGCCCATGGCGGCGGGGTAGTTCCACGGCGTGATCAGCACGGCGAGGCCCGCAGGCTTGTGCTGCACCACGATGCGCGCGCCCGAGGCCGGGGCGTGGGTGATCAGGCCGTCGGCGCGCACGGCCTCTTCCGCGAACCAGCGGAAGAACTCGGCGGCATAGGTCGCCTCGCCCTTGGCATCGACGCCCGCCTTGCCATTTTCCAGCGTGATGTAGCGGGCGAACTCATCGAGTCGCGCGGTCATGAGCTCCCACGCCTTGCGCAGCACCTCGGAGCGTTCGCGCGGGGTGCGCGCGGCCCAGTCCTTCATCGCCTTTTCCGCCGCATCCAGCGCGGCATCGGCATCGGCTATCTCGGCGGAGGCAACGGAGGCCAGAACCTCTTCGTTGGCGGGGTTGATGACGTCGAACCGGGCCTTGTCGGCGCCTTCGCGCCATTCCCCGTTGATGTAGAGATCGGTATATTTCATGTCGGTCCTCGTGGGGTCAGAGCAGATGGCGCAGCGGCTCGCCCATCCGGCCGGCAAACCCGGCAAGAAGGTCGAGCGCCTCGGGGGCGGAAAGCTGCCCCGGCGCGCATTCGAGTGTGATGGTCAGCGTATCGCAGGCACCTGTGAGAGTCAGCACCGGAACGTCCTCGGCGCCCAGATTGATCGAGGTAAGCGGCGAGCCTGCCAGATCGCGCAGGATCAGCACAGGATCGGTGTCCTCTGGCAGGGTGCGGGTCTGGCCATGGCTCTCGACCGCGACCCCGGCATCGGGCCGGCCAAGGGCCGCTGCCGCGAACCGGGCCAGAAGCGCAGGGCGGTCGACGGGGGCACCGCTATCCTCCGCAGCCCACGCGCAGAATGCGGCGAAGGCCTCGGCAGGCACTTCTGCGGTCAGGCGGCGACTGCTGGCGGTTGCTGTGGCCGGGGCGGCGGCCTCGGCGGGCAGGTTGCGCAGAACCTCCAGGTCTGCAACGTGGTAGGGCTGCGGATGGCCTGACTCGACCAGTCGGCCCAGGTCCAGCCCTTCCTCCAGCGCGATCCGTCGCGCCTTGGGCGAGGCAAGGATGCGTCCGCCGGGGCTGACCGGGGCCGTGGCCTTGGCGGCCGGTTTCGCCGGCGCCTTGGGCGGGGCCGGTTTGTCTTCGGCCTCGGTGGGGGGGGGCGCCGCGGCCGGGACCGCTTTTGCCTTGTCGGCCCAGCTTCGCTGCACCGGCGTCGCGGGCTTCTCGCCCGAGATGATGGCAATCACTTCCCCCACCGGCGCGGCCTCGCCAGCCTCGGCCAACAGGGCCGCGACAAAGCCGTCTTGGCCGGCCTCGACCTCCATCGTGGCCTTGTCGGTTTCCACCTCGAACAGGATATCGCCCGACGCCACGGCCTCGCCCGGCGCCTTGTGCCACGCGACGATGACGCCCTCATCCTGCGCCATGCCGAGCGCGGGCATGATGACGCCGATGCCCTCGGGCAGGGCGTCCTCCGACGCGGCGTCACCCGCCGCCGGGGCCGGGGCGACACGGCTGCCGCTATCTTCCGCGGTGTCAGAGATCAGCGCGATCACGTTGCCCACCGGCACATCCTCGCCATCGCCGGCCTGCACATCCGTCAGGAACCCGTCGGCGGGCGCCTCGACCTCCATCGTCGCCTTGTCGGTTTCCACCTCGAAGAGCGCTTCGCCCGCCTTGACCGCGTCTCCCGGCTGCTTCAGCCAGCCCACGATCTTGCCGGTGTCCTGCGCCATCCCGAGGGCGGGCATGATCACCTCATGCGGCATGGATCATCTCCCCTGACATCAGCTTGCGGGCGTTTTCGGCTACGCCTTCGGGCGTCGGCACGGTGATATCTTCCAGCGCCGGGCTGAACGGAACCGGCACGTCCATCGCCCCCATGCGCAGCACTGGCGCGTCTAGATGGTAGAACGCCTTTTCGTTGATCCGGCCCGCGATCTCGCCGGTGATGCCATAGCTCTGGTGGCCCTCGTCCACCACGATCACGCGGCTGGTCTTCTTTGCCGACGCGATCAGTGTCGCTTCATCAAGCGGCACGATGGTGCGCGGGTCGATCACCTCGGCGCTGATCCCCTCTGCGGCCAGCATCTCGGCGGCGGCCTCGCAGACCTGCACCATCGACGAGGTGGCGATAAGCGTGATGTCGGTTCCTTCGCGCTTCACATGCGCCTCGCCGAAGGGGATCAGGTATTCTTCCTCCGGCACCGGGGCCTTGTCGTTATACATCAGCTTGTCTTCAAAGATCACGACCGGGTTGTTGTCGCGGATCGCGGTCTTCATCAGGCCCTTGGCCTCATAGGCCGAAGAGGGCATCGCAACCTTCAACCCCGGAATATGGGCGACCAGCGCGTGCAGCGATTGCGAGTGTTGCGCGGCGGAGCGGCGGGTTGCGCCCAGATTGGTGCGCAGGACAAGCGGCACGTTGAGCTTGCCGCCCGACATGTAATAGGCCTTCGCCGCCTGGTTACACAGCTGGTCCATGATCAGGTAGATGAAATCGCCGAACATCAGGTCGACGATGGGCCGCGATCCGGTCAGTGCGGCGCCGACGGCGATCCCCATGAAGCCGGGCTCGGCAATCGGCGTGTCGATCACGCGCTCGGTGCCGAATTCATCGGCCAGACCGGCCAGCACCTTGAAGGGCGTGCCCGCCTCGGCCACGTCCTCGCCGATCAGGAAGGTGGTGGGGTCGCGGCGCATTTCCTCGGCAATTGCCTCGTTCACGGCCTGGGACAGGGTAATCTCTCTCATGTTCGGGTCCTCCTCAGGCGCCGGGTCGCAGCGTGGCGGGGTCGGTGGGGGCGAAGACATGCATGTCGACCTCGCTCTCGTCGGGATACTTGGCCGCCAGCGCGTAATCGACGGCTTGCTTGGCCTCGGCGCGGATCTCGTCCTCCATCGTCTTCAGATCCTCGGCCGACGCGATGCCCTCCTCCGACAGCCACTTGCCGAAATTCACGATCGGGTCGCGGCTTTCCTTCCAGATCGTTTCTTCCTCTTTCTCGCGGTAATAGGCGCGGTTGATGTCGCCCACGTGGTGGCCATGGTAGCGATAGGTCAACAGTTCCACGAAGAACGGCCCCTCGCCCTTGCGGGCCCGCGCCACCAGTTTTTGTGTCAGGTCGTTGACCGCCAGCACGTCCTGTCCGTCGACGGTAAAGGCCTCGATCCCGAAGGCTTCGGCCCGCGCGGTGATCGACCCGGCGGCGATCTCCTCGGTCTTGGTGTATTCGGAATAGCCGTTATTCTCGCAGGCGTAGATAACCGGCAGATGCCACAGCGCGGCCATGTTCATGACCTCGTAAAGCAGCCCCTGTGCGGTGGCGCCGTCGCCGAAGAAACACACCGTCACGTCGTCGGAGCCTTGCAACTTCGAGCTCAAGGCCGAGCCGGTGGCAATCCCCATGGAGCCGCCGACAATCGCATTGGCACCAAGGTTGCCGTGGCTCTGGTCGGCGATATGCATGGAACCGCCCTTGCCCCGGCAATAGCCCTCTTCCTTGCCCAGCAACTCGCAGAACATCTGCTTGTAGTCGGCCCCCTTGGCCACGCAATGTCCGTGACCCCGGTGGGTCGAGGTGATGCGGTCATCATCTGTCAGCGCCTCGCAGATGCCCACGGCAACGGCTTCTTCGCCGGAATACATGTGTGTGAGCCCCGGCATCTTGGCGGACAGGTAAAGCTGGTTGGCGTTGTCTTCGAAGACACGGATCCGCACCATCTGGCGGTACATCCGCATGTAATCTTCGGTATTCGTCTTGGTGTCGGCCATTTGGCGAATCCTTCCCGGGCCCCCGGCCCGTTCATCTTGGTGAAAATACCTTTGGGGGGTGCGGGGGGGGCAGACAGCCCCCCCCCCCGCGGGTCCCGTCAGGGATAAACACATCTTCGGCGTGCCTCCGCGTGGATCCACGCGTAGGGTGCGTGCTTGCACGCACCGCCCGCACGCCCCTCAGTAGCGGTTGGCGATCGGCAATTCCTCGGCCGGGAACAAGCTGATCACCTCGCAGCCGGTCGGCGTCACCACAACCTCTTCCTCGATCCGGGCGGCGGAGTAGCCGTCGCTGGCGGGGCAATAGGTTTCCAGCGCAAAGACCATTCCGGTCTGGATCTCCATCGGATGATCGAGCGACACGGCGCGGCTGATGATCGGGCGTTCGTGCAGCGCAAGGCCGAGGCCGTGGCCGAATTGCAGGCCGAAGGCGGCCGCTTCCGAGGGGAAGCCGAACTCCTCTGCCTTGGGCCACACCGCGGCCACCTTGTCGGTGGTTACGCCGGGCCGGATCATCGCGATCGAGGCATCGATCCATTCGCGCGCCCTGATATAGGCATCCGTCTGCGAAGGTGTCGAGCGGCCGATATTGAAAGTTCGGTAGTAACAGGTGCGATAGCCCTGATACGATTGAAGAATATCGAAGAACGCCTGGTCGCCGGGACGGAACAGCCTGTCGGTGAAGTTGTGCGGGTGCGGGTTGCAACGCTCGCCCGAAATGGCGTTGATCGCCTCCACGTCGTCCGATCCCATCTCGTAGAGCATCTTGTTGCTGAGGGCGACGATGTCATTTTCGCGGATGCCCGGTTTCAACTCCTCGTAGATCATGTGGTAGACGCCATCGACCATGCTCGCGGCCTGCGTCAGAAGCTGGATTTCGTCCCAGTTCTTGATCTCGCGCGCTGACAGCATGATCTGCTGGCCGTCGATCACGTTGATCCCTTCTTCCTGAAGCGCGTGGAACATGGCCGTTTCGGCGTAGTCCACACCGACCGGCATGTCGGCCATTCCGGCCTCCTTGATGAGGCGGGCGATGTCCTTGGCGTATTTGCGCATCAGCCCGAATTCGGGCGGGATCGTCCCGCGCATGCCGACCACACCGGCAAGGCAATGGTCGGGTTCCAGCCAGTCGGAATAGCGCTGGTGGTGCACGGCGGCGGATCCGAAATCCCAGACGTAGGGGGAATCGTCACCGGTCAGCAGGCAGAAACGGCACATCTTGTCGCGTTCCCATTCGCCGATCTTGGTGGCCGAGACATAGCGGATGTTGTTGACGTCGAAAAGCAGCAGGGTGCCGGCCCCGGAGGCCTGCAACGCCTGCCGGGTGCGGGCAAGGCGGTAGCGGCGCAGCCGGTCATGGTCGATGCGGCGTTCGAAATCGACCGAGGTATGACCCCAGGCGGGAAGGCGCTCGCGCCACTCCCAGTTGGGTTCGAGGTCTTGCGGGGTGAGCAGGTTGGGCATCAATGCGCGGTTCATGGCGAAACTCCGTAGGGTGCGTGCTTGCACGCACCGTTGATAGGGTGGGAAAACGGAAGGTGCGCGTGTCTGCGCACCCCCCCAGGCGTCACTGGATGCACCAGCCGCCGTCGATATGGATCATCTGGCCGGTCATGTAGTCGCTGTCGTCGGACGCGAGGAACGACGCGGTGCCGGTGATATCGTCCGGGTAGGAAACGCGCTTGATCACCAGGTTGTTGGCGACGATATCGTCGTAGGCCTGCCCGGCGCGCTCCTTGAAACCCATGTCGACCAGGTCCTTGTCGAGCTGTTCCCAAAGCGGCGTCACCACGACACCCGGCGCGTAGCCGTTGACGGTGATGTTGTGTTCCGCAAGACCAAGTGCGCCGCAATGCGTCAACGCAAGGCAGCCGTACTTCGAGGTGCAGTAGACCGTGACGTCGATCAGCGGCTTGCGGCTGGCGATGGATCCGACGTTGATGATCTTGTAGGGGTGATCCTCCATCGGGCCCTGCGCGATCATCTGGCGGGCGGCTTCCTGCATGCCGAGCCACATCGCCTTGGTGTTGACGTTCATGATCATGTCCCAGTTGTCTTCATCGATATCCATGAAGAACTTGGGCTTGTTGAGGCCGGCGTTGAACAGCGCGACGTTGATATTGCCGAACGCCTCCACCGTGGCGGCGACGGCGGCGGCGTTGTCCTCGCGCTTGGTGACGTCCATCCTGGCCGCGATTGCCTTGCCGTTTCCGGCGGCGTTGATCTTGTCGGCGACCTTCTGCGCCTCCTCCAGATCGAGATCGCCGATGCAGACATTCGCGCCCTGCGCCGCGAAGGCCTCGGCGTTGCCGGCACCCATGCCGCGGGCGCCGCCGGTGATCAGGATGTTCTTTCCGTCCAGTCGTTTCGGGTCCATTGGGGTCCTCCTCTTAATCCCTGTCTTTCATGACCTGTTCGGCCCGGGCTTGCGCCCGTGCCAGCGTGTCGCGCGGGGCGGTGACCCCGCGCAGCATGTCGTGGATTTCCTGTCCGCAGATCGCGATAAGCTCATTGATCTGCGGCACCGGCGGGCGCGGCCAGAATTGCAGCTCGTCGCGCCATGACATCGCGTCCACCGCCTCGAAGATCGGCGAAAGCTGGCGCACATCGGGGTCGGCGCCGACCGAATAGCGCGGTGCGGTGCGGCTGCCGTGCTGGATGTAGAGCTTCTGCGCCTCGGGCGAGGTGAAGGCGACCAGAGCCTTCGCGGCCTCGCGCTTTCGGGCCTCGGGCAGGTTGGCCGGAATGCACAGCACATAGCCGCCCACCGGCGCGATCGGATGCCCCGAAGGGCCCGCCGGGTGCGGCAGGTAGCCTGTGTTGCCATTGGCGGGCGAGGTTTCGTCCAGTTCGAAATAGGGTGCGAGCAGGGTATACCCGTAGGCCATCGCGATCTTGCCGGCGGCGTAGGGGCGGATGCGCTCGTACCACGACATCGACAGGATGTCGGGCGGCGAGAATTCCAGCAGCGCCATGAGGTACTCGGCCGCCTCCAGCGCGCGCGGCGTGTCGATCGTCGGCACGATGTCGTCACGGTCGAGGTCAGCGGCGTCGTAACCGCCCGAGATCGGATCGAGGTTCAGGATCGGCTGGCCGAAATCAGCGCAGGTCATCATGAAGGTATGGCCCAGCGCGGTGCCGCGCGCCGCATTCCACGCGATGCCGCAGCGACCCTTCTTCGGATCATGCAACGCGCGCGCGGCCTGCAGCACGCCGTCGGTGCTGTGTGGCGGTTCCAGTCCGGCTTCCGCGAACCAGTCCTTGCGGTAGAACATCAGTTCCGGGGTGGTCTGGCTGGGAACGCCGTAGGGGCGGCCCGCCCAATGCGCCGCGCGCCAGCCGGCGGTGTGAAAATCGCCCGGATCGAGCGCGTCGGTGTCGAGCACCGCGTCGAGCGGCGTCAAGAGCCCCTTGCTCACGAATTCCCCGATCCAGGGCAGGTCGACGGCGATGATGTCATAGCGGCTGGTTGGGCGTTCGCCGTTGCGCAGCGCCTCCTCGTGCAGACGGTCGATGGAAAAGGCACGCTGGCTGATCTTTGTGCCGACGACCTGTTCGAATTGCCGCTTGAGGCTTTCCATCACCATGAAAGTCGGATCGCCGTGCACAAGGATACGCAAGCCCCCTGACAGCGACAGCGGCTCCGGCAAAACCTTCGGCGGCTGGATCGAGCGACCGACCTGATAGGTGCCGCCAAAGTAATATTCCACCTCGGCCCGGTCTTGCCGGGCGTCGCCGACATGTTTTTTCGCCATCCGAAGCAACCGATCCGACAATTGCCCCCAGTTGCCCAGCAGCAATGCACTGGGATGCAGCGAAAAGCTCTTCCCGGATTTCGTGCGCGGGCGCGTCTCGATCAGACCGGCCTCTTGCAGCTCAGCCAGTTTGCGCCGCGCCGTGGCGTATGGGACAGCAGATGCCGCGATCACCGAGGAGGCCGTGGAAATACGGCCTTCGAGGTGATTTTTGACAAGGTGCAAGGCCATGTTCAGATGCGGGTTGGGCGATGCAACATCGAGCGTCGATTCGATTTCGGATGCGAAATCCTCTATCAGATCAATCGCCTGAAGCATTTCCGACGGGGCAAAAGGAGATCTGCCGGCGGCAACCGGCTTCCCCCCAAGTAAATATTCGTTTCGAATATTTTTCATGTCCCTGTCATCTTCGGATACGTGCCCCGCGATCGTGCCGCGCGGTGGAATCGGCTGTGTCATGCTGTGTATCGCTTCCTTGTGACGGATTGGGGGAGACACGAGAACAGCACAGATATCCACTCTGAACAACAATTTGTTCAAAACGAACAAAACCACTACGGATCGGAGTCTGCAAAAAAGCGATAGATACGGTGTTCGGCGGCCCGACCAGGCGATTCCCAATTGGTCGGGTGCCTTGGAACGAGACATATTTTTTCATCTAAGGGAGGAACCAGGATGACAATTCGCAGCAAGGCCATGATCGCAGGCACCACCGCACTCGCGGGCCTGTCGCTTGCAGGGGCAGCATTCGCTGACGCTCATGGCGGCACCATGACCATCGGCATCACCCAGAACAACGTCGGCGTCGACAGCTACCAGACCACGTATGAAGAGGCGTTCATCGCCGCAGCCCAAGCCAATGACAGTGTAGAGGTCGTGGTGCTTGACGCAGGCGGCGATGTGGCACGCCAGATCGCGCAAGTGCAGGATCTGGTGCAACAGCGGGTTGATGCGATCATCATCTGGCCGACCAATGGTCAGGCCGTGATTCCCGCCGTGCGCGAGGCGCATCAGGCCGGGATCCCGGTGATCGTCACCAACTCCAACATCGGCGAAGCCGGCTTCGACTTCGTGGCCTCCTTCTCGGGCCCTGACAACATCACGCAAGGCTCGCGTTCGGCGGAGATCATGTGCGACCGCTTCATCGAGCTCGGCATCGAGAACGAGGCACAGGTGGTCGAGATCACCGGCCAGCCGGGCTACACCACCGCGATCGAGCGCTCCGACGGCTTCCAGGCGCGTCTGCCGGAAGTGTGCCCGAACGTGACGCTGCTGGACAGCCAGCCGGGCAACTGGAACCGTGAAGATTCGCAGCAGGTGATGGAAGCGTTCCTGACCCAGTACGACGATATCGACGGCGTCTATGCCGGCGACGACAACATGGGCGTCGGCGCACTGAACGCCGCCATCGCGGCGGGCCGCGTCGAAGGCATCACCTTCGTCGGCGCAACCAACTTTGCCGTCGGATACGACGCAATGGGTCGTGGCGAATACTGGGGGTCGATCTACCAGTCGCCGGTCGATGACGCGCGCGCTGCGTTGCAGACGGCGATCGACGTTCTCAACGGCGAAGAGGTGCCGTTCCTGAACTACTTCGATACGCCGAAGATCACGCAGGACAACATGGGCGAATTTGACCGTCCGGTCTTCTGATCACCTGACGGGCCGGGGCCGGGCGACACTCGCCCGGCCTCGTGCCGGTTCGACACCCAGACAACTTATTTGACCGAGGGAGAACGTCATGGGACGAGTCTCGGGACGTGCCTGCATCGTGACAGGCGCCGCTCAGGGAATTGGCCGAGCCATTGGTGAGGCGCTGCTTGACGAGGGCGCCGACGTTTGCTTCGCAGATATCAACGCCGACAAGGTTGCCGAGGTGGCCGCCAGAAACGAGGGCCGCGCCAGGGATGGGGGCGGTCGCGTCATGTCGGCCACGGTGGATGTGACGGACCGTGCGCAGGTGCGCGAGATGATCGCCAAGACCGTCGAAGCGTTCGGAAAGCTGGATGTGAAATTCAACAACGCGGGCGTCAACAAACCGATGAATTTCCTCGACGTGACCGAGGAAAACTGGTCCTTCATCATGGATATCAATGGGTTGGGCTGCCTTATCGGGATGCAGGAGGCGGCGCGGCAGATGATTGCGCAAGGCCACGGCGGCAAGATCATCAACACCGCCTCGATCGCCAGCCGGCAGGGATTTGACAACGTGGCGCCCTATTGCGCCTCGAAATGGGCCGTGGTGTCGCTGACCCAATCGGGTGCGCGGGATCTGGCAAAGCACAACATCACCGTCACTGGCTTTGCGCCGGGCGTCGTCGCCACCGAGATGTGGGACCAGGTCGATCAGGACCTGATGGAGATCGGCGCGGCGGAGCGTCCCGGTCAGGCGATGGAAGAGTTTTCGGCCGATATCCTGAAGGGGCGCGTGGCGACCCCCGCCGATATCACCGGAACCACGACCTTCCTTGCCGCGCGCGATAGTGATTACATGACAGGGCAGATCGTCATGATCGACGGAGGCATGGCGCTGGTCTGACATCGGTCTCGGGGAGAGGCCGGTCGGAGTGGGATTTTTGCATTTTCTGCCGCGCCGAGGCGCGCAGGAAGGGGAGGAAACGAAATGGCAGAGACGAACCTGAAAGCGCTGGGGGGGCTTCTGGCCCGGCAGGGCATTCTTGTGGCTTTCGTGGTGTTCATGATCGCCTTTGCGCTGTGGAACCCACGCTTCATCCAGATCGACAACGTGTTCAGCGTGATCCGGTCCTCGGCGATCCTGGGGGTGATGGCGCTGGGTGTGACCTTCGTGGTGATCGGCGGCAACCTCGACCTCTCGGTCGGGTCGTTGCTGTCGTTCTCGGCCATCGTGGTGCTGGACCTGCACGAGACGCCGGGCTTCGGGCCGGCGCTCGCCATTCCGGCGATGTATGCGATGACCATGGGGATCGGGGCGGTGATCGGCTTCCTGGTCGGCTATCTGAAGCTGAATTCGCTGATCGTGACGCTGGGCATGCTGTCGGCCATCCACGGCCTGACGCTGACATGGTCGGGCGGGCAGAACATGGACATCGCCAACCAGCAGGAAACGTGGTTCGGCATCTTCGGGCGCGGCTCTGCGCTTGGCATTCCGATCCCGGTGCTGATGTTCGGCCTGCTGGCGGCGATCCTGGCGATCATCCTTTCCAAGACCCCCTTCGGCCGCAAGGTCTATGCCGTCGGCGGCAACGGCACGGCGGCGACATTCTCGGGCATTCCGCGGGCGCGGGTGGTGTTCCTTACCTACATCATCTCGTCGTTCTGCGTCGCCACGGCGGGCCTCATTCAGGCCAGCCGCACGATGGGGGCGCAGAACACCGTGGGCCAAGGGATGGAGCTGGAGGTTCTGGCCGCTGTGATCCTTGGCGGCGCGTCACTGCTTGGCGGCTCCGGCGCCGTGTTCAAGACCGTGATCGGGGTGCTGATCCTCGGGTTCATCCAGAACGGTCTGCTCCTGGCAGGTCTGCAATTCTACGTTCAGTTCGTCGTGACATGGATCATCATCATCCTTGCCGTGTGGCTCGATATCGCCACCAAACGCGGCAAGTTCTGGTCACCGATCGCGTGAGGGGCAAGACAGATGAAAAACGATAACATGACCCATCTGGTCAAGAACGGCGCCATCTGGGGCTTCATTGTGCTGGAACTGATCTTCTTTCAGGTCGTCGGCTCGGTCTGGTCGCTGTCGCAAAGCGCCTTTATCGACCCCGGCAACATGCTGCTGCTGCTCAAGCAGTCGGCGCCGATCGGGATCATCGCGGTTGGCATGACGGTGATCATGATCAATGGCAATATCGACCTCAGCGTCGGCGCCACCTATGCGCTGGCCGGCATCGTGATGCTGGATTCGATGACCTGGCCGATCTTCGTCGGCCTCGGCGATTGGGCCATTCCCCTCGCGTGGCTCGCGGCGCTGCTGACGGGCTGTATTCTCGGGGCGATCAACGGGCTCATTGTCTGGAAGACAGGGGTGGACGCGTTCATCGTAACGCTCGGCTCGATGCTCGGGTTCCGGGGGCTTGTGTTCATGTATAACGGACAACAGCCGACCTATCACCTGAACTGGACGATGGTGGATATCGCGGAATGGGGTGCCTTCGGATTGCAGACCTCTGCGTTCGTCTTCATCGGCGTTGCCTTTCTGGTCTGGCTGATGATGACGCGGACCGTGCATGGCCGCAACGCCTATGCTATCGGCAACAACCGCGAGGCGGCGGTGAACGCCGCGATCCGGGTCGGACCGCATATCATGATCAACTTCGTGCTGATCGGCTTTCTTGCGGCGCTGTCGGCGGTGGCGTTCTATTCGGGTAGCGGATCGGTCAACCCCAATGACGGGATGCTGTTCGAGCTTTGGGCGATCACAGCGGTGGTGCTTGGCGGCACCAAGCTGGCGGGCGGGGCCGGGTCGATTGTCGGCACCTTCGGCGGCGTTCTGGCGATCCAGCTTCTGCGCAAGGGGCTGGGACATATCGGTGCCCAGACCGAAACCGTCAATCTGGTCATCGGTCTGATCCTGATCGCGGTGCTGATGCTGGACAAGCAGCTCAACCGCAAAGGCCAAGAGGAGTTGAAGCTATGACAACCGATCGTAAACCGGCCCTGCGGCTGGAAGGCATCGTCAAGACGTTTCCCGGCGTGCGCGCGCTCGACGGCGTCAGTTTCGAGGTCTACCCAGGTGAGGTTCACGCGCTGATGGGCGAGAACGGCGCCGGAAAGTCCACCCTGATGAAGGTGCTCGGCGGCATCTACCAGCCCGAGGAAGGCCGCATCTTCGTCGATGAGGAAGAAGCGGTCATGACCTCGCCGTTGCAGGCAAAGGCCAAGGGGGTGATGTTCATCCACCAGGAACTTAGCCTCGCCGATGAGCTTTCGGTCGCCGAGAATGTCTATCTGGGCGAATTGCCGCGCAAGAGCCTCGGGCGCGTCGACTGGAAAACGCTGTATGAGCGAACCGACGCGATCCTGTCGCGGCTGAAGGTGGGGTTCACCGCCCGCACCATCGTCGGTGATCTGTCCATCGCCAACCAGCAGATGGTCGAAATTGCCCGAGCCCTGACCCGTGAGGCGCGCGCGGTGATCTTCGACGAACCCACCGCCTCGCTGACCGATGCCGAGAAGGTGGTGCTCTTCGAGGTGATCGAGGGGCTCAAGGCCGAAGGGGTCGGGATCGTCTACATTTCTCACCGGATGGAAGAGATATTCAAGATCACGGACCGGGTTTCCGTCCTGCGCGACGGGTCTTATCGTGGCACGCTGAACACGGCGGACACCGACGAGGATGCGGTCACGCAGATGATGATCGGCCGCAAGCTCGACCTGACCCGGAATGAAGAACATGTGGAGCTTGGCGACGTCGCGCTGAAGGTCGAGGGCCTGTCCTGCCACAAGCTTTTCCAGGATGTCAGTTTCGAGGTCCGTGAAGGCGAGGTCCTGGGCTTTTACGGCCTTGTCGGTGCGGGCCGGACGGAAATCGCCGAAACGCTGTTTGGCCTGCGCACGCCCTCTGCCGGCAAGATGTTCCTCAAGGGCAAGGAAATTCACATACGTTCCCCGATCGAGGCGATCGAGAACGGCATTTCGCTGGTGCCCGAAAGCCGCAAGGAACAGGGGCTCGTGCTGGGGATGAGCTGCCGCGACAACATCACCCTTCCGCAGGTCGATGACATGACCGCCGGGCCGTTCGTGTCCGACGGGGCGGAGATTGCGATCTTCGACCTCTATCGTGACAAGCTGGAAATCAAGACGCCAAGCTCGCGCACGGCGGTGGGCAGCCTGTCGGGTGGCAACCAGCAGAAGATCGTGATCGGCAAGTGGCTGTCGATGCGGCCCGAGGTCCTGATCGTCGATGAACCGACGCGCGGTATCGACGTCGGGTCCAAGTCGGAGATCCATAACCTGCTGCGCGATCTTGCCAGGCAGGGCTACGCGGTGATCGTGATTTCCTCGGAAATGCCCGAGGTGCTGCGCGTCTCCGACCGGATCGTGGCGATGCACCACGGCAAGGTGATGCGCACCTTCACCTCTGAAGATGTGACAGAGGACAGCCTGATCCAGGCGATTTCCGGGATCGAAAGCGGCAGGGCGGCCTGACATGAAGGTCGGGTTTGCCGGCCTTGGCCGGATGGGGGCCCGCATGGCCGCCAACCTCGCGGGCGCGGGACATGAGCTGATCCTCTGGAACCGTAGCCCCGCAAAGGCGCGCGATCTTGCAGCGGCCACCGGCTCCGTCAGTGTCGCCTCTCCCCGTGCGCTGGCGGATGCCGCCGATATCGTCGTGACCATGCTGGCCGACGATGCCTCCTCCGAGGCGGTCCATTTCGGACCGGAGGGTCTGTTCGCAGGGTCGCGCGCCACCCGTTTCGTGGAAATGGGCACGATGAGTCCCGCTCACATCGCCGCACTCGTCGCCGCCGCGCCGGAGGGAACCCTCGTGATCGACGCGCCGGTGTCGGGCGCGACGCAGGCGGCAGAGGATGCGCACCTGCTGATCATGGCGGGGTGTGATGCGGCGGCGCTGGCCGATCTGCAACCACTCTTCGACGCGATGGGCAAGGCGACGATCTGCCTGGGCCGCCCCGGCGCGGGCGCGGTCATGAAGCTGTCGGTCAACATGCTGATCCATGGGCTGAACCAGACCTTCGCCGAGGCGATGACGCTGGCCGAGGCGGCGGGCATCCCCACCGGCGCGGCGTTTGGTGCGATCGAGGCCAGCGCCGCCTGCGCGCCGATGCTGAAATACCGCAAGCCTCTTTATCTGGACGAAGCCGCGCATGACGTGACCTTCACGGTTGCGCTGGCGCAGAAGGACATGCGGGTGACGGCGGACCTGGCCGAGGAGCTGGGCGTCGCCCTGCCGCAATCGCAGGCGACGCTCGATATCCTGAACGACGCGGCCGGCGCGGGCTACGGCGCGCGCGACATGGCCGCCATCCTGAATTACATGCGAGGGAGACAACCATGAAAGCCGCGCTTTTCGTCGGGGGTTGGGAAGGCCACACCCCGACCCATTTCAGTGACTGGTGCAAGGCCCTGCTGCAAGACAACGGTTTCGTGGTCGATGTCCACGAAACGCTGGAGCCGCTGGCAACGCCCGAACAGCTATCGGATGTCGACCTGATCGTGCCGATCTGGTCGTCGGCCCGGTCGGGCCACAAAGACGAATTCGGCAACATGACCAAACCGCAGGAGGACGGGCTGCTCAGGCTCATTTCCGAGGGGCGGGGGATTGCCGGTTGGCACGGCCATATGGGCGATGCGTTCCGCGACCGGCCGACCTATCATTTCCTCATCGGCGGGCAATTCGTGGCGCACCCGCCGGGCTGGCCCGACAACCTGCAACCGCGCGAGGATTACACCGACTACGATGTGACGATCTGCAAACCCGCCGACCCCATCGTCGCGGGCATCCGCAGTTTCCGCCTGCGTTCGGAACAGTATTACATGCTGGTCGATCCCTCGAACGAGGTGCTGGCGACCACCACCTTCAGCGGCGATCACCTGTGGTGGATCGAGGGAACGGTGATTCCGGTCGTATGGAAACGCCGCTGGGATCGGGGCCGGGTCTTCTATTGCTCCATCGGGCACGAGCTCGACGATCTCAAGGTGCCGCAAGTGACGGAAATCCTGCGCCGCGGCATGATCTGGGCGGCGACCCGGCCGGACGGGTAGGACGCCGACGCGCGCCGCCTTTGGCGCAAAAGTGGTCGCACATCGCGTTGGCCCGGACCGGCTTGCGGGGGTATAAGGTGAAAACGGGCGGCGCGCCCGCTTTCCCGGCAGTTCGGCGGAGTCCCCGCGCAAGGCGGCATCGGAACATGAAGAAGACAGGTCTCGACGCGACCGATATCCGCATCCTCAAGGCGGTGCAAAGCCATGGCCAGATCAGCAAGGCGCGTCTGGCAGAGATCGTCAACCTGTCGCCGACTCCCTGCTGGGAACGGCTCAACCGTTTGAAGGCGAGGGGAGTCATCACCGGCTACCGGGCCGAGATCGCCCTGAACAAGCTGTGTGATTTCACCACTGTCATCGTTACTGTTTCGCTGGCCCATCACCGCAAGGCGGATTTCGACCGGTTCGAGGCGCATATCCGCACCCTTGACGAGATCGTCGAGTGCATCGCCACCGGCGGCGGCATGGATTACGTCCTCAAGGTCATCAGCCCGACGCTGGCCACGTTCCAGGAACTTCTGGACAAGCTCTTTTCGGCCGATGTCGAGGTCGATCGCTACATGACCTATATCGCGGTGCGGCAGGTGAAGGCGCAACAGCCGGATCTTTCGATTCTTCTGGCACGGTAGCGCACCAACGTCCACGTGGTCTGGCCGGGGCCTCGATTTTGGCCCGCTCGGTCCCCTGACTGCCCGTTTTTCGGACCGAATGCCGAAAATTCCGGCGCTAGGGTGTTGCGGAGCGAGGATATTCCACGGCATCGGATGCCGTCGACCAGAGGAGGATCAATGACATGATGCAATCGGAGGAATTCGGGTTTGGCACCCAGATCCGCAAGTCGCCCTATTTCGACGCCACCGTGCGCTGGGGTGCGCAGGGATTTTCCGTTTACAACCATATGTATATTCCGCGCGACTTCGGCGATCCGGAAGAGAATTTCTGGAACCTCGTCAACGATGCGATCCTGTGCGACGTGGCGGTGGAGCGGCAGGTCGAAATCACCGGCCCGGACGCGGCGGCCTTCACCCAGATGCTGACGCCGCGCGACCTGTCGGGCATGGCCGTAGGCCAGTGCAAATACATCCTGATCACCAATGCCGAGGGCGGTATTCTCAACGATCCGATCCTGCTGCGGCTGGGCGAAAACCACTTCTGGATCTCGCTGGCCGATAGCGACATCCTGCTTTGGGCGCAGGGGTTGGCGGTGCATTCGGGCCTTGATGTCACGATATGCGAACCCGACGTGTCGCCCTTGCAGTTGCAAGGCCCGAAGTCGGGCGAGGTCATGCACGCGCTGTTTGGCGACGAGATCATGGACCTGCGCTACTACTGGCTGCGCGAGGTGGAACTGGACGGCATTCCGCTGATCGTGTCGCGCACTGGCTGGTCGAGCGAACTGGGCTACGAGATTTATCTGCGCGACGGGTCCAAGGGCGACGCGCTTTGGGAAATGATCATGGCCGCAGGCATGCCGTTCGGCCTGAAGCCCGGCCACACCTCGACCATTCGTCGGGTCGAGGGCGGTATGCTGTCCTACCATGCCGATGCCGACATCCACACCAACCCGTTCGAGCTTGGCTTGGACCGGCTGGTCAATCTCGACATGGAGGCCGATTTCATCGGCAAGGCGGCGCTGGCCCGGATCAAGGCGGAAGGCGCGCGCCGCAAGCAGATCGGCCTGATCATCGACGGGGCGCCGCTGAAGGGGCCGAACACCCGTTTCTGGACCGTCAACAAGGATGGCGCGGCTATCGGCAAGGTCACTTCTGCGGTGTATTCGCCAAGGCTGGACCGCAACATCGCGCTTGCGATGGTGGA